>JBEBFW010000056.1:0-15554 GCA_040081755.1 Parvularculaceae bacterium
TCGCCTATGTGTCGAAGTGGTTCCCGACCGAAAGACAGGGGACCGCGCTCGGCGTGTTCGGCGCCGGCAATGTCGGCGCGGCGGTGACGAAGTTCGCGGCGCCCTTCGTCATGATCGCCTATGGCTGGCAGGTGGTCGCGCAGGTCTGGGCCGGCGCCCTCGTCGTCGTCGCTCTTCTCTTCTGGCTGTTCACCAATGACGACCCGGCGCAGGTCGAACGCCGGAGGTCGGGCGTCAAGGCCAAGGGGACTCTCCTCCAGCTCGAACCGCTGAAGAATCTGCAGGTCTGGCGGTTCTCGCTCTATTATTTCTTCGTATTCGGAGCGTTCGTCGCGCTCGCGCTGTGGCTGCCCCGCTACCTCGTCGGCGTCTACGGCTTCGACATCAAGACCGCCGGCATGGTCGCGGCTTTCTATTCGATTCCCGCCAGCCTCTTTCGCATCTATGGCGGCCACCTCTCTGATCGCGTCGGTCCGCGCAAGATCATGTACTGGACGTTCGGCGCGTCGATGCTGTTCCTGTTCATGCTGTCCTATCCGAAGACGGACTATGTGATCCACGGCACCGATGGGCCGATCGAATTCTCGACCGAGATGGGCGTCGCGCCCTTCATGATCGCGATCTTCGGCCTCGGCTTCTTCATGTCCCTCGGCAAAGCCGCGGTCTTCAAACACATCCCGGTCTATTATCCGGATCACGTCGGCGCCGTCGGCGGGCTTGTCGGCATGATCGGCGGTCTCGGCGGCTTCGTGCTGCCGATCCTCTTCGGCGTCATGAACGACCTCACGGGAATCTGGACGAGCTGCTTCATGCTGCTTTTCGGCCTCGTCGCCGTCACGCTCGCCTGGATGCATTTGTCGATCCTGCACATGGAGCGCAAGGCGCTTGGCAAGGAGCTCGCGGCGTTGCCCGAACTTCCGGAAATGCAGGAGATTCACACGAAAGAGCGCGGCAAGGCGATCTCTCCCGTCATTGAAGACTGGCGGCCGGAGGACGACGCCTTCTGGAAAGAGAAGGGCCGCAAGATCGCCAACCGCAATCTCTGGCTGTCGATCCCGGCGCTCCTGCTCGCCTTCGCCGTCTGGATGGTGTGGAGCGTCGTCGTCGCCAAGCTTCCGTCGATCGGGTTCGACTACACGACCGATCAGCTGTTCTGGCTCGCCGCTCTTCCGGGATTGTCCGGAGCGACCTTGCGCATCTTTTACTCGTTCATGGTCCCGATTTTCGGCGGGCGCCTGTGGACGACTTTAACCACGGCTTCCCTGATGATCCCGGCCTTCGGCATCGGCTACGCCGTGCAGAATCCGGACACGCCGTATTTCATCTTCCTGGTGCTGGCGCTTCTCTGCGGTCTTGGCGGCGGGAATTTCGCCTCGTCCATGTCGAACATTTCGTTCTTCTTCCCGAAGAAGGAAAAGGGCAACGCGCTGGCGCTGAACGCCGGCCTCGGCAATCTCGGCGTCTCGACCATGCAGTTCCTTGTGCCGATCGTCATTACGGCCGGCGTTTTCGGAGCCGTCGGCGGAGGCCCGCAAGCGACGGCCGACGGCTCGCCGCTTTGGCTGCAGAACGCCGGATTCATCTGGGTCCCGTTCCTCGTCTTGTCTACGGCGCTCGCCTGGTTCGGAATGAACGACCTCGCCGACGCCAGAGCCTCCTTCGCCGAGCAATCGGTGATCTTCACGCGCCAGCACAACTGGCTCATGTGCGTTCTCTACACCGGCACGTTTGGCTCCTTCATCGGTTACTCGGCGGGCTTCCCGCTTCTGATGAAGACGCAGTTTCCGGAAGTGAACGCCCTGCAGTTCGCCTTTCTCGGGCCGCTGGTCGGCGCGCTCTCGCGCTCGATGACCGGGTGGATTTCCGACAAATGGGGCGGGGCGCGCGTCACCTTCTGGGTGTTCCTGTTGATGATCGTGGGCGTCTCCGGCGTCCTCTATTTCCTCGGCGCCCGGAATTTCGTCGGCTTCTTCGCAATGTTCATGGTGCTGTTCTTCGCGACCGGGGTGGGCAACGCCTCGACCTTTCAGATGATCCCGATCATCTTGCGGCAGGAAATGCCGCACCTGATGCCGCAGCTCGACGCCGCCGGACGCTTGAAGCAGGCTGAAAAGGAATCCGCGGCGATCATCGGCTTCACCTCGGCGATCGCCGCTTACGGGGCCTTTTTCATTCCGAAATCCTACGGCACGTCGATCACGATCACCGGCGGACCGCAGGCGGCGCTGGTCGGATTTCTCCTGTTCTATGTCCTCTGCGCTGCGGTCACGTTCGCCGTCTACACGAGGAAGGGCGGGCTTCTTCATGACGTCGAACGAGGCCGCGCCCCGCGCGCCGCGATCTCCCTACCGCAGGGAGAGCCCGCATGAGCCATCTCCTGAATCGCCTGACCTATTTCAGGAACCGGGTCGGCGAGTTCTCCGGCGGGCATGGCGTCGTCACCAGGGACGACCGCACCTGGGAGGACAGCTACAGAAAGCGCTGGCAGCACGACAAGATCGTGCGCTCGACGCACGGCGCCAACTGCACGGGGTCATGCAGCTGGAAGATCTACGTCAAGGGCGGGATCGTCACCTGGGAAACGCAGCAGACGGACTATCCCCGAACGCGTCCGGATCTCCCCAATCACGAACCGCGCGGCTGCTCCCGGGGCGCGAGCTATTCCTGGTATCTCTACAGCGGCAACCGGCTGAAGCACCCGCTCATACGGGGGCGCCTCCTGAAGCTCTGGCGCGAGGCGCGCGCGACGAAGACGCCCATCGCCGCCTGGGCTTCGATCGTCGATGACCCGCAAAAGCGCGACTCCTACGTGAAGCAGCGCGGCCTCGGCGGGTTCGTGCGCGCGTCGTGGGACGAAGCGAACGAGATTATCGCTTCGGCGAACGCCTACACCGCCAAGACTTACGGACCGGACCGGGTGTTCGGCTTTTCGCCGATCCCGGCCATGTCGATGGTCTCCTACGCGGCGGGCTCGCGCTATCTCTCGCTTCTCGGCGGCGTCTGCATGAGCTTTTACGACTGGTACTGCGATTTGCCGCCCGCGAGCCCGATGACTTGGGGCGAGCAGACCGACGTTCCCGAGAGCGCCGACTGGTACAATTCGGGATTCCTGATCCTGTGGGGCTCGAACGTACCACAGACGCGCACGCCCGACGCGCACTTTTATACCGAAGTCCGCTACAAGGGCGCCAAAAGCGTCGTCATCTCGCCGGACTATTCCGAGGCGTCAAAGTTCGGCGACATCTGGCTCTCCCCGAAACAGGGAACCGACGCTGCGCTCGCCATGGCGTTCGGCCATGTGATCCTCAAGGAATTCTACATCGATCGGCAGGTCCCGTATTTCCAGGACTATGCGCGCCAATACACCGACCTGCCGATGCTAGTCCGGCTTGCGCGCAGGGATGGGCGTCTCGTTCCGGATCGGCTGCTGCGCGCCTCCGACTTCGACGGCGGCCTCAACGAACAGAACAATCCCGAGTGGAAGACTGTCGCCATCGACCGCAAGACCGCAAGCATCGTCTGTCCGCGCGGATCGATCGGCTTCCGATGGGGGGAACAGGGCAAATGGAATCTCGAGCAACGCGCGTCAGCCGGCGGCGAGACTGAGCTCTGCTTGACGCTCGAAGGAGCGGGCGGGCTGCTCGCAACTGTCGCCTTCCCCTATTTCGGCAATCGCAAGCACGATCACTTCCGCGGCACGGATCACGCCGACATCATCGAGCGCAAGGTTCCGGTCAAAAGCCTGCAACTCGCCGACGGCGAGACGCTGGTTGCGACCGTGTTCGATCTCCTTGTCGCCAATTACGGCGTCGATCGCGGGTTCGCCGACGATGGGACGCCCACGTCGTACGACGACGATGCGCCCTATACGCCGGCATGGCAGGAAACGATTACGGGAGTTCCGCGCGCGCAGGCGATCGCTGTCGCACGCGCCTTTGCGGACAACGCAGAGAAGACGAACGGCAAGTCCATGGTCATCCTCGGCGCGGGGCTGAACCACTGGTACCACATGGACATGAACTACCGCGGCATCATCAACATGCTGGTGCTGTGCGGGTGCGTCGGGCAGTCGGGGGGCGGCTGGTCGCACTATGTAGGCCAGGAAAAGCTCCGCCCACAGACGGGCTGGCTGCCGCTCGCTTTCGCGCTCGACTGGGCGCGCCCTTCCCGGCAGATGAACTCGACCTCCTGCTTCTACGCGCACACGGATCAATGGCGCTACGAGACGCTGGGCGTCGATGAAATCCTCTCGCCGCTGGCGCCGGAAGGGAAATGGTCCGGAAGTCTCATCGATTTCAATGTCCGCGCCGAGCGCATGGGCTGGCTGCCGTCCGCCCCGCAGCTCCAGCGCAATCCGTTGCAGGTTGCGAAAGACGCCGCCGCGGCCGGCATTGAGGCGAAGGACTTTGTCGTCCGCGAATTGAAGGCCGGGCGCCTCTCCATGTCCTGCGATGACCCGGACGATCCGGCGAACTGGCCGCGCAATCTATTCGTGTGGCGATCAAATCTGCTTGGGTCTTCGGGCAAGGGGCACGAATACTTCCTGAAGCACCTTCTTGGCGCGACGCATGGCGTGCAGGGCAAGGATCTCGGCGCGACTGGGGGCCAGAAGCCGGAGGAAGTGAAGTGGCGGGACGCCGCGCCGGAAGGAAAGCTCGATCTCCTCGTCACCATCGACTTCCGCATGTCGACGACGTGCGTCTATTCCGACATCGTGCTGCCGACGGCGACCTGGTACGAGAAAAACGATCTCAACACGTCTGACATGCACCCGTTCATCCACCCGCTGACAAGCGCGGTGGACCCGCTCTGGGAATGCCGGAGCGACTGGGAAATCTTCAAGGGGTTAGCGAAGACCTTCTCCGATGTCGCGCCGGAGGCCCTCGGCGTCGAGATGGATGTAGTTCTCGTTCCGATCCAGCATGACAGCCCCGGCGAACTAGCGCAGCCACTCGGCGTCAAGGACTGGACGCGCAGCGAGGTCGAGCCGAGTCCCGGCAAGACGATGCCCGCGATCGTCGTCGTGGAGCGCGACTATCCAAATCTCTACAAGCGCTTCACGGCGCTTGGCCCGCTGATGGAAAAGATCGGCAATGGCGGCAAGGGGATCGCCTGGAACACCGCGCATGAAATCGAAAACCTTAAGGCGCTGAACGGTGTCGTGACAGAGGATGGGCCGACCAAGGGCCTTGCCCGGATCAGCAGCGACATCGACGCCGCCGAAGTCGTCCTGATGCTGGCGCCGGAGACGAATGGCGAGGTCGCCGTCAAGGCGTGGGAGGCGTTGTCGAAAGCGACGGGCCGCGAGCACGCGCATCTCGCTCTACCGAAGGAAGATGAAAAGATCCGGTTCCGCGATGTCGTCGCGCAGCCGCGAAAAATCATCTCTTCGCCGACATGGTCGGGCATTGAGTCCGAGAAGGTCTGCTACAATGCGGGCTACACCAACGTTCACGAACTGATTCCCTGGCGCACGCTGACCGGTCGCCAGCAGCTCTATCAGGATCATCTGTGGATGCGGGCCTTCGGCGAGACGCTGTGCGTCTATCGCCCGCCGATCGACACCAAGACGACCGGCTCCCGAAAGCCCAACGGCGAGACGGAGATCCTCCTCAACTTCATTACGCCCCACCAGAAGTGGGGCATCCACTCGACCTACACCGACAACCTCCTGATGCTGACCTTGTCGCGCGGCGGGCCGATCGTGTGGCTCTCCGAAACGGACGCAAAAAGCGCCGGAATCGTCGATAATGACTGGGTCGAGGCCTACAATGCCAACGGCGCCCTGACGGCGCGCGCCGTCGTCTCCCAACGCGTCAAGCCCGGCATGATCATGATGTATCATGCCCAGGAAAAAATCGTGAATGTGCCGGGCTCTGAAGTGACCGGCCAGCGCGGCGGCATCCACAATTCCGTGACGCGCGCCGTGCTGAAACCGACGCACATGATCGGCGGCTACGCGCAGCAATCCTACGGGTTCAACTATTACGGCACCGTCGGCTCCAACCGCGACGAGTTCGTCATTGTACGGAAGATGAGAAACGTCGATTGGCTCGATGCGCCGGCAAAGACCGTGGAGACCGTGCGATGAGGGTTCGCGCTCAGATCTCAATGGTCCTCAATCTCGACAAGTGCATCGGGTGTCACACCTGTTCTGTCACTTGCAAGAACGTTTGGACGAGCCGCGAGGGCGTCGAATATGCCTGGTTCAACAATGTCGAGACCAAGCCCGGCATCGGTTATCCCGACGACTGGGAGAATCAGGCGCGCTGGAAGGGCGGCTGGAAGCGCAAGGCGAACGGCAAGCTCGAACCCAAAATGGGCGGCAAGCTGGGCGTCCTGTCGAAGATATTCGCCAACCCCGATCTCCCCGAGATCGACGATTACTACGAGCCCTTCACCTTCGATTACGAGCACCTGCAAAAAGCGCCCGAGATGACGGCGGCGCCGACGGCGCGGCCGCGCTCCCTCATCACCGGCGAACGCATGGAGAAAATCAACAAGGGCCCGAACTGGGAGGAGATTCTCGGGGGCGAATTCTCTAAGCGCTCCGCCGACTACAATTTCGAGAAGGTCGAGAAGCGCATCTACGGCCAGTTCGAGAACACCTTCATGATGTATCTGCCGCGCCTGTGCGAGCATTGCCTCAATCCGGCCTGCGTGGCGGTCTGTCCCTCGGGCGCCATCTACAAGCGAGAGGAAGACGGCGTCGTTCTCATCGACCAGGACAAATGCCGGGGCTGGCGCATGTGCGTCTCGGGCTGCCCCTACAAGAAAATCTATTACAACTGGAGCACCGGCAAATCGGAGAAGTGCATCCTCTGCTATCCGCGCCTGGAGGCGGGTCAGCCGACCATCTGTTCCGAGACCTGCGTCGGCCGCATCCGCTATCTCGGCGTCGTTCTTTATGACGCCGATCGCATCGAGAAGGCGGCGTCGGTCGAGAGGGAAACGGACCTTTATCAGAGCCACCTCGACATCTTTCTCGATCCGAACGACGCGAGCGTGCAGGCGGCGGCGCGCTCGGAAGGAATAACCGAAGCGTGGCTCGAGGCGGCGAAGAGATCGCCTATCTGGAAGATGGCGATGGAGTGGAAGATCGCCTTTCCGCTGCACCCGGAATATCGGACTCTCCCGATGGTTTGGTACGTGCCGCCGCTGTCGCCGATTCAGTCGATGGCGGAGGCGGGCGCCTTCGGCGAGAAGGGCGCGATGCCCAATGTGCGCAGCTTGCGCATTCCGATGAAGTATCTCGCAAACCTGCTGACGGCGGGCGATGAGGAACCGGTCGCCAAGGCGCTCGAAAAGCTCGTCGCCATGCGCGCCTACATGCGCGGCGTTCACTACGAAGGCGCCGAAGACGCAAGCCTGCCCGGCAAAGTCGGCATGACCGCGCAGCAGGTGCGCGACATGTATCAGCTGATGGCGATCGCCAACTACGAGGACCGTTTCGTCATCCCGACTTCGCACCGCGAATACGCGGAGAACGCCTACGACCTCAAAGGCGGCTGCGGGTTTTCCTTCGGCGAAGGATGCGGCGAACCGAAAAACGCGCCGCAATGGACGGGTCTGTTCGCGAAGGCCTCGGGAAAGGTTTGAGCCATGACAAGCACATTCAAGGCCTTGAGCGCTCTCCTCTCCTACCCGACCGCTGATCTCAAGGTGGCGACCGGAGAGATTCGCGACGCCGTACTCGCGGAGGGGCTCGCTCCGCGATCCGCGCTCGCTGGGCTCACGCTCTTGATCGCGGAAATCGAAACGCTCGATCTTTACGAGTTGCAGGAACGCTACGTTTTTCTTTTCGACCGCACGCGTTCCCTGTCCTTGCATCTCTTCGAGCATGTGCACGGCGAGTCGCGCGATCGCGGGCAGGCGATGGTCGATCTGCGTGCGCTGTATGAGCGGGCGGGGCTCGACGCCGACCCGCGCGAGCTTCCCGACTACCTCCCAATGTTCCTTGAATACCTCTCTACGCGGCCTGTCGCTGAGGCCGTCGCCTTGCTGGTTGAACCGCTGAGCATTCTTGCAGCTCTCAAGGAGCGGCTTCTCAAACGAAAATCCGCCTATGCGGCGGTCCTTCGCGCGCTTGAAGCGATCGCCAGCGGCGAGCCTTCCGCGACAGAGCTTGGCGCACTGCGCGGCGCGCCCGACGACGATCCCAACGACTTCGAGGCGCTGGACGCCGCCTGGGAGGATCAGCCGGTGACGTTCGGGCCCCACGAACCGGGGTGCCCGTCGTGGTCGATGCTGAGCCGCATGAGCGCCGAGCCGCCAGCGAAGGAGCCCTGACCATGGCCGCCTACGTAAATCAGCTTCTGTTCGGCATCTACCCCTACATTTGTCTCGCCGTGTTCGCGGTCGGCTCGATCCTTCGCTTCGAGCACGGTCAACATTCCTGGCGCTCCGGTTCCAGCCAGCTTCTCAAACGCAAGCAATTGATCCTCGGCAGCGTGCTTTTTCACGTTGGCATTCTTGTTATTTTCGTTGGTCATCTGGTCGGCCTGTTGACGCCGATTTGG
Organism: Parvularculaceae bacterium; assembly: GCA_040081755.1. GTDB lineage: Bacteria > Pseudomonadota > Alphaproteobacteria > Caulobacterales > Parvularculaceae > Amphiplicatus. The sequence goes on from JBEBFW010000056.1 coordinate 8,520, forward strand.
GTGTTCGATGCGCTCGGCGTTTCGCATGGGGCCAAACAGATGCTGGCGATCGCCGCCGGCGGCTTGGCCGGCCTCATGTGTCTCGCCGGCATTACGCTGCTGACGCACCGCCGTCTTTTTGATGCGCGCATCCGCGCGACGTCCAGTTTCGGCGACACGGCGATTCTGCTCATCCTGTTCGCCCAATTGCTGCTCGGTCTCGCGACCATTCCGACGTCGATGCGTCATCTGGACGGTCACCAAATGGTGCGGTTCATGGAGTGGGCCCAGCGAATCCTGACGTTTCGAAGCGGCGCAGCCGACCTCGTCGCCGACGCGCCGATCGTCTTCAAGGCTCACCTGACGCTCGGCCTCACGATCTTCCTCGTGTTTCCGTTCACGCGGCTTGTCCACATTTTCAGCGCGCCTGTCTGGTACCTCGGCCGGCGCGGATACCAACTCGTACGCACGAAATCGCCGCAAGCGGCCGGCGCGCACAACGCCGCATTCCTGCGGCCGGCGCCTCAGCCCTCGCACGCCAAACGAGAAGAGCCCGCCCCGGCCGAGTGAGGGACGGCGTCCATGGAGAGATCGCGATGCACATGAGGTTTCTGGCCGCGGGACTGCTCGTCGTCGGTGCGGCCGCTGCGGCGGCTCATGCCGAAGGGACCGCGCCGCCGAATAAGGAGAGCGCGCTCATCGAGGCGATCAAGTCCGGCAAGCCGATCATCGACGTGCGCTATCGTTTCGAATGGAAAGAGCAGGCGGGGTTCGCTGAGAGCGCCTACGCCAACACCGTAAGGACTCGGCTCGGATACGAAACCGTGGAATTCCACCATTTCAAATTGCTCCTCGAATTCGAAAACGTCGTCTCGATCGGCGACGATCATTTCAATTCGACGACCAACGGACTGGCGCAATTCCCTGTCATCGCCGATCCGGAAGCCACTGAGATCAACCGCGTCCAGGCGACGTTCACAGGGATCGAAAAAACGCCGATCACCATCGGCCGGCAGGCCTATAATCTCAACAATCAGCGCTTTATCGGCGCAGTCGATTTCCGCCAGAACCAGCAGACCTTCGACGCGGCGCGCCTCTCCTCGACGCTGATCGACAATCTCACGATCGAGTATCTCTACATCGACCGCGTGCATCGGGTCTTCGGCGACGACCACCCGCTCGGCGAGTTCGACAGCGACAGTCATGTCTTCGCGGCAAGCTACGACGCGAACAAGTACGGCAAGATCTCCGGCTACGGGCTGCTGCTCGATTTCGGCAACGCGCCAGCGCTGTCGTCGGCGACATTCGGCGTTCGCTATGAGAACGCTCTCGTCCTCGACGCCGGCGCCGGGATCGAGGCGGGGATCGTCGCCGAATTCGCCTCGCAGCGCGACTATGCGGCGAACGCGTTCGACTATAGCGAGGACTATCTGCACGGCGAGGCGTCGCTAACGGCGCGCGCATGGACGGTTCGCATCGGTTACGAACGACTCGGCGGAAACGGCTCCGTCGGCTTCTCAACGCCGCTCGCGACGCTGCACAAGTTTCAGGGTTTCGCCGATGTTTTCCTGACGACGCCGGCGGCCGGAATCGAGGACCTTTACGGAACGGCGAGCTACGCTTGGAAAGACGCTCCCTTCGGCGCTGCGGTCACGTTCTTTGCGGCTTATCACGCCTTTGAAGCCGAGCGGGGTGACGCTGATCTTGGCGAAGAGATCGACGCCGGCGTCGCCATCGCCATCCGCAAGCATTGGTCAGCGGAGATCAAGGGAGCTTCCTACGACGGCGCGGCGGGCCTTGCCGATCGAAGCATCGTCTGGTCGTCGCTTCGGTTCCAGTATTGAAGGGACCGCGTCATGACGATCGCTCATCACGACGAGGATCAGCAACGAAGCGAACCGGACGCCGACATCGACGTCGGATCGAGAACGGCGATCGGACCGCCAGCGCTCAATCTTCTCGACGCGCCGCTCGATTTCCTTCTCGCCGAACATGCGCGCCAAAGGCAAGCGGCGACGATCCTCAGTCAGATCGCCGACGGCGCCGTGAGTCGACAAACCGTTTCGTCTCTGGTCGAATTCATCGAGAACGACCTTGCTCAGCATGTCTTCGACAATGAGGTCGCTTTCTTTCCGATTGTTCGGACGAATTGTTCGCCTGACGACAACATCGAGGCCTTGCTGTCGCTGCTCGCCGACGAACATCGGGAGGATGAGCAGGTCAGCGACGAAATCGTCGTCATTCTGCGCGGCCTGCTGCAAGGGCTAAACATGAGCGACGGCGATCGGAAAACCCTGCGCGATTTTGCAGTCCATTTGCGCCATCAAATCGCGCTCGAAGACGGCGTTCTGCTCCCGATCGCCCGCGCGCGACTGAACGCCGACTCCCTGCGCGTCATTTCTCAGTCGATGATGGAGCGACGGTCCAGACGAAGGCGCTGATTTCAGCCAACGGCCACCCTCCGGGCGCGGAAAGTGAGGCGTGTGTTCGGCGCCCCCGGCGAGGATCGCGGCCGGCAGCTGGCTCTCAATCGATGTCTTGCACGCTAGGCGGCGCCAACTTCGGCGCCGTCAGTCACTCCACGCAGTTCGATTGAGTCGGGTGCGCTTCAGTCCGGCATATGGGCCGGGGGATTCGAAGAGTGCGTCCCCTCGGGAGCGAGGGCAGAGAGAGTTTTTTGCTGAACCAACAATCGAAACGTCCGCTTTCGGATCGCCCCCCCAAGCCGCCAGCCGACATGTCCGAGATGGGGATCTTTGAGCCCTCAAAAAAATAGGCTGCCGATGTCCGCTCTGGCACCTGGCACAATGCCAGCTTCGTCTCTTCATGCCCCTTGCTCAATTTGCCGGCGATTTTCGGGGAAGGCGGTGCGTCAGGGCGGGGCCGTTCGTTTATGGCCGCCTGCGCCGCCGCCTTGCAATCGTAGGGAGTGTCATGCTCGGCGCAAAAGTCCGACCAGACGGCCATCTTGGTCCAGAATTCCGCGAGGCCAAGGCGCGCCGCGAGCGGCATGAAACGTGGGTCGTGTTGGAACGCAAGCATCTCGGGGTAGAAGAGACTGACGCCATTGAAGCGCTCGCCTGACTGGAACTTCGCCGCCTCGTCGAACGCCGCGTCGAGATCGCCAAGCGCGGCGAGCATTCTCACCCGAAATCCAAGAATTCATTGCCAAGCGCATCGCACGGCGCCAATGCGGCTCGCGCGTCGGATGGACGCGACGACCCGATTTGCGCACGCCCTGAAGAGCATCCACAGGATCGCCGCAAAAGACCTTGGCCTCGAGTTCCCAGTCGCCTCGGTAGTTCGGATTGAGGAGACGCGCTTTATTGAACCAGCGCTGTGCCAGCGACCCGCTTTTTGTCAAATGCGAGCCGGCCGTTCGCAGGACTTTTGACGCGCTCGCCAAGGCGGTGGAGGTGGCTGCCGAGGCAGTGATCATGATCCCGCAAAAATCGCGGAACGCCTTCCATCTGCGCACGCGCTTCATCAGCGTCCACCCCCGCAAAGACCAGCTGCTCGCCGGGTTCGTCTTCACCGCCCGGAAGCCGCACGAGCGCTTCGTCAAAATCGAAGGCCGATCACCGGCGCTTACGTTGACTATGCACGCCTCGCCCAGCCGAGAGACGTCGATGCGACGGTCGAAGCAAAGGGGAACGGCAGCGCCGCGCGTTCGGCGATCCGAAGCCCCCTTCAGTCGCGAGCCCCGGCCGTGGTATGGTCGTCGATCGTCGCCAGTAGGGGAGCCGTCCGGCAGCGCCTTATGGGCCCATTCAAGTACCGGGCGTTCATCAGCTATAGCTGGTCGGACCGCGTTTGGGGCGAGTGGCTCCACCACGCGCTTGAAACCTATCGAACGCCCCCAGCGCTCATCGGCAAGGCCACGGCGCTCGGCCCCGCGCCGGAGCGCCTCCGTCCGATCTTCAAGGATCGCGAGGAAGAAGCGGCAGCTCATTCGATCGGTGCTTCGATCGAAGCGGCGATGCTGGCCTCGGAGTTCCTCATTGTCCTCTGCAGCCCGCGGTCGGCACAGAGCAAATGGGTCAATCGCGAAGTCGCGTTCTTCAAGCGCAACCGCGATGCCCGGAAGATCTTGACGGTCATTGTCGACGGCGAACCTGGCGCCTCCACCATCGCAGGCCGCGAGGCGGAGGAGTGCTTCCCGAAGACGCTGCTGTTCAAGGTCAGCGAGGACTTCTCGCCGACTTTGGAGGCCGAAGACACCCCCCTCGCCGCCGACGCGCGCGAGGGAGGCGACGGCAAGCGCGGCGCGAAACTGAAGCTTGCAGCGGCGATGCTGGGGCTCGGCCTCGACGATCTCATCCGGCGCGACGAAAAGCGGCGCACCGCGGTCCGGCGCACCTGGACCGCTGGGCTGGGGCTCGCGGCGGCAGGCTTTGCCGGCCTTTCGATTTTCGCCTTCACGCAACGCGACGCGGCAAGGGCGGCGCGCGAAGTCGCCGTCGCGGCACGCGCGGAAGCCGAATTCCAGCGGGACGAGGCTCAAAGCCTTGTCGAATTTATGCTGACCGACCTTCGCGAGCGGCTGGACGCCGTCGGCCGCCTCGACATCCTGGATGCTGTCGGTGAACGGCTGCTCCGGTCCTATGCGAAGCAGAACCTCGCGGCTCTCGATCCGGACGCGCTTGGCCGGCGGGCGCGCGTTCTCATGCTGCTCGGCGAGATCGACTCGACGCGGGGCAGGCTCGACGCAGCACTTGCGAGATATACGGAGGCAGCAGCGACCACGAGCGAACTCCTCCGCCGCGACCCCGACAATGCGCAGCGGATCTTCGATCACGCGCAATCGGTCTACTGGGTCGGCGACATTGCGCTGAAGCGCGGGGACATGGCGAAAGTCACGGAGCGCTGGACCGAGTACCGAGATTTCGGCCTAAGATTGACGGAGCTCGATCCGAACAAGGACGAATGGCGTACGGAGCTCGCTTACGGCCATCGGAACCTCGCTTCGCTTGCCTACGACCGGGGCGACACGAGGAACGCCATCGCGGGGTTTCGACTCGCCGGCGAAATCACGGGCGCGCTGGCGGAGACGAACCCGGGCGACCGCTCGCTGCAGCTCAATCACGCCGACGATCTCCAGTGGCTGGCCGGAGCGCTGGAGCGGCTCGGCGCTTTCGGCGAAGCCAGGAATCAGCTTGCCGAAGAAGCCGCGATTTATGAGAGCCTGCTCGCCCGCGATCCCGCCAATGACGCGGCGCTTCGACGTCAAGCGGTCAACCGCCGCGTTCAGGCGCGCGTTGCCGTGGCGCGCGGCGACCTCGCGGGAGGGATCGCCATGCTGGACTCCCTCTTTCCAGTGCACGAGCGGCGACTCGCGGAGGAGCCCGACAACACGCGGTGGCTCTACTATTATGGTTTCTTGCAGATCGAGGCGGGCGGCTTGCGCCTCGCTTCGGGCGACGTCGGGGCGGCCGACGCCCTCGCCCTCGCGGCTCAAGGCACAGGGGAGCGCCTCGTTTCCTTCGACCAATCCGCCGCAGATTGGCTGATCGACATCTATTGCGGTGCGCGCCTCCTTTCGGCGCGCGTCGCGCTCGCGGCAGGCCGGAGCAAAAACGCGCAAAGAGCGCTCGATGAGGCGGCGGCGGCTGTCGGCAGGATTTCCGCCGCGAAGGACAAGTATGTTCTCGACCAGCTCGGCATCAAGATCGACGTCCTGCGCGCCCGGCTCGCCGAGCAACTCGACGAGGAAGCCGTAGATTTGCGAATTTCCGCCGAGACTGAGGCGGCCATCGAGGCGGCGTGGTCGAAGTCCGGCTTTGAGAACAAGACTGTCTTCATCGAAGCTTGGCTCTTGGCCGGTGAATCCGCCAAGGCCGCCGCGCTCGCCGCAGAACTATCCGCTGCAGGCTATCGACATCCCGATTTTCTCAGACTGAGCACGAGACTTCCGAAAGGGGGCAGCCCCTGGCGGCCGACGACCGATAAATAAGAAGTAAGAGAAGGATGAAAAGCCATGTCGACTCTGAGATTCATTCGGAACACCGCGATGCTCGCGGTTGCGCTCCCGCCGGCGCATGCGGCGGCGGCCCTCGCGCAGGTCGGGCCGGTCGTTCCGCCCCTTCCCTGCGACCCAACCGTGACGACGATCAATGCGCGCGTTTCGATCACTAAGGAAATGCTCCAGATCGGGCCCGACGAATACGTGCCTGTCTACTACGAAGGGTGGAACGGCAATTGCTGGAATCCCACCCAGGATGCGTTCGACCTCGGACCAGTCGGCAACCAGCCCGTGACGTTCAGCATCACGATCTACGACCCGCAGTCGCTAAACATCCGCTTCACAGACGCTGACCACAATTACGGCAGCCCCAACGCGGCGAAAGCCGTCGTATTCGGTACGGTCAATAGTCGCGGGCGCGTCCAGATTCCGCTTTCGGTCTGGCCGATCCCCGGCCTCCCGCCAAGGGAGCAGCAGGAATTCAGCAATTTCGCGTTCTCCGCCGACGGCAAGACGCTCTCCTTCACGGATCGCGACAACACGGGACGAGATTATCACTTCGGCGTCTGGCTGGTGGACCCTGTGGGCAACAACGGCTCGGAATATCCCTTCATCTCCGATCCCGGACGTGAGAGCGCGGGCGGCGGCAATAAATAAGATAGCGCCTGCGGCGTAAGCCGAACGCGCGTCAGGCCGACATCGGTGGCGAAACAGGCGCCTTTGGGCGGCCGGGATTGGGTCCACGACATGCAGGTCGTGGACTATCCCGGGCGCGCCGGCGTAGAAGGCCGTTGGTTCGAGCAATCTTTTGCTGCGGGCATGTGCCTGAAAGGCGGCAAGCAGGTGGTCGTCCGCGGCGATCAAAAGTACTGCGGCAGCCCGCTCGACGCTGCTGGCAGGACGGCATGCACGCAATCCGGCGGTAAGGTCGTCCGCATCAAGAAGAAAGACTGGTGCGAAACGTCGCCGACTGTCGAGGACATACCCGGCCCAAGCGCGCCAAAATCCTGAACTTCGATCCGGCGTTCGGTTCCTGAACTCGGAGAGCGGCGGAGCGGGACGTCAGCTTTGTTCGCGTCGGCGTGCGGTCGGGG
>JBEBFW010000057.1:0-15485 GCA_040081755.1 Parvularculaceae bacterium
ATCCCGGCGCCGTCCTCAAGTCCGAGCCGGCGCGCAGCATGGCGGACGGGCTCAAGGCCTCCGCGTTGGCGGCCGCCGCGGAAACCGAGAACGACATGATCGCCGGCTACGCCGATGCGCTGGGCGCGCTCGAATCGAAGGCTGGCGCGCTCAGCCATTCGGCTGGCGACGGCGCAGCTTCGGGCTGGCGGCGGGCGCCGGAAGCGCCGCGATTCGTCGGCGTCGGCTTCCAATCGGCCCCGCCGGCGTTCACAGCTGACGCTCCGAGAATCAAGATCTCAAAGTTCTTCCGCGGACCGCGCCCGAAACGAGGCTAGGAACGCCTTGAAAGCGCTCCCGCCGTTCACCGGATTTGGCCGCCGTTAACCGCTCGTTTACCAAAAAAATTTGCCCAGCCGGCAACTTCATATTGACGCTAGGGCCAGCCTCAAGCACTATATGTTGTGTTGACGGCGTGGGTCCGCGGGCCTGCCGATCTCCGGGCGAAATGCCTCGAACGAGGCCTCTTCCGGGCGGCAAAATCCCTCAGATCTGACGCTGCCAAAAGATCCTGAAAACAGCGTGTGGCGCCGCGCCGGATGCGGCCGAATGAGGCTATCCGGCGAGCAAATCCGCGCGCCTTCGAAAACGGGCGCACGACCAAAGGGACGGGGAAAAGACATGTCGACGGAAGCGGCGGAAAAAGTGGAGATCGCGAACATGGCGGCCGCCCGCGAGCGCGCGCTGTCGCCTCAAAAGCGCGAGCGGCCGCAGCTCAAGATCGTTCGCGACATCGTGCTCGATCACAGCCGCGACGCGCTGATCACCGAGTTCGGCAAGAAGACTCTCGAAGACCGCTACGTCCTCGCCGGCGAGACGTTTCAGGACATGTTCGCGCGCGTCGCGCGCACCTATGGCGACGACGCCGACCACGCCCAGCGCATCTACGACTATATCTCGAGGATGTGGTTCATGCCGGCGACGCCGGTGCTCTCGAACGGCGGCGCCGATCGGGGCCTGCCCATCTCGTGCTTTCTGAACGGGGTCGGCGACTCGCTTGAAGACATCGTCGGCGCCTGGAATGAAAACGTGGCGCTCGCCTCGAATGGCGGTGGCATCGGCACGTATTGGGGCGGCGTGCGCTCGATCGGCGAGCGCGTGAAGGGCGCCGGCCAAACCTCCGGCATCATCCCCTTCATTCGCGTCATGGATTCCTTGACCCTCGCCATCAGCCAGGGCTCGCTGCGGCGCGGCTCAGCCGCCGTTTATCTCGACGTACACCACCCGGAGATCGAGGAGTTTCTGGAAATCCGGAAGCCCTCGGGCGACTTCAACCGAAAATCCCTCAATCTCCATCACGGGCTCAACATCACCGACGAGTTCATGAATGCGGTGATGAACGACGGCGATTTCGGCCTGCGCTCGCCCAAGACGGGCGAGGTTCTGCGCACCGTGAGCGCGCGCAAGCTCTGGCAGAAGATTCTGGAAATCCGGCTCCAGACCGGCGAGCCCTATCTCATCTTCTCCGACACGGTGAACCGTCAGATGGCGGCGCATCAAAGAAAGCTCGGGCTGAAGGTCTCGACCTCCAATCTCTGCTCGGAGATCATGCTGCACACCGGCAAGGATCATCTGGGAGAGGATCGAACGGCCGTCTGCTGCCTCTCCTCGATCAACGCGGAGAAGTATTTCGAGTGGAAAGACGATCCCATCTTCATCGAGGACGTGATGCGCTTCCTCGACAATGTGCTCGAGGATTTCATCGCGCGTGCGCCCGCCGCCATGGCAAAGGCGGTCTATTCGGCCAAGCGCGAGCGCTCGGTCGGGCTCGGCCTCATGGGCTTCCATTCATTCCTGCAGCAGCTCGGCGTGCCCTTCGAAAGCGCCATGGCGAAGTCGTGGAACATCCGGCTCTTCAAGCATATCCGCATGGGCGCGGACGCCGCCTCGGTGACGCTTGCGGAAGAGCGCGGCCCCTGCCCCGACGCGGCTGAGGCCGGCATGAAGCAGCGTTTCTCCCACAAGCTGGCGATCGCCCCGACGGCCTCGATCTCCATCATCTGCGGCGGGTGTTCACCTTGCATCGAGCCGATCCCGGCCAATGTCTACACGCACAAGACTCTCTCGGGCTCGACCAGCGTCAAGAATGCGGCGCTCCAGAAAATCCTCGCAGAAAAGGGTCAGGACACGGATGAGGTATGGGGCTCGATCCTTGAGCATGAGGGCTCGGTCATGCACCTCGACTGCCTCAGCGACGACGAGAAGAGCATCTTCAAGACAGCCTTCGAAATCGACCAGCGCTGGGTCATCGATCTCGCCGCAGATCGCGCGGCGTATATTTGCCAGGGGCAATCGGTGAACGTCTTCCTCCCCGGCGACATCGACAAATGGGACCTCCACATGCTGCACTGGACGGCGTGGGAGAAGGGCGTCAAATCGCTCTATTACTGCCGCTCGAAGAGCGTGCAGCGCGCCGGCTTCGCCAACGGCAAGGGCGCCGCCTCAACAGATGGCGACGGCGCGACGCTCGACGCGGAGGTGCAGGCAAACCTCGCCCGCGCCGCCGCAACGCGCACGGACTACGAGGAATGTCTGGCGTGTCAGTGAACGACTATGAATGGCGCGCAAGCACGCTCGCCAAGCCTGAAGCGTGACATCTGCCCATGTCTATCGATACCGACGGAGCACAACAGATTGTAACCGCACTGGATTGGCTTGAGGCGCTCGGCGCACCTCTCCTCGCCGCCATTGTCAGCGGAACAATCGCCCTTTTTTCCCAACGGGCGGAGGACCAGAAATTCCTGCTCGATACGCTGGGACATTTTACCGGTGGAACCCAAAACCGTTCCGTAGGGCTTGGCGTGATCGAGGGGAATCTCGATTTCTTCAGCAAAAAATACGCAAAGACGGTGGTTCCGGTTCTGGTGAACCAACTCGCATATCTCACAATTCAAAAGCCGGCCGAAGAAGCGCATGAAGCAATCAATCGGGAGCGCATTCTGCACGCTCTATCGCAGCTCAAGGTCCGGCGCGCCGACATATTCACGCAAGACCAAAACGACCTGATCTCCAAATGCAAGAATTGGGTCCCCTGAGACCGACTCGCAAAACGCCTCAGGAAAGCCGCAGATGTCGAAAGTTGGTCCGATTCTGCGCGATCGCAGCAGTCGCTACCCTCGTTTGATCCCCTGTCCGAAGACGAAGACGTTGCCGTCGGGCGCGCGGACCATGAATTCGCGCTGGTTGTAGGTCTGGTCCTTCGGACCCATGAATTCGACGCCCGCCGTTTCGAGTTTGGGTTTCAGCTCGGCGACGATGGCGTCGATGTCGCGCACATCGACGTAATAGGCGAAGCCGCGATGCGGCGGAAACATTCCGCCCTCACCGGGCCGAGACTCCAGCACCCGCACGCCGGCGCCGTCGCGATCGACATAGGCGTAGTTCGCTTCCCGAAAGAGGACCTTGAAGCCGAGCAGATCGAAGAAGCGCAGCGCCGCCTCAAGATCGGGCGCATGCATGAACGGCGTAATCTGGATGATGTTTGGGGCAGTCAACTCGATGCCCTCGCGCCCGGCCTTCAGGCCGCGGGCCGGAAGCTGACGATTTTCGTCGGCTTTTTCGGCGGCTCGCCGTGAGCGACCGTATCGACATTCTCCATGCCTTCAACGACCTCGCCCCAGACGGTGTATTTGCCGTCGAGGAATGAGGCGTCGTCAAAGCAGATGAAGAACTGGCTGTCGCCGCTGTCCGGACTGCTGGCGCGCGCCATCGAACAGACGCCCCGCTGGTGGCTCACATCGCTGAACTCGGCTTTGAGCTTTCTGCCGGATCCGCCGGTCCCGTCGCCCTTGGGGCAGCCCATTTGCGCCATGAAGCCCTGGATGACCCGATGGAGTTTGAGGCCGTCATAAAAGCCCTCGGCGGCGAGCTCCTTGATTCTGGCGACGTGCTTTGGGGCCTTGTCGGTCCGCAGTTTGATGACGACGGGCCCGGTCTCCAGCGTCAGGATCATTCTGTCGGTCATAGCACTTCCAGTTTTCCGTTGACGCGCCGCGGCGCCGTGATGTCGCAAACGTCCTTCACGTAGCCTTCCTTCACCGCGCCGAGCGCTTCGACGTACTTCTTGAAGCTCTCGCTGTCAGTGCGCATCACCTCGATTTTCGGGCGCTCGCTCGCCGGCATGTCGGCGGCCATCTGGGCCCGGACGATCGGCGTCGGGCGCTTCGGCGGCTCGCCGCGGTCGATACGGCGGCTGTTCTCGGCCCCATCGACGATCATGCCCCAGACCGTGTAGCCGCGGTCGAGATTGAGGCGCGCGTCGCCCAGGAGGATGAAGAACTGACTGTTGGCGCTGTCGGGTTTTGATGAGCGCGCCATGGAGAGAATGCCGGGGCAGTGCAACGGCCATATCTCGACGCGGCGGTCCGTGCGGAACGTCCGGAGCGATTCCGGCTGGGCGCCGGCCGGCATGCCGTCGATGAAGCCGACCCGGGCGGCCACGCGGTCGCGTCCAATTTCGACGAAGTTCGAAACCTCCTTCGTATCTTTGACGAACTCGCCTTTGATGTCCGGCAGGTCCGAGCCGCCTGTGCCGTCGCCCTTGGGGTCGCCGCCCTGCGCGACGAACCCTTCGATCACGCGATGGAATTTGACGCCGTTGTAGAAGCCGCGTTTCACCAGCGTCTTGATCTGGGCGATATGCGCCGGCGCAATGTCCGGCCGCATTTCGACGAACACCGGTCCCGCCGGCAGCTCGAACGCGACGAGATTTTCCAGCGGCACGACGCGCCAGGCGTCGGCCGGCGCGGCGTCCGCAATGCCATAAGGGGTCAGCGGGTCCTTGCTTCTCTTCTCTTCGGCTTTGGCCGCCTTCTTCTCGGCCTTCTCCAGCTTCGACGTCGCCGCCGCCGTCGCCTTGGCCTTTTCGGCGCCGGCGTCCGGCTTTTGCGCTAGGCCGGCGCCTGCCGAAAGGATCGCCAGAATCGCTCCGGCCGCAACGCTCGACATTCTCATGAAACCGATCCCTTACCGTTCAACTGCGACGCTCCGGGCGACCGCCGGACGGGAGCCATAGCGCGAAACTCACGGTCCGCCAATTCACGGATCGTCATAGGTCCCTACTTCGGCAACTTCTTCGCCAGCGCCGCCGCGACCGCCGGAGGCACGAAGGAGGAAATGTCCCCGCCAAGCCGGGCGATCTCCTTCACCAGGCGCGAAGCGATCGACTGCGTCCGCGCGTCCGCCATCAGAAACACGGTCTCAATCTCGCGGTTGAGCGCCTGGTTCATGCCGACCATTTGAAATTCGTATTCAAAGTCCGAAACGGCGCGCAAGCCGCGGATGATGATGTCGGCCTTCACTTGCTCGGCGAAGTGGATCAGGAGCGACTCGAAGGGGACGACCCTGATGGCGACGCCGCTTTTCCGGGCGATCGCCGTCATCTCTCCCGAGACCATGGCGACGCGTTCCTCGAGCGTGAAAAGCGGCCCCTTGTCGCGATTGATGGCGACGCCGATGACGAGTTCATCGACGAGCTTGATCGCCCTCTCGACGATATCGACATGGCCGATCGTCAGAGGATCGAACGTGCCCGGATAAAGCCCGACGCGCTTGGTCATGCCGTCTCCCTTCAGGCGCCCGTGTCGGCGCCGTCGCCGCTTTCGTCCTCGCCCGGCTCGTCGGCGCCGATATCCTCGATGCGCTCGACCGATACGACTTTTTCGCCCTCTCGCGTGCGGAATATGGTGACGCCCTGCGTATTGCGCCCGGCGACGCGGATGCCTTCGATCGGCGTGCGGATGAGCTGGCCGCCGTCGGTGACAAGCATGATCTGGTCCGAATGGTCGGTCGGGAACGAGCTGCACACGCGCCCATTCCGCTCATTGACCACAATGGCGATGATGCCTTTGCCGCCGCGTCCCGACGTTCGGTACTCGAAGGATGAGGAGCGCTTGCCGTAGCCTTTGTCCGTAACGGCGAGAATGAACTGCTCGGCCGCGCCAAGTTCGGCGATGCGCTGCGGCGAGAGCGCCGTAAGGGGCGCCGTCTCCTCGTCCGCCGGCGTCTCCTCGTCTCCCGCTTCGCCCGCGGCCTTTCGCATGGCGGCGGCGTGCTTCAGATAGGCGCGGGCCTCCTCGGTCGTGGTCTCGACGCCGTTGAGGATGGCCATTGAAATCACGTCGTCCCCGCTGTCGAGCCGGATGCCGCGAACGCCCGTCGAGGTGCGCCCGGCGAAGACGCGCACGTCATCCACGGGGAAGCGGATGCACATGCCGAGCCCGGTCGTCAGCAAAACATGGTCGGCCGGCCTGCAAATCTGCACGCCGACAATGGCGTCGCCCTCTTCGAGCTTCATCGCGATCTTGCCCGTGCGGTTGACGCGCTGGAAATCCGAAAGCTGGTTCCGGCGGATGTCGCCCCGACGGGTGGCGAACATCACGTGGAGATTGGCCCAGCTGTCTTCGTCTTCGGGGAGCGGCAGAATGGTCGTGACGCGCTCGTCCTGGGCAAGCGGCAATAGGTTCACGAACGCCTTGCCGCGCGCCTGCGGCGGTCCTTCAGGAATGCGCCACAGTTTCATCTTGTAGGACATGCCCGTGGACGTGAAGAACAACAGGGGCGTGTGCGTGTTGCCGACGAAGAGTCGCGAGACGAAATCTTCCTCCTTCGGGCGCGCGCCCGCCCGGCCCTTGCCGCCGCGTTTTTGCGCGCGATAGGTCGACAGCGGCGTCCTCTTCACATAGCCGGAATGAGTGACGGTCACGACCATGTCTTCCTGGGCGATGAGGTCCTCGTCCTCGACCTCCCCTTCCATATCGACGATCTCGGTCTTGCGCGGCGTTCCGAACTCGTCGCGAACGGCTTTCAGTTCGTCCATGATGATCGACATGACGCGATCGCGGCGGCGCAAGATGTCGAGAAGGTCCTCGATGCCGGCGGCGAGGCCCTTCAATTCATCGCCGATTTCATCGCGCCCAAGCGCGGTAAGACGCGCGAGGCGCAATTCGAGGATGGCCTTCGCCTGCTCTTCCGAGAGCCGAAGCGTATTGCCCTCCATCATCATGTGGCGCGGATCGGCCACGAGCAGCACCAGCGGGGCCAGGTCCTTCGCGGGCCAGTCGCGCGACATCAACTGCTCTTTGGCGGTCGCCGGGTCCGGCGCCTTGCGGATCAGCGCGACGATCTCGTCGATATTGGCGACCGCAATGGCGAGGCCGACCAACACATGGGCGCGCTCGCGCGCCTTGTTGAGTTCGAATTTCGTCCGCCGGGTGACGACCTCCTCGCGGAAATCCACGAATTCCTCGAGCACGTCCTTCAGCGTCAATTGCTGCGGCCTGCCGCCGCGCAGAGCCAGCATGTTCACGCTGAATGACGTCTGCAGGGAAGAATGACGATAGAGCTGGTTGAGGACGACATCGGGCGCGGCGTCCCGCTTCAACTCGATGACGACGCGAATGCCCTCACGGTTCGATTCGTCGCGAATGTCGGCGATGCCCTCGATTCTCTTCTCTCGAACGAGTTCGGCGATACGCTCGATCATCACCGATTTGTTCACCTGATACGGAATTTCCGTAACGATGATCGCGTTCCGGTCCTTGCGGATTTCCTCGAATGTCGTGCGGCCGCGCATGATGACGGAGCCGCGGCCGAGCAACAGCCCCGCTTTGGAGCCAGCGCGCCCGAGAATTATTCCGCGGGTCGGAAAATCGGGTCCAGGAACGATATCGAGCAGCTCGACATCTGTGATCTGAGGGTTGCCGATCATCGCCATTGTCGCGTCGATGATCTCGGTGAGGTTGTGCGGCGGAATATTCGTCGCCATCCCGACCGCGATGCCGCCGGCGCCGTTGACGAGGAGGTTGGGGAAACGCGCCGGCAGAACGGTCGGCTCGACGCGCTCGTTCGAATAGTTCGGAACGAACGAGACCGTGTCCTTTTCGAGATCGTCGAGGAGCCACTGGCTCACTTTTTCGAGGCGGCACTCGGTGTAGCGGTAGGCCGCAGGCGGATCGCCGTCGATCGAACCGAAATTGCCCTGCCCGTCGATCAGCGGCACGCGCATCGAGAATTCCTGCGCCATCCTGACAAGCGAGTCGTAAACCGCCATATCGCCATGCGGGTGATAGCGGCCCATCACATCGCCGACGACAGTGGCGCATTTCCGATAGGGCTTGTTATGGGCCATGCCGTTTTCGTGCATCGTGTAGAGGATGCGCCGGTGGACGGGCTTCAGACCGTCGCGCACGTCTGGAATGGCGCGGCTGACGATGACGCTCATCGCGTAGTCGAGATAAGAACGCCGCATCTCCTCTTCGATGGAGATCGGCGAGATGTTTCGGGGCTGTTCGCCGCCCTCGCCGATTGGCTTGCCGTCGTTCTCGTCCGCCACGTAAGACCTTCTTGAATAAGGGAAATTCGTTTGGCGCGGGATAGCATCCGCGCCCGATCAACCGCAAGCGTTGCGCCCTTCGAGCAACATCCGGCTCGAAATGCAACTTCACCGTTTATTGCCCCCGGGTAATGCGCTAGAATATCACGCGAGGGGGCTTGAGGACTGGCGGGGCGGCGATGGTCTACGCCGTTTCGGGCGCTCGCTCAGGCGGCAACTCGGCGGATCCGTGCGGATCGAACAGCAAAGGGGTTAGGACTATGGGCGTTGTACTTCGACTGGTGTTTTTCCTCGTAGGCGCACTTGGCCTCGTCTTCGTGGGGCTCAATGCGGCGTCGGGCTTCGGCGTCGATACGAATGCGCTTTTGATGAAGCTTGGTCAGACTCCGGGCGGCATCGCGACCAACATCTCGGCGCAAGTCGGCGCCGGCCTCGACATGCTCGGCCAGCAAATCGCCAAGGCGCAAGGCCTCGACATGTCCGCGCCGGACGCCAAGCCGAGCCTCCTCGTGAAGTATGGCCCGGATGTCGCTGGCGCGGTCGTCTCGGCGCTGATGATGATGTTCGGGATGCGCCGCTAATAGCGGAGCGGTTTCGAAGTGGAGTTGGGGCCGACGCGGCCTAAGCGTCGGCCCAAAGGTTTTGTGCAACGTGCTTGGGGAGCGCGGTCATGGTCTCGCTGAACAGACGTAAAGTCTTTGGCGGAGCAGCCGCGATTGGAGCGCTTGCAGCCGGCGGAAGCGCGAATGCCTCGTTCTGGGCTCCTGCGCCTCCGACTGGGACCTGGACAACACGGCCGAACATGCCGTTTGCCGTCCAGGAGATTTATCCGACCAGTTTCCTGCGAACCGATCCCAGCGGCATGAAACCCCGTGGAGGCGGAATTTTGGTCAATGCCGGCGGCATCGTTCCGGCGGACGTCAATGTCTATCGCGCCACGGATCGCACGACTTTTTACGATCCGAGCACCGATTGGTGGGGCGAGGGTCCAGCGCTTCCACAAGCGCGCCACCATCTCGCGCTCTGCAATCACAACGGTTTCCTGTACGGGCTCGGCGGCTTCGTGAGCGACGCTCAAGGCCAGTGGCAGATGCGAAGCAACCTCTGGCGCCTTGATTCCCTGGACGGGCCGCTCTGGTACGGCATGACCTCCCTGCCCTTGCCGAACGCGGAAGGCGTTGTCGTTTCACTAAGCGGCATGATGCATCTGATCGGCGGCCGCGCGCCCGCCGGCAGTTCCAACAAGGAGTGGCGGGACCACATCGACACCGATCGGCATTGGGCATACGACGCAATAGCCGACCGCTGGCAGCCGCGCGCTCCGCTTCCGACGCCGCGCAACAGCATGGCGGCCGCGGTGATCGGCGATTCGGTCTATGTCATCGGTGGGCGGACCGTTCGCGGCGGCAACACGCCTGTGAACGAGGTCTATGTGCCGTGGACGGATCGCTGGCAACGGGCCGCGCCCATGCCCAAGCCGGTGCGAACGGGCAAACCGGCGCCGCAGGGCCAATCGGGGATTGCGGCCGCCGTCTGGAAGAAGAAGATCTATGTCTTCGGCGGCGAGTGGCAGCTCGACGAAGAGACGGGCGGGGTCTACTCCGATGTCTGGGAATACGATCCGCGAGAGGACAAGTGGCGCGCCGTCGCGGCCATGCCTCGCCCGCGGCACGGCCTCGGCGCGGTTGCTCTCGGCGATGGAATTTATGTCGTCGGCGGCGCCTCGGAGCCCTCGGGCGAAGGCACGACCGCCTATGTGGATTGCTTCGCCATTTAGGCGGCAATGCGTTTGGGTCCATTGTCCCATATCGGGCCGCTCTCGCATGTTCATTGACATTTAACCGCCGCCGCCCCATATGGCGAATAAGTTTGCGCTTCAAAGCGCATGAGAAGAGCGGCGTGAACGCCGGGCGGCCCTGCCGCTCCAGAGCTTTTTTCTTCAAACCTAATCCCCAGGCGCCCTTTTTCACGCGGGTCGTTACATCCCGGGCCGCGCGCGCAGAGCCATGCGACGCAGCGCGTCGGCTCCGAATCAGAAAGTCTATCAGTGAACGATTTTTCGTCATTCAACCTCGCCGCTCCGATCGCCAAGGCGATCGCCGCTTCCGGCTATTCGACGCCGACGCCCATCCAGACGCAGGCAATCCCGCTCGCGCTTGAGGGCCGCGACATTCTCGGCATCGCACAGACCGGCACCGGTAAAACGGCTGCCTTCGCGCTGCCTATTCTCAATCACCTGGCGCTCAAACCCCGCCCGCTCCAGCGGCGGAGCGCGCGCGTACTTGTCCTCGCGCCCACTCGCGAGCTCGCCGGCCAGATCGGGGAGTCCTTTGCAAGTTACGGTCGCAATCTCAGGGGCTCCATCGTGACCGTTTTCGGCGGCGCGCCCATTAACCGTCAAATCCGCCAGCTTGATCCGGGCGTCGATGTCCTCGTCGCGACGCCGGGCCGCCTCATCGATCTACTGGATCGCAAGGCGACGAGCCTTGCGGCGGTCGAAATCCTCGTTCTCGACGAGGCCGACCAGATGCTCGATCTCGGATTCATGCCTGCGCTCCGCCGCATCGTGCCGATGCTGCCCAAAGAGCGGCAAACGCTCTTCTTCTCGGCGACCATGCCGAAGTCGATCGGCGACCTCGCTGCGCAGTTCCTCAAGAATCCGGCAAAGGTCGCGGCCGCTCCTTCGGCGACTACAGCCGAGCGCGTCGCTCAGCGGGTGATGTTCATCCGCCAGGCGGACAAGCAGCGAGCGCTCAACAGCATTCTCGGCGACAAGACTGTGACCAGGGCCCTTGTCTTCACCCGCACCAAGCATGGCGCGGATCGCGTGGTCAAACATCTGGGCGCAGCCGGGCTCGACGCATCGGCCATCCACGGCAACAAGAGCCAGTCGCAGCGTGAGCGCGCCCTCGACAGTTTCAAGTCGGGTCGCAGACGTATCCTCGTCGCCACCGACATCGCCGCGCGCGGCATCGATATCGATGAAGTGAGCCATGTCGTCAATTTCGAGATCCCGAATGTGCCCGAGCAGTACGTCCACCGCATCGGACGCACAGCGCGCGCCGGCGCCTCCGGCCAGGCGATCTCGTTCGTCGATGAGTCCGAACGCGGCTACCTGCGCGACATCGAGAAGCTCACGCGGGTCAGGATCGAGATGGTCGCGGCCCCCGAGGGTCTGTCCGCGACTTCCTCGCCGCCGCGCCGGGCCGAAGCGCCAGGCGGACGCACCGCCGCGGACGGCCCTTCGCGCAATGCGCCGAAAGCCTTCCGCAATCGGCGCCGGCGCCCTGCCCGTCGAGGCGAGCGCGCCGCCGCTTAAAATCCGATCGACGCCAGCCGTGCTGACGAGCCGATCAAGTTGATGCGCGGCCCTCCCTCTGTTAATGTTGGTTAACGGAGGGGGAATGGCCAAAGTTCGAAACTGCGCCGATTGCAGCAAGCCACTGTGGGAGTGCGGCTGGTGTGCGGACATGCGCGGCACAAGCCGCATCGGCTGCCAAACGCGAGGCTGCACAGGCCGGCAATTCGACCCGCAAACCGACGCCTGCAAGGACTGTGGCCGGGCGCATGAGATGCGCGTGGGTTATCGTGAAGTCGAACCCGAGGCAGCGCCACAGACGAACGTTTCGGCGCCTTGGCCCATCGAGCGCTTCTTCCTTGGCGCGTTCGTGGTCGGAGCGTTGGTAATCGCAGCTGTCTCAGCGGCGAGATTCTTGTCCGCGCCGCGGCCGGAAAGCGCCCGGTTGACCGGGCCAACCTATTACGCAAACGAGCCGCAAGGGGGCGAGCGGACGGTCGTGCTGGCTGACGCCACTGTCTGCTCGTGCTTCAACGAAGCGCGCGTCACGGGCCGCGGCAAGAGCCCCGAATCCGCCGAGTTTCGCACCGGGTTCAAATACTGCCGGCGCAATGCAGGAGCGATCGCCAGCGACGCGTGGACGGCCGGTTGGGATCCGCAAGCCTCGGGCAGGTCGAGCTGCCGCAGCTTCCTGCGCCACTACGAGGCAACACGCTGAACGCGGATGCGTTCTGCGTATTTTTCGCCTATCGGGGTGGTCCCCCGCGTCCAAGCATCGGCAGATCGAGGCCGTTCTTCCGCGCACAATCAATCGCAATATCGTATCCCGCATCCGCGTGGCGCATGACGCCGGTCGCCGGATCGTTCCACAGGACGCGCGAGAGGCGGCGCGCAGCGTCTTCAGTTCCGTCGGCGACGATGACCATGCCGGCGTGCTGGGAATAGCCCATGCCGACGCCGCCGCCATGATGGATCGAGACCCAGGTCGCCCCGGATGCGGTGTTCAGAAGCGCATTCAGCAACGGCCAGTCGGAGACGGCGTCGGACCCGTCAATCATCGCTTCAGTCTCGCGATTGGGCGAGGCGACCGAGCCTGAATCGAGATGGTCGCGGCCGATGACGATCGGCGCCTTCAACTCGCCCTTCGCGACCATCTCGTTGAAGGCGAGGCCGAGCTTGTGCCGAAGCCCGAGGCCCACCCAGCAAATGCGCGCCGGCAGCTCCTGAAATGCGATTCGTTCACGGGCCATATCGAGCCAATGATGCAAGTGCGGATCGTCCGGGATCACCTCTTTCACCTTGACATCGGTGCGATAGATGTCCTCCGGGTCGCCAGAGAGCGCCGCCCAGCGGAAAGGGCCGACACCGCGGCAGAACAGCGGCCTGATATAGGCCGGCACGAATCCCGGAAACGCGAAGGCGTCGGCAAGGCCCTCATCTTTGGCGACCTGACGGATGTTGTTGCCATAGTCGAGCGTCGGCACGCCAGCGTGCCAGAAACCCACCATGGCGGCGACATGTTCCTTGATGGACGCACGAGCCGCGCGATCGACAGCCTTCGGGTCGCGCTCGCGCTTCTCGCGCCACTCGGCGAGGCTCCAGCCCTTCGGCAAGTAGCCGTTGATCGTGTCGTGGGCGCTTGTCTGGTCGGTGACGATCGAGGGCTTTACGCCGCGCCGGTGCAACTCCGGAAAGACATCGGCGGCGTTGCCGACGAGCCCGACGGATTTCGCTTCGCCCGCCTTTGTCCAGCGCGCGATCTTGTCGAGGGCGTCGTCGAGCGTCTCGGCGCGCTCATCGACATATTTTGTCCGCAAGCGGAACTCGATCTTCGCCGGATCGCACTCGACGGCGAGGCACGAGGCGCCGGCCATCGCGGCGGCGAGCGGCTGCGCGCCGCCCATGCCGCCAAGCCCAGCCGTCAGGATCCATTTGCCCTTGAGGCTCCCGCCGTAATGGCGCCGGCCGGCCTCGACGAAGGTTTCATACGTACCCTGAACGATCCCCTGCGTCCCGATGTAGATCCACGAGCCCGCCGTCATCTGGCCGTACATCATGAGGCCCTTGGCGTCGAGTTCGTTGAAGTGGGACCACGTCGCCCATTTCGGCACGAGATTGGAGTTCGCGATCAGGACGCGCGGCGCGTCCTTGTGCGTCCTGAAGACTCCGACCGGCTTGCCGGACTGCACCAGCAGCGTCTCGTCTTCCTCAAGCCGCTCCAGCGTCTCGACGATCTTGTCGTACGAGGCCCAATCGCGCGCCGCCCGCCCGATGCCGCCATAGACGACAAGCGTTTCGGGGTGCTCCGCCACATCCGGCGACAGATTGTTCATCAGCATGCGGATGGGCGCCTCGGTCGTCCAGTATTTGGCGATCTTGTGCGGCCCCTTGCGCGGCCGGACGATGCGGGCGTTGCGGAAGCGACCGGTCATCACCTTTTCCCCTGTGTCGCATGGCGGTCGATCGCCTTCATGATCCGCTCATGCGCGAATTCAAGCGTCGACCATTCGCCGACTTGCGCGCCCTTGCCAGGTTCTAGGTCTTTGTAATGACGAAAGAAATGCGCGATCTGATCGACGAGCAGCGCCGGAAGATCCCGATGCGTTTTCACATCCTTGTAGAATGGGTTCAACGCATCGACCGGCACGGCGAGAATCTTTTCATCGACGCCTTTTTCGTCCGACATCAGCAGAACCCCCACGGGCCGCGAGCGGATTACCGAACCGGCGACCACCGGCATCGGCGTCACCACCAGAATATCGAGCGGATCGCCGTCTTCGCCGAGCGTGCCGGGAATGAACCCGTAATTGCTCGGATAGATCATCGACGTATGCAGAAAGCGATCGACGAAGAGAGCGCCTGACGCCTTGTCGAGCTCGTACTTCACCGGCAGTCCGCCGAAGGGGATCTCGACGAAAGCGTTGACTTCATGGGGCGGGTTACGGCCCGGGGGGATCGCCTCAATGTTCATGTCATATCCTCGTTTTCAACGCCGTCCACAAAGACGCGCTTCGGCCCGTCGCCGCCGATCCAATAAACGAGATCAGCCGGTCGCCCGATGTCCCAGACGCAAAAATCCGCCTTCTTGCCGATGGTCAGCGTGCCAATTTCCCAATCGAGGCCGAGCGCCGCAGCCGCGTTGCGCGTCATGCCGCTGAGCGCTTCCTCCGGGGTGAGGCCGAAGAGCGTCGCCGCCATGTTCATGACGAGGCGCGGCTCCAGAATCGGCGAAGAGCCCGGGTTGAAGTCTGATGCTATCGCAATGCGGACTTTATGCGCGCGGAGGAGATCGATCGGCGGCTTCTTCGTTTCCTTCAGAAAGTAGAACGCCCCCGGCAACAGCACGGCGACCGTGCCGCTCCTCGCCATGGCGGCGATGTCGCCGGCGTTGGCGTATTCGAGGTGATCGGCGGAAAGCGCCGAAAACTGCGCAGCGAGGCCGGCGCCGCCCAGATCGGAGAGCTGCTCGGCATGGAGCTTCACCGGCAGGCCCTTGGCGCGCGCCGCCTCGAACATCTCACGCGTCTCATCCAGTGTGAAGCCGATGCCTTCGCAAAAGGCGTCGACTGCATCGATCAGTCCTCGCCCGTGGGCCATGTCGAGCATGTCGCCGGCCGCATGACGCACATAAGTCCGTCTGTCCTCGGAATATTCCGGCGGCAGGGCGTGGAGCGGCAGGAAGGTGCGCTGCGCTCGCAGGCCGGCCTCGCGCGCCGCCGCCGTTCCGGCTTCCAGCATCTTGATCTCGGTGCGTGAATCGAGGCCGTACCCAGACTTGAACTCGACTGTGGTGACGCCGGCGCGCAGCATTCGGCG
>JBEBFW010000264.1:0-4263 GCA_040081755.1 Parvularculaceae bacterium
ATGAAACGGCGCGGACACCGGCAGGAGCTTCGCCATCTTTGCGCCAAAGCCTTTGGATTTTTCGCACACGGCCTCGACGCGCGCCTTCTCGCCCGAGATGACGATCTGCCCCGGCGCGTTGTCGTTGGCGATCTCGCAGACGCCTCGGCCCTCCGCCGCAGCGATCGCTTTCTCCGTTCCTTCGATGTCGATGCCGAGGAGCGCGGCCATGGCCCCTTCGCCCGCCGGAACCGCGGCCTGCATCGCCTCGCCCCGGATGCGCAGAAGCCGCGCCGTGTCGCCAAGCGTCAGCGCGCCAGCGGCGCACAGCGCCGAATACTCGCCCAGGGAATGTCCGGCGACGAACATGGCGTTCTCGACATCGAGGCCCGCTTCCTTCTGGAGAACGCGCAACGTCGCGATCGAATGAGCCATCAGCGCGGGCTGCGCATTCACCGTGAGCGTCAGCGTCTCCATGGGCCCTTCCCACATGAGCTTCGAGAGCTTTTGCCCAAGCGCGTCATCGACTTCCTGGAAGACTTCGCGAGCGAGTGGAAAGGCGTCGGCGAGCGCCCGGCCCATGCCGACGGTCTGGCTCCCCTGCCCCGGAAAAATCAGCGCGCGCGCCATGAAGCCTCCCGCTTAGCCCCGCCAGAACGACGGCATCAGCAACACCAGCAGCGTGAAGAATTCAAGCCGCCCAAGGATCATCGCGAGGGCCAGAAGCCCCTTCGCGCCGTCGGGGAGCGGCGCATAGGTGCCCGCAGGTCCGATGATGTCGCCAAGACCGGGGCCGACATTCCCGAGCGCCGATGCGGCGCCCGAGAGCGCGGTCACGAAATCGAGCCCGAGCGCGGTCAGCCCCAGCGTGACGACGGCGGTCGAGATCAGATAGGCGACAAGGAAGGTCAGAATGGCGATCTCGATTTCGTCGCCGATGCGGCGCGTCGAATAGGTCACGACGACAGTCCGCGACGGACTGACCAGCCTGTTGAGATGGGCCGTGGCGAGCTTCAGCAGGATCTGCAGCCGGTAGACCTTGATGCCGCCCGCCGTCGATCCGGAGCAGCCGCCGATAAACATCAGGACAAAGAAGAAACCGATGGCGAAATGGCCCCACACCTGAAAATCGCCGCTCGCAAAGCCTGTCGTCGTAATGATGGACATGGCGTTGAAAGCGACGAGCCGGAACGCGTGGTCGAACGGGATGTCGAGCGCGCGCATGGCTGAGGGCGTCATCAGGAGCGCGGCCAGAAATACGAACCCGACGAAAGCCCGCACCTGAATGTCGCGGAGCACCACGCCCGGATTGCGCTCCCTGATCGAGCGCACGAAAGCGACGAACGGCAAGGCGCCTGCGCACATGAAGACGACCGCGGCCCACTCGATCGCCGGCGAGTCGAACCAGGCGAACGAGCTGTCATGCGTTGAAAAGCCGCCCGTCGCGATGGTGGCGAATGCGTGCGTCACCGCGTCGAAACCCGACATGCCGAGGGCGGCGTAGACGGCGGCGCAAATGACGTTCAAGGCGATGTAAACGCCGGTGATCCACAAGACGAAGTCGAGACCCTTCGAGAAAACCTTGTCGGACTGATCTGAACTCTCGGTGCGGAAGATCTGCATCCCGCCGACCCGCAGGACCGGCATCACCAGGATGGCGATGACGACAATGCCGATGCCGCCGACGAAGTTCAGCATCGCGCGCCAAAGGAGGATCGCGTCCGGCGTTTCCTCAAGGTTGGTGAAGACGGTGGCGCCCGTCGTCGTCAGTCCGGACGCCGATTCGAAATAGGCCTCGACGAAGGTGAGGCCGACCCCCATGAAGGGCAGGCCCGTCAGAAGGGGCGCGAGCAGCCAGGCCGACGCCGTCGTCAGAAACGCCTGCCGGCGCGTCAGATCGCCAGCGTCCCGGCCGGCGGCGATGACGGTGAGGGTCGCGCCGGCAAAGGCGTTCACCACCATGCCCCTGATGAAGGGCGACGAGGCGCCGTTGCCGTCGAAGACGTCGAGCAACAGCGGGAAGATCATCAGCGCGGCGACGCCAAGCGTCAGGCCGCCGAGGATCCGGATGACAGGGATGATGCGGATCACGCCGGCTCCATCGGTCCTGCAGACCGGTCGCCCCGGCCCGCTCGCCCGCCATCTCTCTTGTGTCCGCCCCTCAAAGGCCGCCCTGACGCCTGATTTGAGCCGGCTCCCCTATCCCAATTCGCCCCGGCTTGCATCCTCGTGGGTCATCGGCTATCTCCCGCGGCCTCAAGAACGATGGTCGATTTCGGCCCCGGGATTTTTCGGGGTTGAGCGGGATGGTCCCGCCCTGAAGCCGAGCCAAAGGTCTTGGGCGTCTCTCCTGACGCCCTGGATCTCCATCGTCACGAAGGAGCTGGCGCTAAATGCCGTTCTACGAGCACATCTTCATTGCACGGCAGGATATCTCCCCTGCGCAGGTCGAAGCCCTCACCGAGACCTTGCAGAAAATCGTCACCGAACAGGGCGGCAAGGTCGAGAAGGCCGAATACTGGGGCCTCAGAAGCCTTCAGTACAAGATCAACAAGAACCGCAAGGGGCACTACAGCCTCTTCAACATCTCCGGTCCGCCGGCCGCCGTCCACGAACTGGAGCGGCAGGAAAAAATCAACGACGACATCTTGCGCGCACTGACGATCCGCGTCGAAGCGCTCGATCCCGAACCCTCGCCTGTCCTCTCGCGGCGCGACCGCGGCGGCGATCGCTTTGAGCGCGACGGCGACAAGGGCCCCGGCGGATTCCGCGATCGAGGCGACAGAGGCGGCGACCGCGGCGGCTTCGGCGGCGGCGGCGACCGCGGCGGCTTCGGCGGCGGCGGCGACCGGGGCGGCTTCGGCGGCGGCGATCGCGGCGATCGCGGCCCGAAGCGCTGGTAGAAAAGGATCAATCAAATGGCCAAACCATTCATGCGCCGCCGCAAGACGTGCCCGTTTTCCGGCGCCGACGCTCCGAAGATCGACTACAAAGACCCGAAGCTCCTGCAGCGCTTCATTTCCGAACGCGGCAAGATCGTCCCCTCGCGCATTTCCGCGGTTTCCCAAAAGAAGCAGCGCGAACTCGCCCAAGCCATCAAGCGCGCGCGCTTTCTGGCCCTTCTTCCATACGCATCGGAGTAAAGAGCCATGGAAGTCATTCTTCTCGAACGGGTCGAAAACCTCGGCCAGATGGGCGACGTAGTGAAGGTGAAGCCTGGCTTCGCCCGCAACTTCCTGCTGCCCCGCAAGAAGGCGCTGCGCGCCAACGAGACCAACAAGAAGGTCTTCGAAGGTCAGCGCACCGAGCTTGAAGCGCGCAATCTCGATCGCCGCAAGGAGGCCGAGGCCGCCGCCAAAAAAATTGACGGCAAGCAGTTCGTCATCATCCGCCAGTCGTCTGAAGCTGGCGCGCTCTACGGGTCCGTTTCGGCGCGAGACATCGCCGAGGCGGCTGTCGGGGGCGGCGTCAAGATCGACCGCGGGCAAGTGCGCCTCGACAAGCCGGTGAAGGCGCTCGGAATCTTTCCGGTACGCGTCATGCTGCACCCGGAAGTCTCGGCGAAAATCGAAATCAACGTCGCGCGGTCGGCGGAGGAAGCCGAGCGTCAGGCGCGCGGCGAGAATGTGCTCATGCGCGATGACGACGGTCCGGCCGAAGAGCAAGGCGCCGAATTCTTCGACGAGAACGCCAAGCGTCCGGCGGACGCTGACGCGGGCGCGAAAGGCGATTGACGCTGACGTCTGCGCAAGTGTTCCGAATCCGAAGTTCGCGACACATGTCGCTTGTCCCGAGCGAACTTCGGATTCGATGAGGACGCCAGCAAGATCATTTCAAATCCGCCACGCCAGGCGCGGTGTGGGAAACTAGGAAAACCGGCCGCTCGACGGCCGGATTTTTTTGTGTTGACTCTCGCCTCCCTCGCCTCCCTCGCCTCCGATCCCCAGCCGCAGATTGAAGGCTGCGCCTCAGAAATCTCCGTGGCTCCAAAAACATGGGCTTCCACATATGGCCGACGGACCGAACATCGCCTCGTCGAACCCGAACAAGCAGGGTGCGGATGAACGCATCCCCTTGAGCCTTGAGGCCGAGCAGGCGATCCTCGGCGCCATCCTGTTCGACAACGAGGTTTATTATCGGGTCTCCTCGTATCTCAAGGCGGAGCATTTCTATGACCCCGTCCACCAGCTGATTTACGACGCCTGCGGACGGTTGGTCGGCTCGGGGCGCGTCGCGGCCCCGACCATCGTCGAATCGCACCTTTCGTCGAGCCATGGCTTCGTC
>JBEBFW010000265.1:0-4247 GCA_040081755.1 Parvularculaceae bacterium
TTTCCCCTGGCGGCCGAAGGAAGCGGCCGCCATTCCTCGCGACCAAGATCAAAAAAGTTCGTCGCCGCCGTCCTTCGCTGTGCTGCGGGTCTACGACTGCGTCGGCGCTCGCCTTCGCCATTCCCTCGCCATCGAGACCGCATGGGGCGGTCCGAAAAAATGACGGAGACAGACAATGGCGACCATCGGCAAATTCACCAAGTCAGGCGAAGGCTTCACCGGCAGCGTGACGACCTTGACCCTCGACGCCAAAGTGCAGATCAAACCCGCCGAGAAGACCAGCGAGAAAGCGCCCGACTACCGCCTCGTCAGCGGCGGCGCGGAGATCGGCGCCGCCTGGGCCAAAAAGTCGGCCGAAAACCGCAGCTACCTCTCGGTTCGGCTCGACGATCCTTCGCTCCCGGCGCCCATCCTCGCCAATCTCTGCGAGATGGAGAACGGCGAATACGACCTCATTTGGTCTCGCCCCAATCGCCGACGCAATGGCGACTGACGATCCCTCGAAGCGTCCCGCTCCGGCGGGGCGCTTCTTTTCATCATGCTGAATGGCGATGGGCACCGAGACCCTAGCGCGCCCCTATCCCTGTTACTCACCGGCACGGAACCTGCACGATCCTGGTCCGGGGCGGTTTGTGGGGACCGGCATGGATTGCATCTTGAACCATTGCCATGCGCTGATGGCGAACGACATCCTGGTTGTCGGCTTCTACGGAACGGCGGTCCTCACCATGATCGCGTGCGCGTTTCTTTCGAAATCGAACACGATCCGGAAATGCGCGCTGCTCATCGGCGGCTCATGGCTCATCACCATCTTCGGCTACTTCTATCTGGATAGGCCCGCCGCTTTCATTGCAGCCACTCTCTTCGTCGACTCCTTTCTTGCCTGGCGCTTCTGGCGCATGGCGCAGCGCGATGTTTTCCCGGCGGGGCTCTGCCTGATCCTCACCGGCGAAATCGCCTTCGTGCTCGCCGCGAAGGCGGTCGCCCTCGACGCCTACTGGACGGCATTCTGGCTTAACCGCATCTTCGAAATCACGCTGCTCTACATCATCGGAGGCTCGCTGCTCCGCCTGCGCCTGCTGCGCGCAGGCGTCCGGGCCCCGGAGCACTCGCACGGCCGCCGGAAGCACTATTTTGGCGATTATATACTTGACTGACGGGATGCGACTTCCCAAATAAGCTCCACGTCAAGGTGGAGAGACGGCGATGACGCCGGTTGAACTTTCAAACCCGGTCTACTCAAACGAGGAAGCGGCAAGGAAGCACCTTGAAGCGGTTCGCTGGCCCGATGGCGTCGTGTGCCCGCATTGCGGATCGACGGATGACGCGCGCGAGCTTGGCGGCGAGTCCATGGGGCCGGGCTGGTTCTACTGCGAGGACTGCAAGGACAAGTTCACGGTGCGCACCGGAACCGTTTATGAGCGCAGCCATGTTCCGCTCCACAAATGGCTTCTAGGGTTCCGCCTCATGGCGTCCAGCAAGAAGGGCATTTCTGCGCATCAACTCCACCGCACGCTAGACGTGACCTACAAAACCGCGTGGTTCATGGCGCACCGCATTCGCGAGGCCATGGCGCCGAAGAAAACGAAGGGCGCGGGCGGCCTTGGCGGCAAGAACAAGGTCGTCGAAGCGGACGAAACTTTTGTCGGCGGCAAGGCCAAGAACCGCGCCTTTCGCAAGCCCGCGAAGAAGGAAGCGGTTCTGTCGCTGGTCGAGCGCGGCGGCAAGGTCCGCTCATTCCATGTCGCGAACGTCACAGGCGAGACGTTGAAGCCGATCCTCTACACACAAATCGACCGCGAGTCCTATCTCATGACCGACGAAGCGCCGGCCTACGGCAAGATCGGCCGCCAGTTCGGCGGGCACGGCACCGTCAATCACTCGATCAAAGAGTATGTCCGCACGGGCGGGTTCCACCATACCAATACGGTCGAAAACTACTTTTCTATTTTCAAGCGCGGGGTGATCGGCACCTACCATCACGTCTCCGAAGCGCACCTGAAGCGCTACCTCGCCGAGTTTGATTTTCGGTATAACGAGCGTTCTGCCCTTGGCGTCGATGACGCCGAGCGCACAACGCGGGCGATCAAAGGCGCGGAAGGCAAGCGCCTCACCTATCGACAGCCTGACAAAGCGGCGCACGCTTAAGCAGAAGGCGCGCGCTTTCTTGCGCTGGCGCGCTTCGCGGTAGGGCGCTTCGCCTTTTTCTTGGTCGAGTGCGGCGGCGGCATTTTCATAGACCGACGCAGCGCGCGATCGAGGCGGCGCTCGATCTGCTCTTCGGTAAGTTCCTTTGGAGGCTTCTGGGCCATGACTGAAAACGGTGATGCGTCAAAGAATTGGGTATGCCGTGACAACCACTTTAGCCTAATGTTGGGCCTGTTCAACAGCGGTTGGGCCACGCTCGAACTGACCACCGACTTCGCGATCTACAAGTTTCTCGGCGTCACGCCGTTGCAGGCTCATCTCATCACTGGCGGACTGGTTTTTGGGCGGCGCGCGAAGCTGCTCGCCGATCTTGTCGGGCGGAGCGACCATCCGAAGAAAAAGGAAATTCTGGCGACGTTCCAAGCCGTTCGCTCAAACAACAAACGCGATGTTTTCGCTCACAGTTACATCTGGTCCAACTCGCGGATCGTGCGCTTTATCGAGCGGCCGGCCGGAGGGAACGAGGCAACCGCCAAGGCCCACGATTTCACGCTTGCAGAGTTCGAAAAGCACGTAAGCGATTTCGCTGACAAATGTGTCGCCTTCTACAGCGCCCTCGGCTGCACCTATGAGGAGGTACAGGCGTTCGGCGACGCGGCGTTGAGCTTGGATCGCAAGGCCAAGAGGTCGCCGGGCAACCCCACGTCCAATTCGTGATGATTGTCGGTCCACCAATCCCAGAATGCGTCAGTCATCGCCTCCATCTCATCGGGCGAAGCATCCGGCCTGTCACGCTTGGGGTCCATAACACGATTCCGTCAGTCAAGTATATAATCGCCACTATTTTGAGGCGGCGGCGGCCTCCTGAATTCAAGCGGCGGTTCGACGCTTGAGAGCGACCGTGCCGGGAATTCTGACCGGACTTCCGTCCCGATTTCAGTTGGAACTCGCGCGCAAATCTCAGGCCTTGCGCCTCAGTGGCGTGTCTCTTCTTCCTCGGCAAGTTCCTGCACGAGGAGGCGCAGGACGGCCAGCAATTGCGAATCCACCGTGACGGTCTTGCCGCTCGACAATTGGACCCGCACCGTTCCGTCGCTCGCCGGCTCCGAAATCTTTTTGCGCCAGGCGGCGTCCTTGAAAAGATCAAATTTCATGAGGGATTTCTCGTAGTCTGGCAGCGATCGCAGACCGGGAAAACTCACACGTACGTTTGTCATTTCGTGCTTCCGCCGAGTTCATTTGTCGGTCCATTCCAGGCAGCGATGCTCCCGAACAAGAGGCCGAGCGCGCCCGCATTTTTCAAATGCGCCGGATACTGGCGCCGAAAACTCTCCGCCAACTCCAGCAACGACCGACGCAGCGCGTCATCAGGCATTTTCGCCAAAACGTCGAGATTTTCATCAAGCAAAAGATGCGCCAGAATCACTCGGTCGATGGAGACGCCGCGCTTGTCGGCGAGACGTTGCAGCGTACGAAATTCAATCGGTCGTTTGCCGTTTTCGATACGTGAATAGACTGGTTGGCTGACACCCATAATGGCCGCCATCTCACTCTGGCTGACGCCCAGGTGGTTCCGATAAACCCGGAGCAGCGAACCGAACTCCAGCACCGTCTTTTTCGCTCTCAGCACGGATGAATTCTGCGACAAGCGCCGCGCGCCGGCAAGAGCATCTTCGGCGACCTCAATACACCAAAGACGCGAGTATTATGGTTAACCCTTGAGAGGACCCGGCTCGCGGCGGAATTTATTCGCCAGCAGAATAACGCAGCCCCAATTTTGAATAAGCGACCCCCGAAATTGAATAGCGACCGTCTTCTTCGAACGCGGGATGCCGGCGTAGGTTTCCTCATCGGTTTGTTCGGTTCGGCTGCGGGAAAAAATCATAGGCGATGCACCTCCCGCGCCTCGGTTCTTAGGAGGCCGCACATGCAAGAATCCAATCGTCCGCCTTCTGAGGGCGTCTCGCCCTATCTCAGCGCGAATGAGGCGGCGAACTACTTGCGGATCAGCCGCCGCGTTCTTCAATCCTATCGCATCAGCGGCGACGGGCCGGCGTACCGGAAGCATGGCGCTCGCGTCGTCTATCATCGCGACGATC
>JBEBFW010000266.1:0-4229 GCA_040081755.1 Parvularculaceae bacterium
CCTCTACGACGCCTGCCGCAATGCGCCCTATGGCGAAGGCGCGGTGAAGGAGGCGGACGGCGCGGCCGTGCGCATGTTCGATGTCGAGGGCGCTGCGCTCATCGCTGCGGACGAATCCGATCGCGCGAGCCAGGCCGGCCTCTTCATCGCCTACGCGACCTCGCCCGGCAAAACCGCCGACGACGCCTGGGGACCGCAAGGCTCCACTCATTCTCCGTTCACGGAGGCATTGCTGAGGAATCTGCCGACGCCGGGGGTCATCGTCGAGGAAGCCCTGCTCAAGGCGTATTATTCTGTCGGAGAGTTGTCCGGTTGGAAACAGACGCCATGGACGAGTTCGTCTTTGACAGCGGAACTGAAAATGAATGGAGAGGTCCGTGTGGGCGACCTGGCGATTCGCTCCGCGGAACTCGCGGCCCGGGCTGCGACGAGCCGGGAGCAGGGCCTGCGGGGCCGGGGGCTCGCGGCGGCGCTGAAAGCGATGCCGCGCACCTGGATCGACGATGAGCGGGCGAAAGCGTTCGGTGCGGCGCGGGTCGAAGTCTATCGCGCGATCGCCTCCGACGAAGTGACGCTGAGGGGACACAAGCGCGGCGTCACAGCCGCGTCGTTCAGTCACGACGGCGGAAAAATCGTCACCGTCGGTGAGGACGTCCGCATCTGGAATTCGGCGACAGGCACGCAGATCGCGCAGTTCACCGGGTTCGGATCGAATCCGCGGATTGCGCAATTCAGTCCGGACGCAAAGCGCCTGTTCGTGGACGGCAATTTCTGGGATGTGACGACCTCAAGGCGCCTGCTCAGTCTCGAGGATCCGGATCTCCACGGGAGCTACAATTTGTTTGTTTACAGTCCGGACGGGCGCCGGGCCGTGACCAGCTCCGAGAAACGCGTCCCGTCAAGCGAGTTCCCCGGCTCCGACACTTTGGTCAATGCGATCGAAGTCTGGGAGACGACCACCGGGAAGCGGCTGCAGACGCTCAGTAAGAAGGGGCGTCCGGTCGGCGCCGATTTCAGCCTGGACGGACGCCGTTTTATGGCGGCGGACCGCGAGGGGATCGTTCTCACCTGGGACGTGCGGACCGGTGAGGTGCTCGACAGGTTTGACGCCGGCGCGACAGTGCTGGCGGTGGCCTTTGGCCCTGAGGGTCCGCGCGTGGCGGCGGGCGATCTGGATACCGAACCTGCTGACGTCAGGGTCTGGAATGCGGCCGAGGGCGTTGCATTGGCTAGGCTGAAGGATGTTCAGCCTGATGAGCTGTCTTTCACCTTCAGCGCCGACGGACGCCGCATCGCAGCGACGACAGATGACGGCGTGGCTCTTTGGGATGCGCTCTCGGGCGAAAAACTCTCCCGTCGGGCGGGTCATCTCGGCGCGGTCTTTGGGTCGGCGTTCAGCGCAGACGGAAAACGCATTGTGACCTTCTCCGCTGATGAGACAGCGAGGACCTGGAACGCCGCACGCGACCATGTCGTTGTCGGCGGAGGCGCCGCGGACGGGGGTGCGGTGTTTAGTGCGGATGGCGTCCGGATCATCTCCCTCACGCGCGATCGTTTGGCCCGGATTTCCGACGCATCGACCGGGCGCGATGTCACGCCGGCGAGCCTCAAGGATCAGCGAGCGACTTCGTTCGATCGTCAGGTGAAACGCATTTTGTCGTTTTCGTATGGACAGGTGAAAATCTGGGATGCCGTCTCCGGCCTCCAGATTGCGACGCTGGACGCGGCCTTGAGCAATCTTGACAGGATCGCCCTTAGTCCGGATGGCCGGCGCGGCCTGTCGATTGACGAAAACAAAGCGTTCGTTTGGGACGCATCGACCGGAAAAGTCGTCGCCACGCTCTCCGGCGGCGAGGCGAAAATCAATTATGCGGCGTTCAGCGAGGACGGCGAACGCATCGTCACGCCCCTGAACGACTGCACGTCCAGAATCTGGAGCGCATCGACCGGCGCGGAACTGGCGAAACTTGAGTGGAAATTCGAAGAGAAGCCCGGGTTTCTGTCGGCATGCTCGTCTTCCATGTGGGCCGTCTTCAGCCCCGACGACAGGCTGCTCGCCACGCTGGGGTTCGGATCGGGCACGATCTGGAATTCCAGCACGGGCGAGGAGGTGGCGAAGTTTGGGGTTGCGAATGAGGGCGGCGGCCTCGCCGTGTTCAGTCCCGACGGCGAACACATCCTGACGGACACCCGCACGAATGACGCCCGGCTTTTTGAGACTTCAAGCGGCAAGCCGCTCCGCGATTTTGTTGGTCATTTTTCGGAGATCCGATCCGCGAGCTTTACGCCGGACGGCCGGCGGATCATGACCGGGTCCGCAGACTCGACGGTCAGATTCTGGGACGTGGAAACAGGCCGGGAGCTGGATCGGCAGGTTGGCGAGACCGCCGCGATCAGCCCCGATGGAGAGCGATTCGCGATCGCCGGCTATTCTGCGCCGGTCAGGATTCTCAAGGTCGGCCTCTACGGTCCGGAGCTTCTCGACGCCGCCTATGATCTGTTGACGGACGATCTGCGCGCCGAGGTCGAGCGCGAGCGCATCCGCTACTGGGAGGTCGATCCGGCGCTGATGAAGTAGTGCGTAGTCCGTAGGTCGTCGTTCGCAGGAATTTCTGCTACGCACGACGCCCTACGCCCTACGCACTTTCTGCCCCTCATCGAACAGCTCCGCGAGCTTGTCGACCATGGCGCCGCCGAGCTGTTCGACATCGACGATCGTCAGCGCGCGGCGATAATAGCGCGTCACGTCGTGGCCGATGCCGATGGCGAGGAGTTCGACGGTCGAGCGCTGTTCGATGCGCCCGATCACATCGCGCAGGTGCCGTTCGAGATAGGCGCCGCCATTGGAGGACGAGGTGGTGTCATCGACTGGCGCGCCGTCCGAGATGACCATGAGGATGCGGCGCGCTTCGGGGCGTCCCATCAGACGGTCATGCGCCCACAGCAAGGCCTCGCCGTCGATGTTCTCCTTGAGGAGGCCTTCCTTCATCATCAGGCCGAGCGAGGCGCGCGCGCGGCGCCAAGGTGCGTCCGCCGATTTGTAGATGACGTGGCGAAGATCGTTGAGGCGTCCGGGTCGCGGCGGCCTGCCGTCCTTGACCCATTTCTCGCGCGCCTCGCCGCCTTTCCAGGCGCGCGTCGTAAAGCCGAGTATCTCGACCTTGACGCCGCAGCGCTCGAGCGTGCGCGCCAGAATGTCCGCGCAGATCGCGGCGATGGTGATCGGGCGCCCGCGCATGGACCCTGAATTGTCGATGAGCAGCGTCACCACGGTGTCGCGGAACTCGTGCTCGCGCTCCTGCTTGAACGAGAGCGGCTGCATCGGATCGACGACGACGCGAGTGAGGCGCGCAGCGTCGAGCACGCCCTCGTCGAGATCGAAGTCCCAGCTGCGGTTTTGCTGGGCAAGGAGCTTTCGCTGCAGCTTGTTGGCGAGGCGTGCGACGACGGTGTGGAAGTTTTCAAGCTGGCGGTCGAGCGTGCGGCGGAGGCGCCCCAGCTCCTCGGCGTCGCACAGGTCCGCAGCGTCGGCGATCTCGTCGAACTGCGTCGTATAGGCGCGATAGGACTCGCCGCTGTCGCCCTCGAAGCGCGCGCGCATCGACGAGATTTTGGCGTTCTCGGCCTCGCCGTCGGCTTCCTCGGCCTGATCGAGCTGTTCTTCCGTCGACTCGCTGTCGCCGTCCTGATCGTCCTTGCTCTCGGACAGTCCGTCCTCTGGCAGATCGGCGACGCCGTCCTGGTCGTCCTCCGATTTGTCCGGCGCCTCGTTCTGGTCGTCTTCGCCCTCGGCCTTCTCCTCGCCCTTGTCTTCTCCGGCGGCGTCGTCGATATTCAGATCACGGATGATATTGCGCGCCAGTTTGGCGAAGGCCGCCTGATCGTTGAGGTCGTCCTTGTGCGCCAGCGCTTCGAGCGAGGCGCCGGCGCGCCGTTCGATCTCCTCGCGCCAGTAGTCGAGCATGCGCGCGGCGCCTTCGGGCGAGGGCCGACCTATCAGGCGCTCGCGCACCATCAAGGCGGCGGCCTCCGCCAGCGGCGGGGCTTCGGCGCCCTTGTCGGCCAGCGACTGGGCCAGCGATTGGGCGAGCGCCGCGGTGAGATTGTCGCCGACGCCCTTCAGGGCGCGCGCGCCGATCGCCTCGCAGCGTGCGTTTTCGAGCGCGGAGAAAAGGGCCTGCGCGTCGGCGCCCTTGGGCGCGAGGCGCCGGTGCGCGCGCCCTGAAGGG
>JBEBFW010000267.1:0-4218 GCA_040081755.1 Parvularculaceae bacterium
AAGCTTCTTCGAGATCGGCGTCGGTCAGAGCGCCGATGCCGCTCTCCAGCGCCGTCGTCAGGTTCTTCACAAACTCGTTTTGAATATCGAGGCGCTTCTGGCCCGACCCGAAGGCGGCCGCCGCATCGATCGCTGTCTGGATCAACCCTTCCATGTCGGCGAGGGCGCCCGCGGCGTCAGTCGTCACGTCGATGCCGGCGAGGTCTTCGAGACCGCCCCCCGACGCGGTTTCCAGATTTTCGCGATCGACCGAGATCGAACTCGCGGTCACGACGCCGGCGCTGTCGCGATCGAGGGAGGCGAGAAAATCGACGCTGCCCGTGCCTTTGACGAGGCTGAGGCCGTTGAACTGGGCTGCGTTCACGATCGAATCGACCTGCTCCGTCAGACGCGTAATGTCCGCCTGGATTTTTGTCTTGTCGACGTTCGACTCCTGCGCCTGAACGACGAGGCCTTTCACCTGATTGAGAAGATCGACGACCTGTTCGGCCGCGCCCCGCGCCACGGCGACGGTCGCGCCGCCGAGGTTGAGAGAGTCCGTAATCTTTTTGAACCCCTCGACGTCGGACTTGATGACCGTCGAGACGGCCCACACGGCGGCGTTGTCCTTGGCGTTGCCGATTTTCTTGCCGCTCGAGATCTGGTCCTGCACCTGCGCGAGGTTGCGATTGACCGTGCGCAGATTGGTGAGCGCGACCATCGCGCTGTTGTTGGTGAGGATGCTGTTCGCCATGGATTTTGTCCTTTGAGATTGCTTTTGTGCGCGTCGAACGAACCGGCCTCGCGGTGAAGGCGCCGGCGACTTCACTTCAGGAAGGTCGATTTGGCCGTTCTGGCGGGCGGCGGCCGCTTTGGGCGCCGCGGGCGCAATCTTGGTTGCGGTGAACCTCCAATACAACCGGCAGTCTAATATTCCGTAAACGGCGGAGTCTCAGGCGCTGCGGGCCACGGTCACCGAGTGGTCGCCTTCAATCTCGCCGCCGAGCGGCGTGTAGAGCCCGGTTTTCCTGCCTTGCGCCGCCAGGGTCTCAAGGCGCCGTCGCGCATCGCTCATTCCCTCACGCAACACCGTGAGCGCCGCCGCATTCTCCGCCGCCTTTCGATGCAGGCCAACGAGCGCCTTTGAGATCGCCGCAGCGCCCGAAGGCGAGGCTTCGCCGAGACTTGCGGCTTCAATGACCGAGAGCAGTTTTCGCTTGTCGGCGGCGAATTGCCGAATGCGGTCGAATGCGCGCGCCCTGATCGCGGATTTCTCGCGCGCCAGAACATGCATGAGGCTGGCGATGGCGGAGCCGACCGCCCTTTCTGAAGGCGTCATCCGTTCCTCTCCTTGAGTTGCCGGTAGATCTTCTCCGTGAGGCCGAGCCCGCCGGCGCCGACGAATTGCTCAGCGTAGGACCTGACCGCGAAACTCGCAAAGGAGACGCCGCCCGTTCCAGTCCCGCCGCCGATCGCCTCGTCGAGCCCCGCGTAGTTCAAAAGCTCACCCACAAGCGCCTGTTCAAGCTCTCGCGCAGCGATCCAGAGCGGATCGGCGGGCGATGGTTCGCCCGTCGAGGCGACCATCGCGGGTGGCGGCGCCGACGCGGTGAGAAAGCCTGGAATCTGCATGAAATCGGCGCGGCCCCGTGAAATCGAACACAACCTATACGTGCCGTAACTGAATAATAAGTTATCCCGGTTGAGATGGCGCAATGGTTCCGGTTCTCCTTTTTTCGTCGCCTGCGCCCGCTGGCGCAACGGAGCCCGCGCCTCGTTCAACCGTGCCGTCCGAGACGATGACGCTCTTTGGCGCACTGATGCGCGATAGCGGGGAGCAAGACGCGCCGGAAACTTCGGACGCGGATGAACTGACCGCGACGCCTGCGCTGACCATGGTCGCTCTCGCGCCGCCCGCACCCGCGCTGGCGCCCGAGCCGGACATGATAGAAGGCGCGCAGTCGACTCCCGCTGCGTCGCAAGACAAAGTCCATCCTTTCCAATCGCATGCATGTGCGCCTTCGGCTCCCGCGATGCCCCTCGCAGCGACTGGCAGCGCAACACTTGTTGCGCAGGACATCGATGGGCGAGCAACGGACGCGACCGACGCCGAAGTCATCAGCGCCCCGTTCGATCTCGACCTTCATCCGCTTGCGACGGCCGCCGCGGATCGCGCGAACCGACAAGGCCCGCCGCGCGAACCGGCTATTTTTATCGCCGCCGAAGGCAATGCCGCTCAGACGGTCATCTCCGCGCCGGCTGTTCTCGATTCCGCGACGACGGCGCCTGTCGTTGAGCCGGGAGCGCCGACACTCGACGCGCGCCACATGCCTCATCTCGATGCGATCGTCGCGTCGGCGGAGCGGATGCTCGCGGATGCTCGCGTCGGCTCCAGCAAAGTCGCAGATATCTCTCAGCTGGCTGATGGACGTCTGGAGCTGCGCCTCGACCCGCCGGAACTCGGCTCCGTCGTTGTTGAAATCAGCGTCGGCGACGACAACGTCGTCAAGGCGGTCGTCACCGCGCAAACCCCTGAGGGCGTTCATTTCATGCGCCACGCTGCTGAGGCGCTCCTGCGCGACGGCGGTTCGGGCGCGCCGGAGATGAAGTTCGAGTTCCGGGAAGGCCGCACCGGGGACGGCGCACGGGGCGAAGCCCGCCGCAAATCGCCAATCGAATGGGAGGTCGCGACCTCCACCGCGCCGCCAGCATATCCCGGCAAGCGCGGCCGCCATTCGGGTCTTGACCTCAGAATCTGACGCAAGGAGCCGCACGCATGGACGCCGTCTCGACCGCCGCGGTCGCGAACAACTCTTACGCCGCTGCGCCGGCGGCCGTTCGCGCCGAATCGCCTGCCTCCGTCGATTTCGAAAGCTTCCTCCGTCTGCTGACGGCGCAGCTTCGCTACCAGGATCCCTTGAGCCCGCTCGAGTCGACGGAGTTCGTGGCGCAACTTGCGAGCTTCTCGACCGTCGAGCAGCTCGTCAAAGCGAATGAGCGGCTCGACGCCATCGCGGGCGGATCGAACGCGCTTGAGATCTACGCCGACTGGATCGGCCGCGAGGCCGGAGTCGCCGGGCCGCCTGTCCGCTTCGACGGCGCGCCGGTCGAGCTGAAAATCGATCCCCGCGCTGACGCGGATCGCGTTGAAGTCGTCATCTCCGATGCAAGCGGCGCCGAAGTCGCGCGCTTCGCCGCCGCCAATGCGGCGGGCAGCCAGTTCTGGGACGGCTCGACAGCGAGCGGCGCCGCCGCCCCCGGAGTCTACAGCATCCGCGCCCATTACTTCGCTGACGGAAATCTGCTTGCGCAGGCCTCGCCGACAGTTTTCGATCGCATCGTCGAAGTCTCGGTCGAGAATGGCGCAGCGCAGCTGAGGCTCTCATCGGGCGCCGTCGTCTCGCCCGATGAGGTGGCGACGCTCCGCGCCGGAAGCTGAACCTGAAGCGGCCGAGGCGATGTTGCGCGGAGGCATCGCAGTTCAATCGCAGCTAAGAACCCTGCATCGCGATATCGGTGATGAGGACGTCGAGCGCGCCCTCTCCGATCACGCTTTTGACCGCGTCGAGAAGGCGCGCTTTCAACGCCGCGCCTTCTTCTGCTGACGTCATGATGTTGGCGAGGCGACCCTCGGCCGACAGGCGCAGGAGCGCCGAAAGACAGACGTCGCGCAGTCTCGGCTCCAGCGCATAGGCCTGCTGCGCAGCGTCGGGCGCCACTTCTATGTTGAGATCGATGATGACGAGCCCGCGATGGGACGCCGCTCCCGCCGGCACCACAAATTGCCGGCTGAACTTGACGAACGCGGCCGG
Source organism: Parvularculaceae bacterium (assembly GCA_040081755.1). Lineage (GTDB taxonomy): Bacteria > Pseudomonadota > Alphaproteobacteria > Caulobacterales > Parvularculaceae > Amphiplicatus. The sequence continues at coordinate 3,792 of JBEBFW010000267.1, forward strand.
CGCGTCGTGATGGCCCTTCCCGTGACCTTTCTCATTCTTGTCGCCGCTTCCGACTGTTTCAGTCGCCGCGTCATAGAGATCGGCATCCGGAGGCGCCGCAGACGGCAGAAGAAACTTCGCGCCGAATCCGGCGCCGGCGCCTAACGCCGCGCAAGCAACCAGCACGATAATGGGAAGCAGGTTTTTCATTTCAGAACGGCGAAATAAGGTCGATCACCTGCTGGCCGTAGCGCACGCGCTGCACGTCGCTGACCGCGCCGCGCCCGCCGTAAGAGATGCGCGCATCCGCGATCTTTTCGTAGGTGATGATGTTGGTGCGCGAGATGTCTTCCGGCCGGATGATGCCGGCCACCTGCAGATCGCGCAGCTCGTAATTGACGCGCACTTCCTGGCTGCCTTGCACCGCGAGATGCCCGTTGGGCAGCAC
>JBEBFW010000058.1:0-15204 GCA_040081755.1 Parvularculaceae bacterium
GCGCCGGACGAGCGAGATGCTGGCGGCGGACGAGAATCGCCGGCGCCAGTCGTTCCGGCAATATTGGCGGCCGATCCGGCGTGCGCTCTCGCCCGCCGCGGCCAATGCGGTCGTCGCCATCGCTGCGATCGCGGTCATGGCCATCGCGCTCAACCTGAAGGCGCCGATTTCGATCGCGCTCGTCGTCTTCATCGTGGTCGCGGGCGCCTGCGCCGGATTGTTCCTGTTCTCCTTGCGCGCCGGACTCTTCGTCTTCTTTTCGCTGCTCGTGAGCGTCGTTGTGGTCAAATGGCTCTGGCGCGCGGGCGCAACGCCGGACATTTCGCCGACTGACGAGGCGGCGGCGCTCGCCTTCGCCGCGGCCCTCTTCGGCCAGCTGGCGCTCGCCTGGCGCGAGGCGCGCAGCCCGAGACTGAATGCGCGCGAGACCGCCGAGGCGGCGATGTCGGGCGCGTTTCGCCTCTACGCCGTGAGCGCACTCGTCGGCGTCACCGTCTTTTTCGCCATGAGCGTGGGCGGCGTGTGGCAGCGCGGCGGGCTCGCGGCGGCCGAGGCGGGCATGCTGGCCACGGTGGGCCTCGTTCTCGGACCTGCGCTCATGACCGTGCTCAGCAACGCCGTGCGCCGCGAACTCGCCTGAAGAGGCTCAATCCGATTCGGGCCGAACGATCAAGTCGCAATAGGGCTGATCGTCTACGCCGCGCACAGCATCCACGCATGGCTACACCCAGAATTGGGTGCATCGGCAAGAATGCTCCGTTTGCATCAGCCGCATTGCAGCAAAAAAGTGAAGCAACTGAATTTGCTCGCGTCTTTGTCGAGGCGACGGCAGATCGCATGTCGCGTGCTTGACCTGCGGCAGATACCACCTACATTTCAAAACAGAAGACAGTAGGTAAGCACACATATTTTAGTCTGTGTACGGCGTAAAATCATAGGAGTCCGCTGTGGGTGCAATGCTCGACTTTGGGGCGGTCGCGGAGCCAATATCCTATAATATTGCCGCTTTGTGGGGCCTCAGTCTCGTCGTCACGGCCGTTATTTCCGCTGCGATAGGGCCGCGGTTTACGCAGGTTTGGAGGCTCTTGGGACGAGCCAGGGCGCGGCTGCCGAAATGGCTTCGCATGAGGGCGCGTATCGCGCGCAAGGCCGGCGCAACGGATATGAGCCGACACCCGGAATGGGTCGGCCAGATTACGGCGACACAGCGCGAGTTACTGAATTTTGACGGCGAGGCCGATGCTGAAGTCGATGGCATGGAGCCCGGGGCGTCGATCTTCGATTTCAGGGCGGCCGATCGCGATCTCGTGAAAAGATACAGCTTCGGCTACGCCAAATTCTGCAAACCGCCCGCGGAGTATGACGGTCTGCCGCATTCTCTCACCGACGAAGCGGTGGAGTGTTACTCGAAGTTCGCTCGCGATTTCTTTGTCAGCCCGGTCGTTCTGAAGACGGACAATTCGAACCTCTATGACGACGAAGAGGCCGCGGTCATCGCGTCGATGTTCAGGCGGTCGGACCGGCCAATACTTTATGCCATGGACAAGTTTCGCCGCACCGTCGGGGAGAACGCCTACCGCCTGACCAGGCACTTCACCAATATCGTGGGCCTGCTTATCCTAAGCGGATGGCTGTTGCATTGGACCGACGCGCGCCTGGCGTTGGGGCCAGCGCTTGCCTGGGGGTTGTTCGGTTCGGTTTTTGTAGTTTGCGTCGCATACGCCATTTGGATGAGGACTGTTTACGCGAAGGCGCGCGACAGCGGGATGGCGGAGTTCTCCGGTCTGCTCGAACGCTACCTTGCCGGCGTGAGCGACAAGTTTCATCAGGCCACCAGCAAGATGATCGGGGCCATTCTCGGAGAGGAGGAGGATCACGACGCGCTCGCCGCCAATGCCCAGAAATGGCATCGCATCATGATGTGGCAGGGCTTCAGAACCTTCTTTATCGAGAGCTTTCTGCGCAGCGTGAATTTTCAGATGCGGCGCAATCTTGGCTTCTATGCCGTGCTCGCTTTCGTATTTCTGGTTGCGGCGCCGCTCGTCTCCATCGCGTTCGCAATGCAGGTTCCTCTGCCTGCAGGGAGCGTGGATGCAAGTCTGTGGCTTCAACACCCGATCGTCTGGTCCGCCACGAGCTTCTGTTTTGGACTTATTCTCTTCCTTTTGGCGCAAAAGAAAGAGATCGACGCGGCGCTTTCCCAGAAGGATTGGCGCGGCTTCGAGAGCCTCCAGATGGACGAAAAGATGCGCGACATCCTCGGCAAATATGCGCAAGAGGCTGCAATCGGAAAGAGAAGGGGCATGGTCAGGCACGGCGGCGGATCGAGATAGCGCTCAATCCGGGCCGATCATTTTTTCCGGCCGCACGATGGCGTCGTAGTCGGCGGCCGGAATGCCATCCTTGATGGCTTCCTCGCGCAAGGTCGTGCCGTTCTTGTGCGCGGCCTTGGCGATTTTCGCGGCGCGGTCATAGCCGTATTTCGGCGCGAGCGCGGTCACCAGCATCAACGAGCGGTCTAGACCGGCTTTGATGTTGTCCCGGCGCGGCTCGATGCCGACGACGCAGTTCTCGGTGAACGATGTCGCGGCGTCGGCGATGAGGCGCACGGACTGCAAGAAGTTGTAGGCCATCATCGGGTTGAAGACGTTCAATTCGAAATGGCCCTGGCTGCCGGCGAAAACGATCGCCGCGTTATTGCCCATGACATGCGCGCAGACCTGCGTCAGCGCTTCGCACTGCGTCGGGTTCACTTTTCCCGGCATGATCGAGGAGCCCGGTTCGTTCTCGGGAAGCGACAACTCGCAAAGACCCGCGCGCGGGCCGGAGCCCAGAAACCGGATGTCGTTGGCGATCTTGAAGAGCGAGGCGGCGACGGTTGCGATGGCGCCGTGGCTCATCACCATGGCGTCATGGGCCGCCAGCGCCTCGAACTTGTTGGGGGCCGAGGTGAAGGGCATCTGCGTGATCTGCGCGATCTTGTCGGCGACCATCTCCGCAAAGCCCTTTGGCGCATTGAGGCCGGTGCCGACCGCTGTGCCGCCTTGCGCCAGCTCCATCAGCGACGGCATCGTCTGCTCGATGCGCGCCATCCCGTTCTCGACCTGTTTGGCGTAGCCGGAGAATTCCTGGCCCAAGGTGAGCGGCGTCGCATCTTGCGTGTGCGTGCGCCCAACCTTGATGATGTCCTTCCACGCCCCGGCCTTGTCGTTGAGGGCGTTCCTCAGCATACGGAGCGCAGGCAGGAGCCGGTGACGGATCTCCTCCGCGCAGGCGATGTGCATGGCGGTCGGGAAGCAGTCGTTCGACGACTGGCTCATATTGACGTGATCGTTCGGGTGGACGGGCTTCTTCGAGCCCATCTCGCCGCCGAGAATCTCGATCGCCCGGTTCGAGACGACTTCATTGGCGTTCATGTTGGACTGCGTGCCCGAACCCGTCTGCCAGACGACGAGCGGGAAATGGTCGTCGAGCTTGCCTTCGATCACCTCCTGCGCCGCCCTGACGATCGCCGCGCCGATCTTCGGATCGAGCCGGCCGAGCGCCATGTTGGTCTCGGCGCTCGCGCGCTTGACGATGCCGAGCGCGCGCACGATCGAGGCGGGCTGGCGCTCCCAGCCGATCCTGAAATTGTGACGGCTGCGCTCGGCCTGCGCGCCCCAATAGCGCGCGGCGTCGACCTCGATCGGGCCGAAGCTGTCAGTCTCGGTGCGGGTTTTCAGGGTCACGATCTCGGTGGCGATGGAGTCGCAGCTGATGTAGGGGCGCCCGGCGAGGCCGGCAAGGCGCGAACATCCTCCGCATCCGAAGTTTGTAAAGCATGCTTGACAGGCTGCTATCCGCGCTTTATGTCAAGCATGCTTTACAATCGGAGCCTGGGATATGGGATGGAAAAAAGTCGCCTTGAGCCTCGTCTGGGGAATTGTGGCGTGCGGGGTTTTGGGTCTGGTCGCGCTCTATTTCACAGATCCCTCGCGCGATGTCTGGTTCGCCGCGGTGACCGCGCTCGCCGTGATGTGCGAGATCGCCTTCTGGACCACCGCCGCCATTCTTGGGGTCACCGTCATGCAGAGTCGCAAGAAGATCTTTCGGTTCTTGACTTCTCCCTTCCGGCGCGGCTCATGACGAATCTGCGAGGATGATCGCCATGTCCTCGATGAAGCCGGATCGGTCCTTAACGCGCATTGTGCATGCGGTCATGGAACTTGGGCTAGCGGGCGCTTTCCTCGGCGCGGTCTTTTTCGCGGACAGCGTTGGGGCCCGAGACGTGAGTGCGACAGTCAGGTTTCTGGCCGCGCTGACGCCAGTCGCCGTGCTCGGCGTGTGGCTCGGTTATTACGTTTGGCGCCTGCGCGCGCTCGACGAGTTGCAGCGCTCGATCGAGTATCGCTCGCTCGCCCTGGCCGGATGGGCGGCCGTGCTCATCGCGACCGGCTCAGGCATCATGACGCTCTTCGCGGATGCGCCTGCGCTAGCGCCCGTCTTCGTCGCGCCCATCGCCGCCGCAATCTATGCCGTCATCCGCGCCGTCATGTTCTGGCGCTACAAATAGATGAAGAATGCGCTCCGCCAGCTGCGCGCCGAACGCGGCTGGAGCCAGGCGAGGCTCGCTGATCTCCTCGACGTCTCGCGCCAGACGATCAACGCGATCGAGACGGGCAAATACGATCCGAGCCTGCCGCTCGCCTTCAAACTTGCGCAGCTTTTCGGGCGAAGGATCGAGGAGATATTCGAGGCCTAGCGACGAGTTCTTGACAAATGTCGCGACGCAATGGATGTTCCTCTTTTGTTCCTTGGAGAAGGTGCGTGGCTGAAACGACGACTGCGGTTCTGACGCCGGCGGCGGGCGTGTCTCCGGGTCTCTTGATCGCGCTCCTCGTTTTGAGCGCGCTCTTGCTGACTGCGCTGACCGCTTTCACCGCCTGGCGGGCTGAGCGGGCAAGGGCCCGCGCCCTTGCCGAATTGGCGCGCCAAACGGAGCGCGCGCGCGCGGGCGAGATTGCAGCCGGGGAAGCAGCAATCCTGCGCGGCGAGCGCGAGGGGCTGGCGCTGACGCTGGAGCGCGAGCGCGCCGAGGCGCGCGGGCTCGAGCGCCAGATCGCCGACCTGAAAGAGGCGAAGGAACAGATGCGTCAGGCTTTCGCCGAGAACGCGGGTGCGCTCATGCAGAGCCACAGCGAAAGCTTCAAGTCGCAAAACAAGGAGCAGATCGAGCATCTCCTGGCGCCGCTGAAGGAGGACATCGTCCGCTTCAAGAGGACGCTCGGCGAGGCGCACGAAAAGAGCGTCGAGCAGCATGGCTCGCTGAAGGAGCAGATCGCGCTCCTCGCCCGCCATTCGGACGAATCCTCGCGCAAGACCGCCGCGCTGACCCGTGCGCTCAAGGGCGATGTGCAGCTTCAGGGCGCCTGGGGCGAAATGAAGGTCGAGACGATCCTCAAACGCCTCGGCTTTCAGGAGGGCGTCGAATATACGCGCCAGGAGACGTTCAGCGACGGCGATGCGCGCGCGCGCACCGATTTCGTCATCAACTTGCCGCAGGGCGAGCGGCTGATCATCGACGCGAAGGTCTCGCTCGTCGATTTCGAGGCCCATGTGAACGCTGAGGACGACGCGGCGCGCGCCGCCAGCCTCGCCGCTCATGCAAGGTCGCTGCGCGCGCACGCCAAGGGTCTCGCCGCGAAGAACTATCCGAAACGCGTCGGCACGCGGCTCGATTTCGTCATTCTGTTCGTGCCGATCGAGGCGGCGCTGGGGGCCGCGCTGAAGCACGACGAAGCGCTCTGCCTTGAAGCGCTCGACAACCATGTCGCCTTCGCCACGCCAGCAACGCTGACGACGCAGCTGAAAACCGTCGCCGCCATGTGGCGCATCGAGCGCCAGCAGCGGAACGCCGAGGAGATCGCCAATCGCGCCGGCGCGCTTTACGACAAGTTCTGCGGCTTTGCCGGTGACCTTTCCGTGGTGGGCGAGCGCCTGCGCCAGCTCGACGGCGCCTACCAAAGCGCCATGAGCAAACTCTCGACCGGCAACGGCAATCTGGTGCGTCAGGCCGAGATGCTGAAGCAGATGGGCGCCTCGACCAGTAAAGCTCTGCCCAGGGAACTTCTCTCGGCGGCGGGGGCTGACGAGCCGGACGACCTTCTGTCGATGGGCGAACCGCTGGCCGCGCCGGAATCGGAACCGCGGCGCCTCGCGGTGCAATAGCCGCGGCTATTTCTTTCTGAACTTGTCGAGGCTGACGACTTCCGCGCCTCCGCCTTCGCCGCGCTGGACGGCGGCCGGCGCGGGCGGACGCGCCTCGGATTGTCCTGTCGCCGGCGAGACCGCTTCCGCATCCTCTGCACCCGGCAGCGCCGCGTCGAAGCGCAGACCGAACGAAGCGCTCGGATCGGAGAAGGCGGTGACCGCTTCAAACGGGATGACGAGCCGGGTGGGGCGCCCCTTGAATTTGAGGGTGACGCTGAAGCCGTCGTCGTTGACGATGAGGTCCCCGAACTGGTGCTGCAGGACGATCGTCATGCGCTCGGGGTAGGCGGCCTTGAGGTCTCCTGGAATCTCGACGCCGTCCGCGCCGGTCGCGAACTCGATATAGAAGTGGTGCTTGCCCGGAACCTTGCCGAGTTCGGCGGTGAGCTGAAGGGCCTCGATGACGACACGTCGCAAGGCGCGCTGCGCCATGTATTCGTAGTCCAGCTCGATTTCGTCCGACACGCGCGCAACGCCCCAGAAAAAAGTCCCCGGCTTCTGTTGCCAGGCGCCGGGGGGCCCCGCCTCACCCTTGGAAGGGGTCAGGACTTCAAGTCATCGAGTCGTTCAGCTGCGTTACGCAGCGAGAGCGAACTCTTCCGAGTAGTTGTCGTTGGCAACTATCAGATTTGGCCCAATAACGGAGACCACCCGGGCGAAAACATCGTCTTTACACGTTCGTCGATCCTAGTTCGGCCCCGCCGAAGCCCCCCTTTTTTGGGGATTCGGGAGCTTGGGTGGAGCCGCCGGGTACCGCCCCCGGGTCCGATCCGCTTATTGCACGGGTCATTTATCGCCATAGCCGGCTCATCGCCGGCCAGCGCAATGTAAGCGCAAAACTCTAAATTTTGAAGGCGCCGCGCAAAGAAATTGCGCGTGTCACAGCTTCGTAACGCAATCGTCAAATCCCTGTTATGCGCCGCTGTTAGGCCTCCGGCGCGGAGGCGCCGCTTGCGCCGGCCGCCATCGGGGGGACCGACCGTTGGATCCAGGCGATTTCAGGAAGTGGCGCAAGGCGCTCGACCTGTCGCAGAAAGACGCCGCCCACGCGCTCGGTTTGAAACGCCGGATGATCCAGTATTACGAAAAAGGCGAGCGGGAAGGCGAGAAGGTTGAAATTCCCCTTTGCGTGCGCCTCGCCTGCTATGCGCTGGCCGAAGGGGTCGCCGACTACGCCGGCCCCCACCGCAAGCCGAAACGGCGGTAGCTACTCGGCCGCCATCGCCGAGTTGTAGGCGTAGGTGCTCCACGACGGACGATAGCCGGCATCCGCCTGGTCGCCCCAACAGGCGATAGGCCCTCAGCGCAATCGATAGGCGCCTCCTCCGAGAAACTCGAGGACGCCCTGATCCCTGTTGCCTTATCTTCGGGCGGACGTTGTTGTTGTCGGGGTACATGGACCGAAGGAGAGGCTCGAGAGTGTAGACTTGCTCAAGCCGAAACTCAGGCGCCTTAATCGCCTCGACACACGCGAGAACGTCAAGCAGCCATCCGCGACCCGAAAGCGACCTTTGCCGCAGAAAGAGGGTTCTGCGCCAGTTCTCGGTAACCAGCTCGGAAGGAACGACCTGTTGGTCGCGGACAAGGTGGATGCGTCCGAATTGCGGGACCTTGTGAAGCAATATGTTGCATCCAATCCATCCGGCGCGGCGCGCCGTTTGCGGAAGAGGTCTGCGCTCTTCGAGGATGCTCGGTACAAAGAAGTGGTTTGGTACGGCGAACAGATCGGTCACACCGTGCCGTTTCAGGTCGTAGCGGAGGAAGAAAAAATTGGGATTGTTCTCGGACTCGACGCGAGCCTTCATCGTTCGGTACGCGCCATCGAGCACTTTCTTCGAAAACTGTGAGCGAGTGCTCTTCAACTCGAACTCTTCGCGACAGGTCTCGCAGTAAAAGTCAGCTGCCGGAGCGTTATTGGGAAACTTTGCAAGCCGCTGGTTGCCGCAAGACGGACAGAACAGCGACGTTGCCGCCCATGTCTCAGTCAGTGAGCGCGCCCTTTGGGAGCCACTGTCGTACTCCGCCTGCTCCTCCTCAAATCCGAGGCGCATCTGTTAGCCGTCTATGACGATGCGGCCGCTGGGGACACGCCAAAGACTTTGCTGTCCGTCATCTCGTCCCTATCGAAGGAGACGTATTCACCGCCCCCCGCAATCACGATGGCCGTAGCCTCTTCCATGCTGGGCGCGCGCAGGCGGACAGTGTGAGTCTCAATGCATTGTGTGCGAATGGTGACTTGGAACTCGAAATCCATGGGGCGGGCCTCTAACTGTTTTCCCAAGCTGCGACGGCAGGGATCACACCGAAAAGCTCGTGCCGCAGCCGCACGACGAGGTCGCATTCGGGTTCTTGATCTTGAAGGCCGAGCCGATGAGTTCGTTGGCGAAGTCGATTTCAGAGCCTTTCAGGAAATCGAGCGAGACCGGGTCGATGAGCACGCGCACGCCGCCGCGTTCGACAACGAGGTCATCGGGGCTCGACGCCTTCACGATGTCGAAGTCGTATTGAAAGCCCGAGCAGCCGCCGCCGTTCACCGCGACGCGCAGCATCGAGCCCGCTGGCTCTTTGGCCAGAATCTGGGCGATGCGCGTCACGGCGCGCTCAGAGAGGGTGACAGGAACATCGGCGACTATGGTCAAGGGCTCATCCAATTGCAGGGGCGATTCTAACATAGGCATGGCCGGCCCCTCGGCCAATCGGCTTTCCGGCGCAGTTTTGGTCTTGGCGGCGGAGAATTGGCCCTTCAGGTCTAGAATCGGCTGAAATTCGGTATCGACCCTCTCGCCAACTGGACCTGTTATGACCCCGCTTCCGTTCCCCGCGCCGCTGGCGGCCTACGCGACCAGAACTGCGGAGACGCGCGGCCGGCTCCATGCCGAGCCCGAGAGCGCGACGCGCACGCCCTTCCAGCGCGACCGCGACCGGGTCATCCACTCGGTCGCGTTCCGGCGCCTGAAGCACAAGACGCAAGTCTTCATCTATCATGAGGGCGATCATTACCGGACGCGCCTCACCCACAGCCTCGAAGTCGCGCAAATCTCGCGCTCGATCGCGCGCACGCTGAAGCTCGATGAAGATCTCGCCGAATGCGTCGCGCTCGCCCACGATCTCGGTCATCCGCCCTTCGGCCACACGGGCGAGGATGTCCTCAAGGAATGCATGCAAGCCTTTGACGGATTTGATCATAACGCCCAGACGCTCCGCCTTCTCACGAAGCTCGAAAGGCGCCACGCCGCCTTCGACGGGCTCAATCTCTGCTGGGAGACGCTTGAAGGAGTCGTGAAGCACAACGGGCCGCTGACCGGGCCGCTGGCGCGCAAGAAGGAGCCGCTGCCTGCGGCCATCGCCGAATATGCGCGGGGACACGATCTGGAGCTCTCCGGCTTTGCGGGGATCGAGGCGCAGGTTGCGGCGATCGCCGACGACATCGCCTACAACAATCATGACGTCGATGACGGCCTCCGGGCGGGTCTCTTCACCTTCAAGGAGGCGAGGGGTCTGCCGCTCGTCGGCCCGGCGCTCGGCGAGGTCGAGAAGCGTTATCCGGGCGCCCCGGCCGAGGTGCTGATCGCCGAGGCGGTCTCGGCCCTGATCGGCGCCATGGTCGGCGACGTGGTGCGCGAAACCGGACGGCGTCTCGCCGATTTGGCTCCGAAGGGCGTGGACGACATTCGCAAGGCCGGGCGGCAGACCGTCGATTTCTCCGACCCCGTCCGAAAGGAACTTGGCGGGCTGCGCCGGTTCCTGCACGAGAACATGTACCGGCACTACAAGGTCAATCGCGCCCGCAGCCAGGCGAAACGCGTGGTCCGGGCGCTGTTCGACCTCTTCTTCAGCGAACCCGAAACCCTGCCGCCGGATTGGCAGCAGCGTGCAATCGCCAGCGCGCCAGCGGGAAAGGCGCGCATCGTCTGCGACTACATCGCCGGCATGACCGACCGCTACGCCATGCGCGAGCACGAGCGTCTCTATGGCCTCAGCCGGGGCGGGCTCCTCTGAGCGGCGTCTATTTCCGCCCGTTCGCGATCTTGTTCAGCCGGGCGCCGCCAATTTTGCTCAGCGTGCGGACGAGTTCCGGCGTCGCGGCGATTTCGGCGCGGTGGAGCGCGGCGATGTCGCCTGCCGCCATGCTGACGCCGAGCTTTCTGGCGCCGGCGGCGTTCAGCGCGGAAGCCGACATATCGTCGGCGAAGCCCTCGAGGCTCACGGTCTGGGAGGAGGCGCCGACTTCCGCCGAGAACTGCTCGGCGATGTAAAGGAAATTGCCGAGGCTCGACTGGACGTTGCCGCGCGGGATGCCGAAGTCGGCGATGTCGTAGCGGCTGAGATACATGACGGCTTCGTTGGAGAGCGCGCCGACGCTGGTGAAGACATATTTCTGGTCGAACGCGGCGAGCGACTGGCTGTTGGCCGTTCCCTCAAAGAGCGCCAGCGTGTGCAGGCCAAGGCAACCGCTTCCGTTCGCGCCGACGCAAGCGGTTGGAATGAGGTTCACGTTCAGCCCGTTGATGGTGATGAGGATGTGACGCGCCCCGTCGGGCCTTGTTTGCGCCTGAAAGGCGACGCCGAGGTCCGTCAGCACCGCGCCGAGATTGGCGACGTCGAAATTCTTGACCATGCCGGCCGGATTGGCGATCGTCTGCTGGGCGCTGGCGCTGCTGGCGGCGAAGACTGTGCCGAGCGCAAGTGCTGCGGCTCGAATAACGGCTCTCATTCGTTAATTCCCCTCGATTTTGGCGCCCCCGCGCCGGTACGCTCCAAGCGTCCGCGTTAACCATAGCCGCAACTTCACGGCCGGCCAATCTCAACCCCAGAAAAGGGAATCGACGCGGCGTGCGCCGCCGGCGCCTGGCCGTCCTGCGGGCGCTTGTTGAGGACGCCTCGTTGAGTGTAGGAGGATGAAAAGCAAGGCAGAATATTGCGTCGCACTCTTGTTCGACCGCGGCGGGTGCTATGATGGATACCCGAAAGCGATTCGCGCGGGAGTAGCGTCGCGGCCGCCATCGTCGTCCGGGTTGTTTCGTGGGACGCCTCAGTGAGGCTCCCCGGGGCCAGCCGGACCAAGGAGAGATTCATGACTGCCGAACCAAAAAAAGAGAATATCGAAGAAGATCTCGAGGACTATGACGAGTTCGATGAGGAAGAGAACGAGCGCGGCCTTTCGGGTCTCGTCGTGCTGCTCATGGGCGTCGTCATGCTCGGGGCCTTCGCCTCGGTTGTGTGGATCGCCTACCAGCAGGGCATCAGAAGCGGCTCACAGGTCGCGCAGGCGCCGACGATCGTCGCCGATCCCGATCCGGTGAAGATCGAGAACACAGTCCCCGACACGGTCACGGCAGGCAATGAGCAGTCCGTCTATGACAAGCTCGACGGCACGCCCGAGGCGCCCGAAGTGATCGCCGAGGCTGCGGAAGAGCCGCTCGATCGCGGCGCGGGAACGGCCGCGGTGCTGGAGTCTGCCGAGACGCCGACGGACCCCGTCGTCGATGACGCCGTCGCCGATCGCATTGCGAACCTTGCGGCGGCCGACAAGGCTCTTGAAGCTCAGGAGGCTCCCGAGATCGCGCCGCCCGAACCGGCGGCGATCTCGACACCGACGCCCCCGCCGGCGGCCGGATCAGCCGGAACGCACGTCGTTCAGGTCGGCGCCTTCAAGTCGCAGGCTGAAGCCGAAAGTCAGTGGGCGGTGCTTCAGCGGCGCCTCGGTGACTTTGCGAACGGCAAGGCGAACGACATCGAGCGCGCCGATCTCGGCGCCAAGGGCGTCTTCTATCGCCTGCGCATTGTGCCGTTCGGGTCGAAAGCCGACGCGCAGACCTACTGCGAGGGCCTCAAGTCCCGCGGCGCCGACTGCATGGTGAAAGCGAGCTAGGCGTAATGCCGAGCGCGGCGATCTACGATTGCGAGGGGGCGCGGCCGACGGAGGACGAACGCGCATTCTTTCGCGAGGCCGATCCCTGGGGCTTCATCCTGTTCGGCCGGCATTGCGAATCGGCGGAGAGCGTCAGACGTCTGTGTACGGAGCTTCGCGAGTGCGTCGGGCGCGCCGCGCCGATCCTCATCGATCAGGAGGGCGGGCGCGTGGCGCGCATGAAGGCGCCGGCCTTTCCGGCCCATCTCGCCCCCGCTGCATTCGGCGCGCTCTGGAAAGCGAGCCCTGGGCTCGCGCGTGAAGCGGCGCGCCTTAACGCCTTTCTGCTCGGTCGGATGGGGTCCGATCTCGGCGTCGATATCAATTGCGCGCCCATGATCGATGTGCCGCAAGATGGCGCCAACGCCGCCGTCATCGGCGACCGCGCGCTCTCCGGCGATCCCCGGATCGTCGCGGAGCTCGGCCGCGCGATCATGGAGGGCCTTCTCGATGGCGGCGCGCTGCCGGTCATCAAGCACATGCCGGGCCACGGCCGCGCGACAGTCGATAGCCATCACGACCTGCCGCGCGTCGCCGCCGGGATCGAGGCATTGCGCACGATCGACTTCGCGCCATTTCGAGCCCTCAAGGACGCAGCGATCGGCATGACCGCGCATGTGGTTTACGAGGCGATCGATCCCGATCGTCCGGCGACCTTGTCGCCGACCGTTATCGCCGACGTCATTCGCGGGGAGATCGGTTTCGACGGGCTCCTCCTCTCGGACGATCTCAAGATGAAAGCGCTTGGCGGCCCGTTGGGCGCGCGCGCGGGCGCGGCTGTCGCCGCCGGCTGCGACGTTGCGCTGTGCTGCAATTACTCGCTCACCGACCGTGTCGCCGCGGCGAAATCGGTTCCGGAACTCGGGGGCGCGAGCGCCAGACGCGCTGATATCGCACTTGCGGGCCGCAAGACTGGCCGTTCGTCGGACCTCGCGGCTGACTATGCGCGGCTTTCGGGGCTTCTCTACAGGGCCTATGCATGAGCCCCTGTGGAGAAAAGTGGGGCCGGCGGTATTTAGAATCGCCCCAGCGAGGTCTGCGTGACTGAGAGTGGCGCCATAGTTGAGAACCTTGGCCGCGCAGACGAAGCGTTCGACGCGCCCGTGCGCGGGGCGCCGGAAACCGAGATCGACGGCCTCGTCGTCAACCTCGACGGTTTCGAGGGTCCGCTCGACGTTCTTCTTGAACTGGCGCGCACGCAGCGCGTTGACCTGCGCAAGATATCGATGCTGGCGCTGGTTGAGCAGTATCTCGCCTTCGTCGAGGCGGCGAAGGTCAAGAATCTGGAGCTGGCGGCCGATTATCTGGTGCTGGCGGCCTGGCTCGCCTATCTGAACTCGAAGCTCCTCCTGCCGGCGGCGGATGGGCCCGCCGATGAACCGACCGCCGACGAGATGGCGGCGCGCCTTGCGTTCCAGTTGCAACGCCTCGAGGCCATGCGGAAAGCGGCGGAGGCGATCTTCAACCTGCCGCAGCTCGGCGTGAATGTATTCCCGCGCGGCATGCCGGAAGGCGTGCGCATCCGGCGCAAGACGCTGTGGCGTGCGGATCTGATCGAGCTGTTGAAGGCCTATACGCGCCAGCGCATCTCGGCCGTCGACAAGACCTACAAGGTGGAGCCGCCCAAGGTCTATTCGATCGAGGAGGCGCGGGCGCGCATCTCGCGCATGCTGGGCGCCATTCCGGACTGGATCGATTTCAGGACGCTCGCGCCCGCAAGCGACATCGACGCGCCGGCGGCCTCCGTTGTCGCGAGCGCCTTCAACGCAGCGCTGGAATTCGCCAGGAACGGCCGGCTCGACTTGCGCCAGCCGGAGCCGTTCGGCGTCATCTATGTGAGAAGCCGCGCCGCCCGCGAGGGCGCGGCGGCTGAGGAAGGGAGCGCGCCATGACGAACGCCTGTGACGACGGCCGGGCCTTAAAGGGTCTCGACGCGCGCGAGGCGCAGGCGGTTCTGCGCGATGAATTCGCACCGGCGGAAGATATGATGGGTACAAATGAAATGCCGGAAGGCGAGACGGAAGAAACCTCGGCGGGCGCCCCGCGCCAGTGGAGCGATGAGGAGCGAGCGCTCCATCTCCGCATGACGGAAGCGCTGCTATTCGCCGCCATGGAGCCGCTCGACGAGGCGACGATCGCCGGGCGCCTGCCGCAAGGCGCTGATGTCGGGGGCGCGATCGCCGCGCTTGAGGAGACCTATCGCGGCGGCGGCGTCCAGCTCGTGCGCGTGTCGGGCAAGTGGCGCTTCGTCACCGCCAACGATCTCGCGCATATTCTGGAGACGGAGCAGGTTCAGCCGAGGAAGCTCAGCCGGGCCGCGCTCGAAACGCTCGCCATCATCGCCTACCATCAGCCCTGCACGCGCGCCGACATCGAGGATGTGCGCGGCGTGGCGGTCTCGAGAGGCTCGCTCGATATGCTCCTCGATATCGGCTGGGTCGCGCTCAAGGGCCGGCGCAAGGATTCGCCGGGCCGCCCCGTTCTCTACGCGACGACGGAGACGTTTCTTGAGCATTTCGGTCTTGAGAGCGTCGCCGACCTGCCGGGCATGAGCGACCTCAAAGCCGCGGGTCTGCTCGATGCGCGCCTGCCGCCGGGCTTCGCCGTGCCGAGCCCCAGCGATGTCGGCGACGTCGAAGACGATGTCGATGATGAAATGGACGGCGCGGAATTCGCGCAGGATTTCCTTGAAGACAGCGACGACAAGGCCGCGGGCGCGTGACCTGGCGACGTTTGCGCCGGCTCGATTCAGGGGCTAGAAGTGCCTTCGAATTGAAAGGCGCAGGTCCATGTCCGTCGGTTGGCAGCAAATTCTCATCATTCTTGTCATCGCCCTTCTTCTGTTCGGCGGCGGCAGCAGGATTTCGAACATGATGGGCGAATTCGCCAAGGGCATTAAAGCCTTCAAGAAAGGCCTCGCGGACGACGACAAGAAGCTTGAGGACAAGCCGGCGGCGCCCGCGCCGACGCCCGACGCAAAGAGCGCCGCGAAGACCGAGTGACGCCTCGTGGAAGGGAGCCGCGCTCCCCATGAACCTTTCGCC
>JBEBFW010000059.1:0-15178 GCA_040081755.1 Parvularculaceae bacterium
TGATCGTGCTCATGAGCCTTTTGACGCCAGCGGACAGCGCGGTGAAGCATGTATGGGCGACGACCGGGCCGCGCTACCTCATCAACACGGTGGCTCTGGCCGCAATGGTCGCATTCGGCGCCGGCGCGATCGGCTCAAGCGCCGCCGCGATCGTGTCCATAGCGGAGTTTCCTGGGCGTCGCGCACTTTCCCTCGGGCTCGCTCTGCCGCTGGCGGTCCCCGCCTATATCGCCGCCTACGCCTATGGCGACATGTTCGGCCCCTTTGGCGCAGCATCGGCTCTCTTCCGCGGCGCGCCGCCAGACATCAAGTCGCTGCCTGGCGCGGCGTTCATCCTGACGCTCGCGACCTATCCTTATGTCTACCTCGCCGCGCGCGCCTCCTTCGACGCGAGATCGGGCGCCTTGCTTGAGGCTGCCCGCACGCTTGGCGCCTCGCCGCAGCGCTTCTTCGTCTCGGTGCTGGCGCCGACCGGCAGAGCCGCCATAGCCGGCGGCGTTGCGCTGGCGCTGATGGAGACGGTCGCGGACTACGGCGTCGCGGATTATCTCGGCGTGCCGACCTTGAGCGTCGGCATTTTCCGCACTTGGCGCGGTCTTGGCGACTTGAACGCGGCGGTTCAGCTCGCAGGCGGGCTCCTTCTCGTCGCGCTGCTCCTTGTGATGATCGAAGAAGGATCGCGCCGGGGCCTCGGCGCCGAAAGTGCGCGGGCCCATCGCTCGCCGGCGCGGGTTCGTCTCGGCCCTCTAGGCTCGGCGCTCGCCGCCGCTTTCTGCGGGATACCCATCCTGCTGGGCTTCATCGCACCTGCCGCGACGCTCCTCGCGAGGCTCCTCGATGGTCAGGGGATCGCACGCGGCCTCGTTGTCGCCGCGGGCAACACGGCGCTCATCGCGACTATCGGCGCCGCGCTCGCCATTGCGATCGCCGGGGCGCTCGCGATCTCGTCTCGCGGCCCGAAAGCCCCCCTAGGCCGGGCGCTCGCCAGAATCGCGACGCTTGGCTACGCGCTGCCAGGCGCCGTCGTCGCGCTCTCAATCGTTGCGGCGGCCGGCTTTTTTAAGGTCGGGCTCGCTGCCGGATATGCGACCCTCCTTTACGCCTACGCCGTGCGCTTCTCGACTGCCGGATTTAACGCCGTGGATGGGGCCCTGAAACAGATCCATCCGCTAACGGAGGAAGCCGCGCGGATGCTCGGCGCCGGGCTGCCTCGCATCATCCGGCGCCTCTTCCTGCCGGCGGCCCGGCCGGCGGTCATCGCCGGCGGGCTTGTCGTCTTCATCGACATTTGCCGCGAGCTGCCGGCGACATTGCTGCTGCGCCCGTTCAATTTCGAGACGCTTGCGACCGAGGTCTATCGGCTGGCGTCGGACGAACGCCTCAGCGAGGCCGCGCCTGCCGCGCTCCTTCTGATAGCGCTCAGCATCGTTCCGGTTTTTCTAGTGAATGCGCTCGGAAATCTCAGGCGCTGACCGAGCGCTTCTTGGCCGGCGCGCGCGCCGTGACCGCGGCTTCAATCATCAGCGCCCATTCGATGGCGTCACGCCCGTCGTCGCCCGAAATCGGGGGCGCGCCGTCGCCGCGCACGGCATCCAAGAAGCGCGCGACGCCGTAGCCGAGCGGATCGGTGAGCGCGGGCGTGCGGTTATCGAAAGTCGCGGCCGTTTCGACGCCTGTCGTGTTCGAAATCCGGCGGTTGATAAAATCGATCTCAACGACGCCGACGCCGTAATCGATGGTCATGCGGCGCTCACGGGCCGGCGCAAGGCGACTCGCCTCGAAAGTCACCTCGGCGCCGTCCACGAAGGTCAGGCGAGCGTCGATCTCATCGCCGTGACCGAACGCGGTCAGAGACACGGGATCGGCAAAGCCCATGCGGCGCACGAGGTCTATATCGTGAATCATGAGATCGAAGGCGACAGACACATCTTCTCCGCGCCCGGTCATCGGATTGCGGCGGACGCAAGCGACCGAGCGCGGCCGCAGCCGGCGCCCGAAAATTCCGAACGCGTCAAAGACAAAACGTTCCTGATGGCCGACTTGAAGGACAAGTCCGCGTTCCCGCGCGACGCCGATCAGCCGTTCAGCATGGGAAAGCGTCAGGGCGATCGGCTTTTCAACGAGCACATGACGGCCGCGCTCCAGCGCTTCGCGAGCGATGCTGTAATGCGATGACGCCGACGTCGCGACGGTCACGACTTCGACGGCGCTCAGGAATTCCTTGAGGTCGCTATAAGCGCGAGCCTGGTGCTTCTGCGCGAGCGCCGCTGCCCGATCGGCGTCGCAATCGAAGACGGCCGCCAAGCGCACGTTCGGAGAAATCGAGTATTTACACGCGTGATGGCCGCCGAAGACCCCGGCGCCGGCGACGCCCGCAACGATCTCTCTCGACACTGGCTGCTCCGCCTCAACGCGCGAACGCCGCACCATAGGCGCGATATGTGACCGAAGAAATCACGCCGCTAAGCCTCGGGCATCAAACAATATTTCGCGCTGTTTCAGGATCTGGCGCCGCTGCGGCAAGCGCTTCGCGTGTTGATTTCAAGCGGTCCGCCAGGATGAAGGCGAGTTCGAGCGCCTGACCGGCGTTGAGCCTCGGATCGCAGTGTGTCTGATAGCGCGAGGCGAGTTCCTGTTCAGAGATCGCGAACGCCCCGCCGAGGCATTCCGTGACGTTCTGGCCCGTCATCTCGAAATGGACGCCGCCTGGATAGACCCCTTCCGCCCGGCAAATGTCGAAGAACGATCCAACTTCCGAAAGGATCGCTTCAAACCGACGCGTTTTGACGCCGCTATCTGTCCTGATGGTGTTGCCGTGCATCGGGTCAGAGGACCACACGACCGACCGGCCGGCCGCCTTCACCCCCCGAATAAGCGACGGCAATCGGCCATCAATGGCCTCTGCGCCGTAGCGCGCGATGAGCACGATGCGTCCGGCTTCCTCTTTCGGGTTCAGCTTTTCGATGAGGCGCAAGAGTTCGTCCGCCTTCAGCGAGGGCCCGCATTTGACCCCGATCGGGTTCTCCACGCCGCGGCAGAACTCGACATGCGCGCTGCCGATCTGACGCGTTCGGTCGCCGATCCAGACAAGATGAGCCGATGTGTCGTACCAGCGCCCGCTCGTCGAATCGACGCGCGTCATCGCCTCCTCGTAGCCGAGCAGCAGGGCCTCGTGGCTGGTGAAGAAATCAACCTCGCGCAGCGTCCTCACTTCATGGCTGGTGACGCCGCAGGCCTGCATAAAGGTCAGCGCTTCGGAAATGCGGTCGGCGAGCGCGCGATAGCGCACATTCTGTTTCGAGCCGGAGACAAATTCGAGATTCCACCGGTGGACGTTGTGGAGGTCCGCATAGCCCCCGCCAGCGAACGCGCGGATGAGGTTGAGCGTCGCCGCCGCCTGGCCGTAGGACTTCAGGAGCCGTTGGGGATCTGGCGTGCGCGACGCGGCGCTGAATTCCATGCCATTGATGTTGTCGCCGCGATAGCTCGGGAGCATGACGCCGTCGCGCGTTTCTGTCTCCTCCGAACGCGGCTTGGCGAATTGCCCGGCAATACGCCCGACCTTCACAATCGGCAGGCCGGCGCCGAAGGTGAGCGCTGCCGACATTTGCAAGAGCACGCGGAAGGTGTCGCGAATATTGTTGGGGTTGAATTCCTTGAAGCTCTCCGCGCAGTCCCCGCCCTGCAGGAGAAACGCTTCCCCGCGTCCCACCGCCGCAAGGCTCTTCTTCAGCGTGCGCACTTCGCCGGCGAAAACGAGCGGGGGATAGCCTGACAGCTCGGTTTCGACGGCCGCCAGCGCCTTCGCGTCCGGGTAGTCGGACGGGATATGCATGGCAGGTTTCGCCCGCCAGCTCGAAGGGCTCCAGTTCATGAGAGGCTCCGCCGCGTCCGGCTTTGATAGCGAGGGCTCCCCTGCCGTGCAAACGCCTCCACCGGCAAGAAAACGCCCGCTCCAGGGAGAGCGGGCGTTGATACAAAGCCTGGTACGAGGGGTGTCGGAGGCGTCAGGCTTTGGCGGAGGCCTCGATGACTTCGCCCTTTTTGATCTGGCAGACGGCTTCGATCGAGTCGCCGCCCTCGTGCGGGATCAGCAGGATCGAGACACTGCGCACTTGCGCACCCTTCGATTTCAGGAATTTGGCGCGGTAATCGTCGGCGTCGGCCACGCCTTTTTCATCGAGGGCGGCGGCGCACAGCGCCACGTCGTCGGTCTCCGAGGCGAAGGCGGTCGCCGGCAGGGCGACGAAAGCGAGGGTGGAAACGACCGCGAAGGCGGCGGCGAACAGGACTTCTCTCATGATCTTCTCTCCGTTGGTCATCCCTGCCAAAATGGCGCGGGCGTTTGGCTGTTTCTTTTGACGACCGGTTTTTCCTGTCGTCGCTTCTTACAACGATCTATATGCTATCTAATTATAAAGTGTCAAGTATGTTTTTGGCGACGCGGGGTTGCTATATCATGCCGGCAAGGACCGCCAGAACGGCGGCTTAGGGTTCTCCGGGGAGGACCGGCCCAAGAAGGAGAAGCATGTCAAGGACTTACAATCAGGACTGCGTCCTCGCCTATGCCCTCGACCTCCTTGGCGAGCGCTGGACCTTTCTCATCATCCGGGAACTCTTCCTCGGGCCGCGCCGTTTCGGCGACCTGCACGGTGCGTTGCCCGGCATTGGCACCAATCTCCTGAGCAAGCGGCTCAAGGAGCTTGAGGAGGCCGGGCTGGTCGTCACGCCGGCGCCCGCCGAATCGCGGGGGCAGTATCGGCTCACCGACGCGGGAGAGGATCTGCGCCCCGTCGTCCGCTCACTGATGTTCTGGTCGATCGACTATTTCATGCACAAGCCCGGATCCTGTCCGCCGAAGGATTGCATCTTCTCCAACGACTTGCAGCCCGACTCCGTCGCTCTCGCGCTTGAGCTGTTCGTCAACAAATTCGCGGCGCCGTTTTCGAACTACGTCATCCACGTGCGAATCGATGAGGCGCCGTACACCTACTACTACATGAACGGCGAAATGACCGCGCGGCGCGGCGCTGATGCGCCGGCCGTGGCTCGCATCGAGGCGGATGTGGCGACCTACATGCAGGCGATGCGCAGCGAGATCTATGTCCCGCAGATCCAGGAGCGGGCGGTTTTATCGGGCGACGAGGCGGTCATTCATCACTTCCTGACCTCAATCATGCCGGGCGCACAGGTCGCCGACGAAGTGGCGCGCCAGATTTCGGCGAGCGCCTCGCTGCACGCCTGATCGGCAAGCCGCCGCCGGCTGCGGGGCTTCGCCTCCGGCCGGAGGCTTATCCCTTGGGCGTTGCAGGCAGGTTCTCAGCCCGAGCCGCATCAAGGTAGCGCGCGGATTTGACCCGCAGCGACCCCATCGAAAACTCAAACAGCAGCGGGTTGCCCGTAGGAATCTCAACATTGACGATGTCGGCGTCGGAGACGCCGAGCAGCGTCTTGGCCAGCGCGCGCAGCGAGTTGCCGTGCGCGGCGACGATGAGCGATTCACCCTGCTTCAGTCGCGGTGCAATCTCTGCTTCCCACACCGGGGCGACGCGCACGAGCGTCGTCTTCAACGACTCGGTGTCGGGAATCGCAATGCCGGCGTAGCGCGGGTCAAGCGCGAAGGCATAGGGGCTATTCGCATCGAGCGGCGGCGGCGGGATATCGAAGCTTCGCCGCCAGACTTTCACCTGATCCTCGCCATGTCGCTCCGCCGTCTCCTTCTTGTTGAGGCCGGTGAGACCGCCATAGTGTCGTTCATTGAGGCGCCAGTCTGTGCGGACGGGCAGCCACATGCGGTCCATGCCGTCGAGGGCGAGCCACAACGTGCGAATGGCGCGCTTCAGCACCGACGTGTAGGCGCCGTCGAACTCGACGCCGGTTTCCCGCAACAGCTCGCCAGCGCGCGCCGCTTCGCCGCGGCCCCGTTCGGTCAGATCGACATCGACCCAGCCGGTGAAGCGGTTCTCAAGATTCCATTCGCTCTGGCCGTGTCGAATGAGCGCAAGATGGGTCATGGTCGCCTCGTGGTGCCGATGGAATCCGTCGCCTTCGTATCGACAAGCGACGTGCTCGCGGCAAGACCGCCGGCCGATTTCATCAGCGCTACACCCCCCAGGCGCGCAAGCTGTCGCCGTGCCGCCTGAACCAGGCGCGCGAGCCGTCGATATCGACGCCGAGGCTCGCGACGGTTCGCCAGAACGCCGGGGAGTGATCGAGATGAACGAGGTGGGCGCATTCGTGCGCGGCGACGCTATCCAGCATGTCGGGCGGCGCCAGAATGAGGCGCCAGGAAAATGACAGGGCCCCTCTCCCCGAACAGGAGCCCCAGCGCGACGCCTGGTCGCGGACCGAAATTCGAACGACCCGCCGGCCAAGCGTCGCCGCATGTATCTCGACGCGCGCCGCAATCTCGCGCCTCGCTTCGTGTTTTAGCCAGTCCGACAGGCGGCGATTGACGTGCGCCGCGTCGCCGCCGACGAGAAGCAACGGCTCGGGCTCCTCGATCCGCCTGACCGGCGTCCGTGACGATCCCTCGAGCATCACCTTGTGGAAAACGCCGCGATAGGGGCAGAGGGCCCCCGGGCCGAAGGGGCGCGGGGTCTCGCCATGGTCGAACTGGCGGCGGATCCAGTCCGCCTTGGTTTGCGCAAACCTCAGCGCCTCGGGAAGCGCACGCTTCGACGGCGAGGTGACAAGAACGACGCCCGCCAGCGCATCGACCCTCACGATCAGGCGGCGAGCCTTGCGATTGACGCGCACGATCACCGCCACTTGACGGTCGCCGAGGTCGATGCTGGCGCCGACGGCCGGATCGACGGCGAAGGCTCTGCTTTCGGGGGTCACATGCGGGTTCCGAATCTGCGCTCATTGATCCTATAACGCTTCTCGCCGGCAGAAAATCGCGATCGCCCGAATGGACGCCTCGTCGCCAGATCTCCCCGATGTGACGCCCATGATGGCGCAGTATCTCGACATCAAGTCGCGCAGCGGCGACGCGATGTTGTTCTATCGAATGGGCGACTTCTACGAGCTCTTCTTCGACGATGCGATCAAGGCCGCCGCCGCGCTGGACATCGCGCTGACCAGGCGCGGGAAGCATCTCGGGCAGGACATCCCCATGTGCGGGGTCCCATACCACTCGTACGAAGCCTATCTGGCGCGCCTTATCCGCAAGGGTTTCAAGGTCGCCATCTGCGAGCAGACCGAAGACCCGGCGGAAGCCCGCAAACGGGGCGGGAAATCCGTCGTCCGCCGCGCCATAGCGCGCGTGGTGACGCCCGGCACCCTGACGGAAGAGGCGCTGCTCGATTCCGCCCGCGCCAATCACCTCGGCGCGCTCGCACTGCTGCGCGGCGGGGCTGACGCGGCGCTCGCCTGGATGGACATCTCGACAGGCGACCTCCAGGTGCGCGCGACTTCGGCCGCTGCGTTTCGACTGCACGCAGCGGCCCTTGCGTTCAGCGAGCTTGTCGTTTCCGACGATGAGCCGCCTACAGATGAATGGCGCTCTGCGCTCGCCGAAGCTTCCCGCGACTGCGCGCTCGCCCGCCATCCATCCGCGCATTTCGACAGTCGGAGCGGGGAGCGGCGCTTGCGCGAGGTTTTCGCGGCCGCCGCGCTCGACGCCTTCGGCGACTTTTCCCGAGAGGACCTGTCAGCCCTCGGCGCACTTCTGTCATATGTGTCGTTGACGCAAGTCGGACGCTTGCCCGCGCTGAAGCCGCCCAGAAAATCCGGCGAAGGCGCGGCGATGCTGATCGACGCGGCGACCCGGGCCTCCCTGGAGATCCTCCAGTCTCAAAGCGGCGGTCGCGAGGGATCGCTGTTCGCAGCGGTCGATCGCACGGCCACGGGCCCTGGCGCACGCCTCCTCGCGCAGCGCCTTTCCTCGCCCCTTACCGACCCCCGAGCGATCAACGAGCGCCTCGCCGCGGTCGCCTGGTTCGCGGCGGAGGCTGCCCTTTGCGAGCGTCTCGGCGAATGCTTGCGGGCGACGCCCGACATGGCGCGCGCGCTTTCCCGGCTGACATTGGGGCGGGGCGGTCCGCGCGACCTCGCCGCCATTCGCGACGGGCTTTGCGCGGCGCGCGACATGGCGCGTGATCTGAACGAGGCGGCGCGCGCCGGCGGCGCCCCGCCTGAAGTCGCCGGCTCGTTGCACGCGCTCGACGCGCAAGGAGGCGGCGGGTTTTCGGATCTGATCGGGGAACTGAAGGCCGCCCTCGCCCCCGACCTGCCGCTCCTCGCCCGCGACGGCGGCTTTATTGCGAGAGACTTCGACCCGGGCCTCGACGCCGTGCGGCTGCTGCGCGACGAATCGCGGCGCGTCATCGCAGGGCTTGAAACACAATATCGTCAGGAGACTGACTTACGGACCTTGAAGGTCCGCCACAACAACGTCCTTGGGTATTATGTCGAAACGCCGCCATCCGGCGCGGATCGTCTCCAGTCGGGCGAGCATGCGCGCGTCTTTATTCATCGCCAGACGATCGCCACCGCCGTCCGCTTCACCACGACGGAACTCGCCGACCTCGACGCCCGGATCGCGCGGGCCCGCGATGAATCGCTTGCCCGCGAGCTTGAGCTTTTCGCCCGGCTTTCCGAGACCGTTGCAAAACGCGCCAGCGACATCGCCGACGCCGCCGACGCGATCGCCGCCATCGATGTCGCCGCCAGTCTCGCCTCGCTTGCCCGCGAGGACGCCTATGTTCGCCCGGTTGTGGATGAGAGCTTCACCTTCGTCGTCGAACGCGGTCGACACCCGGTCGTAGAGCAGGCCCTGAGGCGCGAGGGTCGCGGACCGTTCATCGCCAATGATTGCCGCCTCGGCGACGACGCGAGCGGCAGGATTTGGCTTGTCACCGGCCCCAACATGGCGGGGAAGTCAACATTTCTCAGACAGAATGCGCTGATCGCCATCCTCGCCCAGGCGGGTTCATTCGTGCCGGCGGCATCGGCCCATATCGGCGTCGCCGACCGCATATTCTCGCGCGTCGGCGCGTCCGACGATCTCGCTCGCGGGCGCTCGACCTTCATGGTTGAGATGGTCGAGACAGCCGCGATCCTCAATCAGGCGAGCCCTCGCGCGCTTGTCGTGCTCGATGAGATCGGGCGCGGCACATCGACCTTCGACGGTCTTTCGATCGCCTGGGCGGCGGTCGAACATCTGCACCAGGAAAATCGCAGCCGCGCGCTCTTCGCCACGCATTATCACGAGTTGACCGCGCTCTCGCGCACGTTGCCCCGGCTCGAAAACGTTTCGATGCGCGCGCGCGAGTGGAAAGGCGACGTCGTCTTCCTGCATGAGGTCGCCAAGGGGCCGGCCGACAGATCCTACGGCGTCGCCGTTGCAAGACTTGCCGGCTTGCCGGCCTCTGCGATCGCACGCGCGCAGGCGCTGCTGACGGAACTCGAGGCCAGGAAGTCTGGAGCGCCGACGATCGACGAACTGCCGCTCTTCGCGGCGTTGGAGCCCGTTCCGAAGACGCCCCCGCCCGCGCCGGACCCGGCGCTCGAGGCGCTGTTTGAACTCAACCCCGATCGTCTGACGCCGAGGGAAGCGCTCGATGCCATCTATCGTTTGAAGTCCCTGCTTTCCTCGCGTGAGGCTGCGCCTTGACGGAGAGCGGCGACAAAGCGCGCACCATCGCCGACACCATCACGGCCGCCTGCGAGCGCCAGCGCGCAGGCCAAAGTCATGGCGAGGTCGGCGCCGAGATCAAGAAGATCATCGACTCACGGCGCCGCGCCGTCGCGCTCGAATTTGCGCGCGGCGACATGGCGGCGGAAAAGCTGTCGCAAACCGTCGATGCTGCGGTTTCAGCGCTCCTTGCCGCTGGCGCGGCAAGATTTGGCGAGGCGGCCGGAAACATGTCCTTCGCAGCCATCGGCGGCTATGGACGCGGTTACCTCGCGCCGTATTCGGACATTGACCTTCTCTTTCTTCATACCGGGGACTCGCGAAAGGTTCAGGCGCTGATCGACTTTGTCCTCTACCCCTTGTGGGACGCCGGACTGAAAGTCGGTCATGCCGTTCACTCGCCCGCCAGTGCGATAACGTCGGCCGAAGGCGACCTGACGACGCGTACGGCCTGCCTCGACGCCCGTCTCCTCGGCGGAGCCGAGCGCCCCTTTCGGGATTTTCGCCAGGCCTTCGAGAAGCTCCGGAAGCGAACGAAATCGAAGTTCATCGCGGCCAAGGAACAAGAGCGCGACGCGCGTCACGCCAAGGCCGAGCTCGCACGCTACCTCGCCGAGCCGGACCTGAAGGAGGGAAAAGGCGGCCTGCGCGATCTCCATTTCATGCGCTGGGTCCACAAGTATGAGCATGAGGCGGATGTCGCCGACGCCAGGGCGCGCAAACGCGCTTTCAGCCAGGAGGACATCTCCGCGTTCAGACAGGCCGAGCGTTTCCTGTGGTCGGTGCGCGTGCAGCTCCATGCGCTGCAAGGGAGGGCGGAGGAAAAGCTCACATTCGACCTGCAACCGGCGCTCGCCGAGCGTCTCGGTTTCAATGACCGCGGCGAAATGAGCCCGGCCGAGCGGTTGATGCGCCGTTATTTCATGAATGCGATGGAGGTCGGACGCCTCTCGCGAATTTTTGTCGCGCGGCTTGATGAAGAGCGCGAGATCGGACGGCTGTCGCCGCGCGCGCTGAGGCCGCTGCCGAAGGCGCTGACCCGCGATGAAGCCGGCGACAATCCAAACCTGAGGCTCCATGTCGGGCGGCTGCATTTTCAGAACAGCGCTCGCGCCCGAAAAAAACCCGTTGACTCGTTCCGTCTCTTCCGCGCTTTCGCCAAGCGCCCGGAGCTTGATTTCCACCCCGAGGCGCTCGCCTCGGTCGCCGCATCGGCAAAAAGCGTCACCGCGGCCGTGCGCGACGACCCGGTAATCGCCGAGCTCTTCGTCCGCTCGCTGACGGAAGCAAAGGACCCGGCGCGCCTCCTGCGAGTGATGGCGGAGACCGGCCTGCTCGGAGCCTATCTTCGCGCCTTCGGCAAGACCATCGGGCGCATTGAATACGGGCTCTATCGCCGCTACTCGATTGACGAGACGGTCTACCGCTCGATCGGCGTCCTCGCCGAAATCGCCCGCGGCGAGGCGAACGAGGCGCACCCCATCGCCACGCGGATCGTCGCCGAAGCCGGCGATCGCCGCCGCTACTTCATCGCCCTGCTGCTGCATGAAATCGGGTGGGGCATGAAAGGCGCCCCGATCGAGGCGATCCAGCACGATATAACCCGCATTGCGCAGCGGCTCGGGCTCGATGAGGCCGAGGCAAGTCTCGTCGGCTGGGCCGGCGCGCGCCACCGGTTGCTGCAGGAGACTGCCGATCGACGGGACCTGTCGGAACCATCGACGGTCTCGCGCTTCGCCGAGGCAGTCGAAAGCAAGGACCGTCTCGATCTTCTGCTTGTCCTTGCAGTCTGTCATCAGCGCGTCGTCGGCGCCTATTCGTGGGACGATTGGACAAAGCGCCAGATCGCGCTGCTCTATGAAGGCGCGCATGCCTATCTGGCAGGCGGCGAGGCGTCGTTGATCGAGCGTCGCGAAGCGGCGGCTCGTGAGGCTCGCAAGCGCGCAGGCGCCTATCTTTCCGGGCGGACGGACGAAGCGAAGAACCGCCAATTGGCCAAACTGCCGCTCGCCCTTCTCAAGACGGCGGAGCCGGAACTGATTGGCCGCATTGCGGACCTCATTGTCGCCGCCGAAGGGGAAGGAGCGAGGGCCGGGGTCTCCGCGCGCCTTCGCGACGGCCTTATCGAGGCCATCGTCTACGCCGAGGATCGCACCGGCCTCCTCGCCGACCTCGCCGGCGCCGTCGCCGCGGCAGGCGCGTCCGTCAGATCGGTGCAAGTGACGACCAGCGAGAACGGCATGGCGATCGACGTCTTCGCAGCGCAATCAATCGACGGCGCGCCCATCACGGACACAGAGCAGGCGCGGCGGCTGCACGGAAAGCTCCTTGAGGCGGCGCAGAGCGCGCCGCGCAAGCCGCCATCTTTTTCACGACGCATCGGCGACCGTCGATCAATGTTCTTCGTTGAGCCGAAGGTCCGTCTCGACGTGAACGCCTCGCCTTCAAGCCTCGTCGTTGAGGCCGAAGGCCGTGACCGGCCCGGGCTCCTCTTCGATCTTTGCACAGCCTTCGCCGACCTCAACCTTGGGATTGCTTCGGCGCATATCGCGACATACGGGGCGCGGGCCGTTGACGCATTTTACGTGCGCGACGCGTCGGGGGGAAAGGTCGCTGACGCGGAGCGCCTCAAACAAATAGAGAAGCGCCTCATCCGCGTTCTCGGCGATGGCGACGAGGCGCGAACTCCATTAACCGTCAGGCCATAGTCCTGACATCTGCCTCCGATCCAGTTCTCTCTCCGAAAGGCGTTCATGAGCGGCAACCTCCTGAAGTCGATGGCGACGGTCAGCGGCATGACCATGCTGAGCCGCGTCCTCGGCTTTGGGCGCCAGGTGCTGATCGCCGGGGTCATCGGCGCGGGCGGAAACCCCGTGGCGGACGCCTTCTGGGCGGCGTTCCGTTTGCCGAACATGTTCCGGCGGCTCTTCGCCGAAGGCGCGTTTCAGGCGGCCTTCGTTCCCCTCTTCCAGGGCAAGCTCATCGACGAAGATCGCGCAGCGGCCAAGCTGTTCGCCGAAGAGGTCATGGCGGGCCTCGTCTTTATACTGACGGTTCTCACCGTCGCCGTGATGATATTCGCTCCGCTATTTGTCAATCTCGTCGCATCAGGCTTCTCCGGCGATCCCGAGAAGCACGACCTGACGACGCTCTATCTCAGAATCATGTTTCCCTATCTCGCCTGCATGTCCGTGGTGGGCCTGCTCAGCGGCGTGCTGAACAGCCACGACAAATTCCTTGCTTACGCCGGCGCGCCCTTGCTCCTGAATGTCTGCCAGATCGCCGCAATCATGTTCCTTGCGGATGCAAGTTCGCCCGTGGTCGGCGAAGCGCTGTCCTGGGCGACTATGGTGAGCGGCGTCCTGCAGCTCTTGCTGCTCGTCTGGGGCGCACGCAGACAGGGCTATTTTCTGAAGCTGCGTCGTCCGCGCTGGACCCCCGGCCTGTCGCGCCTGATCAAACTTGGAGGTCCAGGATTCCTCTCGGCCGGCGCCATTCAGATCAACATCATCATCGGCACGAATATCGCGAGCCAGGAACCCGGCGCAGTCTCGTGGCTGATGAACGCCGACCAGCTCTACCAGTTGCCGCTCGCCGTCATCGGCATCGCGCTCGGCGCGGTGCTCCTCCCCATGCTGTCGCGGCGCGTCAAAGAGGGCGATGAGACCGGCGCCAATCATGCGCTCAATCGCGCTGTCGAGCTCTCTTCTTTCCTGACGCTGCCAGCCGCGGCGGCCCTCGTCCTCATGGCGGCGCCCCTGTGCGATGCGCTGTTCCGCGGCGTCGCCACCGATGCGCTTCAGCTCTTCGGCGGGCGCGAATCGCGATTCACCGAGCACGATGTCGCGATGACTGGCGCCGCGCTCGCCATTTACGGGGCGGGACTGCCCGCCTTCGTCTGGCACAAGGTGTTCTCGCCCGCCTATTTCGCGCGCGAAGACACAAGGACGCCGATGAACAACGCGCTGCTCGCGATCGCGATCAATATCGTGGTGGCGCTGGCCTTGTTCCCCTTCATCGGCTTTGTGGCGGTCGCCATCGCCACGAGCCTCGCCGCCTGGGTTCAGGTCGCGCTTCTGGCGTTCAGCCTTCACAAACGCGGCCAGTTCAAGCCGGACAAGCGCCTCGCCGGACGAGGCCCGCGCATGCTCCTGGCGACGGCGGCGCTTGGCGCATTCACCTGGTTCAGCCTTCAGCACACGGCAGCGATGGCGCAATATCTCCTCGACCGCGAATGGATTGCGGTCGTGCTCATCGCGGGCGCCGGCGGCGCGCTTTATGGCGTCCTCTCGCTCGCCCTTGGCGCGGTCAAGCTCAGCGATTACAAGGCCTATGCGCGGCGGCGACCGAGCATAGATTAGCTCCTTCAGACGCGAGCGGATGATTGTCGAACCCCCAATCGGGCTGAATCAATGACCGGCTACAAAGGACCCCAGCGCGTGCTCTCCGGCATTCAGCCTTCGGGAGACATGCATCTCGGCAACTATCTCGGCGCCATCCGGAAGTTCGTCGATCTGCAACACCGGATGGATTGCTATTTCTGCGTCGTCGATATGCACGCCATCACGGTTTGGCAGGACCCGAAGAAACTTCGAGAGCAGACATTCCACATTGCGGCTTCTTATATCGCTGCGGGCGTCGATCCGAAGAAGGCTGTCATTTTTCACCAGTCCGGCGTGCCGGCTCACGCAGAGCTCGCCTGGATATTCAATTGCGTCGCCCGGCTCGGCTGGCTCGACCGCATGACGCAGTTCAAGGACAAGGCCGGCAAGGACAAGGAGCGCGCGTCCGTCGGGCTCTACACCTATCCGGTTCTTCAGGCCGCTGACATCCTCGTCTACAAGGCGACGCACGTGCCGGTCGGCGAAGACCAGAAACAGCATCTGGAGCTCTGCCGGGACATCGCCGCAAAGTTCAACCACGACTTCGACAAGCCCGATTTCTTTCCGTTGACCGAGCCGCTGATCAAGGGCCCGGGCGCGCGAATCATGTCCTTGCGCGACGGGACCGCGAAAATGTCGAAGTCGGACTCGTCTGAAATGGCCACGATTTATCTGAAAGACGACGCCGACAAGATCGCGAACAAGATCAAACGCGCGAAGACAGACCCCGAGCCGCTGCCGTCAGAGGCCAAGGGCCTCGAGAACCGTCCCGAAGCGGAGAATCTCGTTGGCATCTACGCTGCGCTCTCAGGCAAAAGCGACGACGCCGTGCTCGCGGAGTTCGGCGGCAAGGGATTTGGCGTCTTCAAGCCGGCGCTTGCCGATCTCGTCGTCGAGAAGCTCGGGCCGATCAACGCGGAGCTTAGCCGCCTCGAGGCCGACCCCGCCTATCTCGAAAAGACCCTCCGCGAGGGCGCGGCGCGCGCCGCCGCCGTCGCGGACAGGACGATCGCCGAAGTGAAGGAGATCGTCGGCTTCGTTTCGTAGGGCGGATGAAATCCGCCGTGCGGGTTCGCCGCGAATCCGGAGCGCGCGCCCAGTTAGAGGCGGATTTCATCCGCCCTACGCGAACAATTTCTCGTATTTGGCCGCCACA
>JBEBFW010000060.1:0-15099 GCA_040081755.1 Parvularculaceae bacterium
AAGCGCCTCGACGTCTCCGAAGCCATGATCCACGTCGCCATGGGCGGCCTCTTGCTCAGACGGATCGCGCATGAGTAGTTCTCAAACGGACTCTTAGAAAGTGTTCCGAATGGTTTTTCGGGCCCCCCGGGCGGCCCCAAAAACGAGACCACGTCCCCCGGGCTTCCGGGAGACGTGGTCTGGATTAGTCCGAAGCCGTGCAGCGTGAGACGTCGCCGCGTCTCAGCCCTGCGTGCTGGCTGCGGGCGTGGCCGTCGTGGTCGTCGGGGCCGTGGTTTTTTCCGGCGACTGCGACATCGACCGCCACTTCGGATAGAGGAGGCAGCCGAGGAACGAGAAGGACGCCGCGACGAGGAGCGCCATGGCGAAGATGCCGCCGCCCGACTCGCCGAGCGCGTTCCCGACATAGCAGGTGCAGGCGATGATCAGGTAGGGATAGATCGGCGGATTGGCCCGCAGATACCTGACGACGAAGAGCCCGATCGATACGAGCATCAGCGTGAACGAATAGAAGTCGAAAATGGATTCCATGGGTGCATCCTCCTGACCCGGAGCATCTGCGAAAATAGTTAAGGGGCCGTTCACCCAGTCGATTCACCTTGTCGAACCGGCCATTAGGTCAGTCGAGCGTGCGTCTGAACCGCAGCACGGCGGCCGTCGCCAGCACCGCCATGATGAGGACCAGCGGCCAGAGATCGCCGATGACATCCTCAACGCCCGCACCCTTGAGCGTCACCTCGCGCACCATGCGGAGAAAATGCGTCACCGGCAGGCACTCGCCGATGGCGCGGGCCCATTCCGGCATGGCGCGGAAGGGAAACATGAAGCCCGAAAGAAGGATCGACGGCAGGAACACGAAAAACGTCATCTGCACGGCCTGCAGCTGGGTCTTGGCGACCGTCGAAATGAGATAGCCGAGAAGGAGATTGGTCATGATGAAGACGAGCATCGCCAGCACGAAGGTCGGGATGTCGCCCTCGAACGGAATCTTGAAAACGAGAATGGCGGCGGCGATGACCACCAGCGTCTGGATGACGCCGACGACCACGTAAGGCGTCGTCTTGCCGATCATGACTTCGAGGGGGCGCACCGGCGTCGATAGCAGCGCCTCGATGGTGCCGCGCTCCACCTCGCGCGTCAGCGCGACCGAGGTGATCATGATCAGCGTCATGGTGAGGATGATGCCGAGGAGGCCCGGAACGATGTTGAACGCTGTGATGCCGGCGGGATTGTACTGCCGGTGCACCACCACATTCACCGGCGGCGGCTGCGGCCTGAGGCGCGCCGGCAGCCGGTCGAAATCGGCGGCGAGCGCACGCATGGCGACGTCGCGCACGGCGTTCACCGGGCCGGCGGCGGCGACCGGATCGGACGCGTCCGCCGCGACAAGAATGTCCGGCCGGTCGCCGCGGACGAAATCGCGCTCGAAATTCTCCGGGATGACGATGAGATAGGAGACCTTCCCGGAGCGGATCATCGCCTCGCCCTCCGCCTCGCTGCGCGCCTCCTGTGTGATGTCGAAATAGGTCGACTGCCTGAGGCCGGAGAGAATGCTTCGCGTCAACGGGCCATTGTCCTTGAGGAGCACCGCCGTCGCCAGGTTGCGCGGGTCGGTGTTGATGGCGAAGCCGAAAAGCGTCAGTTGCATGATCGGCACGGCGATCATGATCGAGAAGGTGATCCGGTCCCGGCGCATCTGCACGAGTTCTTTCATGAAGATGGCGAGGATGCGCGAGAGGGCGCGGGAGATCATGGCGCCCCCGGTTGCCGGTTGCCGAACGAACATCGACGCCCTCCTACGCCTCAAAGTTGTCCCTCGCCTCGCTCATCAGAAAGATGAACGCCTCTTCGAGGCCAGGCTCAATGGGCGTCACCCGCGCGCCGGGCAGGGCGGCGAGCGGATGGACCGCCGCTTCGAGCGCCGCCGCATCCCGCCCGCAGGCGTGGATCGCCGCGCCGAAGCGAGCCATGACCTCGACGCCCGCCGCGTTCTTCAGGCGCCGCGCCGGCTCCTCGAGGTCGTCGGCGACGATCTCATAGCCCTTGAGGCCGATGCGCGCGGGAATTTCCTTGGTCGGCGCATCGAGCAGTTTTCGTCCGTAGGCGATATAGGCGATGCGGTCGCATTGCACCGCTTCGTCCATGTAGTGCGTCGAGACGAGCGTCGTCACGCCCTGAGCCGCATAGCGGCGGATGGTGTCCCAGAAATCCCGGCGCGCTTTGGGATCGACGCCGGCGGTCGGCTCATCGAGCAGGAGCAGTTGCGGTTCGTGGATCATGCAGGCGGCGAGCGCGAGGCGCTGCTTCCAGCCGCCGGAGAGCTTGCCGGCGAGCTGGCCCGCCCGCGCTTCGAGCCCGAGATCGACCAGCGCCGCATCGACGCGCGCGCGGCGATCGTCGAGGCTGTAGAGCCGCGCCATGAATTCGAGATTCTCGCGGATAGAAAGATCTTCGTACAAGGAGAAGCGCTGCGTCATGTAGCCGACGTTCTCCTTGATCGTCGCGCTGTCGTTGATGACGTCGAAACCGAGACACGTCCCCGAGCCTTCGTCCGGGCGCAGCAGACCGCAAACCATGCGGATGGTCGTCGTCTTGCCCGAGCCATTGGGCCCGAGGAATCCGTAGATGACGCCCTTCGGCACCGCGAGATCGAAATGATCGACGACAGTCTTGTTACCGAACTTCTTGGTGAGACCCTTGACGTCGATGACGAGGTCGGAGGTCATCGCTCCTCCCGCCCCTCAGCCTTCGAGCTTCGAGAGATCGGCGACGCGCGCGGTCGCGGCGCGCAGCCTCGCGAGGAGCGCCAGACGGTTGGCGCGCAGCGCGGGATCGGGATCGTTGACCGTCACCTTGTCGAAGAAGGAATCGACGGGACGGCGGAGCGACGCGAGCGCCGCCATCGCGTCGGCGAATTTCTCCTCC
The DNA here is from genome assembly GCA_040081755.1 of Parvularculaceae bacterium. Classification (GTDB taxonomy): domain Bacteria; phylum Pseudomonadota; class Alphaproteobacteria; order Caulobacterales; family Parvularculaceae; genus Amphiplicatus. Next base: position 2,926 of record JBEBFW010000060.1, read on the forward strand.
CTGACGGCCGCCTCGGCGTGTTGCTCGACGGCTTTCAGCGCGGCGTGCAGCGCCTTTTCTTCAGGCAGCCTGAGGAGCGATTCGTCCGCAGGGCGGATGAAATCCGCCATGCCCTCGCCACGAGCGCCATCGTCCGTTGAAGCTCCGCTGGCGGATTTCATCCGCCCTACATCCTTCTTTTCCTCCGCCTTCAGAATATTGGCGGCGCGCTTGTAGGCCGCCGCGAGATTGGCGCCGTCATCGGTTTTCAGGAACGCTTCCAGCGCTTCGAGCTGCATGACGATCAATACGAGATCGTCTTCGAGCGATCCGTCCGCCTTCGTCAGCACGGCGTCGATGTGGTCGTGGCGATGGCCCTTGTCGCGGAGGTAGACTTTGAGACGGTCGTGGAAGAAGATGAGGAGTTCGCCGGAAATGCGGCCGATGTCAAAGCTCGCCTTCTGTCCGTGGCCGAATGACTCCGTCGTAATAGAGACATGCGCAACCCCCGGAGTTAGGGCGGCCTTCGCGAAAGCAGCGTTCGCGTCTTCGAGCCTATTGTAAGCGAATTGCTGGTCGAGTCGGCCAAGGCTTTCCTGAAATTTGTTTTTAAGAATTAGTCGGGTGCCATTCGCTAAGACGCTCTGTATTACAGCGAGCGCCGCGCGTCGCAGCGCGAACGGATCGCTCGATCCCGTCGGCCTCTTCCCAATCGCCCAGAACGCGGTCAGCGTATCGATCTTGTCAGCGAGCGCGACGGCGACCGAAACCGGCGCGGTCGGAACATCATCGTCGGCGCCTTTGGGCTTGTAGTGATCGCGGATGGCGTCGGCGATCGCGGCTGCGTCCTTCGTGACGGCGCTGCGCGCCTCCTCAGGATGAGGCTTCGTGACGGCGCTGCGCGCCTCCTCAGGATGAGGCTGCGTTCGATTTGAGGCTTTTCCCCCAGCCTCACCCTGAGGAGCCGGCCGCAGGCCGGCGTCACGAAGGGCCGGCTGGGCCTGCTGCGCCAGATAATAATACCGGCCCATGATCCCCTGCAGCTCGGGGAATTCATAGACCATCGCGGAAGTCAAATCGGCTTTCGCAAGCAGCGCCGCCTGTTCCGCCGATGCCGGATCGGCGCCGACCTTGGGCGCGATCTCCTTCGCCAGCGCCGCGACGCGGCGGGCCTTGTCGCCGACGGAGCCGAGGCCTTCGAAGAAGGTGACGCGGTCGAGATCGGCGATGCGACCTTCAAGGGGTCGCTGCAAATCCTTGTTGTAGAGGTACCAGGCGTCTGAGAGCCGCGCGGTCAGCACGCGCTCATAGCCGGGCCGCATGGCCTTGCCGCCGTCCGGCGCCTCGATATTGGCGACGAAGACGAATTTGTTGGCGAGGCGCCCCGTCTTCGGGTCCTTCACCGAGAAATATTTCTGGTGCCCGCGCATGACCGCGGTCAGCACCTCGTCCGGGAGCGCGAGGAACTTCCTGTCGAAAGAACCGATCATAACGACCGGCCATTCGGCAAGGCCCGCAACCTCGCTCAAAAGCCCCTCGTCATCGACAAGCGTCAGCCCCTGCGCCTCGGTGAGCGTCTTCGCCTCGCCTCTGATGAGCGCGATGCGCTCATCGCGGTCGATCAGCACCTTGGCTGATTTCAGCGCCGCCGCGTAGCTCTCGAAGCTCCGTGCGCGGATTTCGCCGTTCGCCATGAAGCGATGGCCGCGCGTTTGGTCGCTCGCCGCAATGCCGTCGATGACCAGCGGCACGATCTCGCCGTCGAAAGCGCACAGAACCGAGTGAATCGGGCGCACCCAACGCAACTCGCCATCGCCCCAGCGCATGGATTTCGGCCACGGGAAGGCGGCGACGATCTCGGGAACGGCGGCGCGCAAGACCTCTGCCGTCTCGCGGCCTTTCTCGTCGATCGCCGCGACGTAATAGGCGCCTTTTTTGTCGTCACGAATCTCGCATTGATCGAGCGAGGAAAGCCCCGCTGATTTCAGGAACCCCTCGACGGCTTTTTCGGGGGCGCCGACGCGTGGGCCCTTCTTTTCTTCTTTCCGGTCGGGCTGACGGCGCGGCAGGCCCGTCGCCACGAGCGCCAAACGGCGGGGCGTTGAAAACGCCTTCACGCCTTCGGGCAGAAACCCCGCGCTCAAAAGCTTCTCGTTCATCAGCTTTTCGAGATCGGCCGCGGCGCGCGCCTGCATGCGCGCGGGGATTTCTTCAGAGAGAATTTCGAGGAGGAGTTCTGACATTGAATCCGTGTTCCTGGCGTTCGGTCCCCGAGACCAGCGACAAATGGCGCGAACTTCGGATTCGGGACGAATCTATCCCTAACCACGAAAACCGAAAACCTCCGCCCGCTCACTTGTCCGGCGCGCTGCGCTTGCCGTACCAGTCCTCGCGGCTGCCGACCATGTCGCCAAGGGCGAGCGCCTTGTCCATGTCGGCGACCATCGCCTCGACGCGCTCGGCGGCGGGCGTTCCCCCGCAGCCTTCATAATAGGTGACGCCGTGGCTGATGTCGGCCGTTGCGTAGATAATCGTCACGGTCGGCAGATCGGTCGGCGGCTCGGGACAATTGAGGCCCTTCTCGTCCGGCCACTTCGTATCCATGGACGCGAAATTGTGGCGCTTCGCGACGTCGAGCAGGCGATTGAACAGCCCGTCGGCGCGCTTCTTTTCGTGCATGCCCTCGCTGGCGATGAACTTGCGCCCCTCGAACACGAGCCTGTCGTCGCCATAGACCGTCGCCTTGTACATCGGGCACGGACCAAAACAGGCGCCGCGTTCAATGGAGATCGTTTGCGACGCAAGAGCTGCGGAGATGACGGGGGCGCTCTCAGCGACAAGGGGCGTTGAATCCTGCGCCGACGCATCCGCCTCCGGCGCAATCTTCTCGCCCGGCTCCGCTATTTCCTCAGTCGGCGTGCTGGCCGCCGCCTCAGCGACGAGGGGCGCCGCCTGCCGGCTCATTATCCACCAGGCGCCGCCCCCGCCCGCAGCGAGAATGGCGGCGAGGCCGCCGATCACAATCCGGTTCATTGTTCCGCCCCTTCGCCGATAGGTCCTGTCCAGACGATGGTTTTAGGGATGGGCGCCGCCCCTTGTCGAGGACAGTTGTTTGAGGCGGCCTTCGCCGCAGCGCCCTGGGCTATTTCAGGACGCAGGCGTCGAGCCGTTCGCTGCGCACGACGTCCATGCGCTTGCGCAACATGCCCGCGCGGCGCTGCACGTAAGGGCCCGGCGGGTCCACGCGCCATTTGTTGGGGCTCGGCAAGACCGCGGCGAGGAGCGCCGCTTCCTGTTTGGTCAAATCCGCGGCGCTCTTGCCGAAGCGCGCGCGGGCCGCCGCTTCCGCCCCAAAGTGCCCGTCGCCCCATTCGGCGATATTGAGATAGACCTCCATGATCCGTCGCTTCGGCCAGGTCGTCTCGATCACCAGCGTGAACCAGGCCTCGGCGCCCTTCCGGACCCAGCCGCCGCCGTTCCACAGAAAGGCGTTCTTCGCCGTCTGCTGACTGATGGTCGATGCGCCCCGCCGCTTCTTGCCGCTCTTGTTGTCGCCGACCGCCTCGTCGATCGCTTCGTAGTCGAGCCCCTTGTGCGTGCAGAATCTCGAATCCTCCGCGGCGATCACGGCGCGGACCAAATGCGGGGAAATCCCAGAAAGAGGGGTCCACGGATGATGAACGTCCTCGCCGGAGAGCTTGCGTTCGACCATGGTGAACGTCGCCGGCGGGGGCAGAAAGCGATAGGCGAGCGCCCAGAGAATGGAGCCGTAGAAAAGCGCGACGAACGCCCAGCCGAGCGCAGCGCCGAGCGCCCCTGCGGGCGAGCGCGCCGTCTTCGATTTCGATGGCTGGCCGGCGACGGGCGCAGCGGAAGGCGCCGAGAGCGGCGGTTCCGCACCTTCATTTTCGCTCGCGCCGTCAATCCCGGACATACCCGCCCCGCACCAGAGGCGTGAGATTAGCCCGGGCCGGGCTCGCCTTCAAATCGGGCTCATGCGTTGGTTCGCTGCGGGTCCGGGGTCGCACCGCTTTGCTCTCGCTCGGCGGCGAGGCGCGCGCCTTGTTCCGCCAGCATGGCGAACAGCCCATCCGGATTTTCGGCGCGCAGCGTGAGGGCGGCGAGCTCCATGCCTTCCGCCACCGGAATTTCGCGCATGCCGGCGGCGATGCCGTCGAGGATGACCCCGGCGGCCCGTGCCGGGTCCATGCCGTTGTCGATGTTGTGGTCGGAGCGGCCGCGCGCCGAGCCGTCGCCGTTCAAGGCGTTGCGCGCGACGCCAGTCCTCACCGAACCCGGCTCGATGACGCTGACGCCGATATTGTAGGCCTTTTCGACTTCGGCGCGCAGCGCATCGAAGTAACCGACGCAGGCGTGCTTGGCGGCGCAATAGCCGGTGCGCAGCGGCGCGCCGACTTTGCCCGCGACCGAACTGATGACGCCGATGTGGCCGGCGCGGCGCTCGACCATCGATGGAAGAATGAGCTGCGTCAGGCGCAGCGGCGCGAAGAAATCGATCTCCATCAGCCGGCGGTAGGTTTCGAAATCCGTATCGAGAGCAAGGGAGCGCTGGCTGACGCCGGCATTGTTCATCAGGATATCGACCCCGCTCTTCCAGGCGAGCGCCTTGCCAACGATCGCAGGCAGCGCGGCGTAATCGGTCGCCTCGAACGGCAGAACCAGCGTCTCGCCGGCGCAGGCCTTGGCGACGCGATTCAATTCATCCGTGCGCCGACCGGAGAGAATAACGCGTGCGCCGCGTTTCGAGAACTCAAGCGCCAGCGCCTCGCCGATGCCGGAAGAGGCGCCGGTGATCCAGGCGGTCTTGCCGTTGTATTTCATGGGAAATCCTCCTCGAACTCAGTTCGCAGACGTCTTCGGCCAGCGCAAAGCATGCCAGACGATCGCAAGGGTGACCGCGATCTCAAAGGCGACGACGATCTGGTAGGACGGCCGCGACCCTATGAAGGTCAAGGCTTCCACGGCCGTGTAGGCCAAGCCGAGAACGATATTCAGCGCACGGTTGATCAGCGGCGGCAGCACGCCGGACAGGAAGATCATCAGCGCCGGGATCGCAAGAAGCATCGAGACGCCGATGAACACAAGGTCCGTCGCCTCTCCCAACGGGCCGATGCGTCCGGCGGTCATGTCCTCGATCGTTCCGGGGAGATACATGCTGAAATAGTCGTTGTAGATGTAGAGGGACATCAGCGACGCCCACAGCAGAGCGAGCTTCAGGTTCGTCGGCAAGCGAAAATTCTCGAGCTGCTTGCGCGTCTCGGCCATGACCATCCCTCGTCTAGAGCGACCGCGCGATCAGCAGCTTCATGATTTCGTTGGTGCCGCCATAGATGCGCTGCACCCGCGCGTCGGCGTACATGCGGCTGATCGGATATTCGTCCATGTAGCCGTAGCCGCCGAAGAGCTGCAGGCACTCGTCGATGATCTCGTTTTCGAGATCGGTGAGCAGCATTTTCGACATGGAGGCCGTCGTCGCGTCGAGCTTCTTTTCGAGAAGAAGTCCGGTGCAATAGTCGACGAAGACGCGCGCCATGGTCGCCTTCGCCTTGCACTCGGCAAGCTTGAACTGCGTGTTCTGGAAGCTGAGGATCGGGCGCCCGAAAGCCGTGCGCTCCTTCACATAGGCGATGGTGAGTTCGAGGGCCTTTTCGATCGCGGCGATAGCGATGACGGCGATCTGCTGGCGCTCCTGCGGGAGCTGCGCCATCAGCTGGAAGAACCCTTGCCCTTCCGCCGTGCCAAGAAGGTTCTCCGTCGGAATTTTCACCTCGTCGAAGAAGAGCTCCGAAGTGTCCTGCGCCTTGTTGCCGAGCTTTTTGAGGTTGCGCCCGCGCTTGAAGCCGTCCGCGTCATCGGTCTCGACCACCATGAGGGAGACGCCCTTGGCGCCCTCGGCGGGGTCCGTCTTGGCGACGACGATGATCAAATTCGCGGTCTGACCGTTGGTGATGAAGGTCTTCGATCCGTTCACGACATATTGGTTGCCGCGCCTGATCGCCGTCGTCTTCACCGCCTGAAGATCGGAGCCGGTGCCCGGCTCGGTCATGGCGATCGCGCCGATGAGTTCGCCCTTCGCCATGCGCGGCAGCCAGCGGCGCTTCTGCTCTTCCGTGCCGTAGTGGAGAATGTAGGGCGCGACGATGCAGTTATGGAGCCCGGCGCCGAACCCCTCGACGCCGGCGTTCACCTGCTGCTCGCAGAAGATCTGCTCATGCGCGAAGGTGCCGCCGGCCCCGCCATATTCCTCCGGCATCGACATGCAGAGAAGCCCGGCCTCGCCCGCCTTCTCCCACGCCCAGCGATCGACCTTCCCCTGCTCGCGCCATTTCTCGACATGGGGCGTCAGCTCGCGCGAGAAGAATTTGTAAGCCTCCTCTTCAAAAAGTACGAGGTCGTCGGTTTTCCAAGAGGGGCGTGCGGTTTGGACGGCGGACATCTAGGAGCTCCGGGCAATGGGCAATGGGCAATGGGCAATGGGCAATCGAGGGATCCGGCCTCGACAATCACACGGCAAGACCGAAGGCTCGGCCTCGCGAGCGAGCCTACCATTGCCCATTGCCCATTGCCCATTGCCGTTGTCAGTCGCGCAGCCTTCGTATCAAGCTCGACGTGTCCCAGCGGCCGCCGCCCATCGCCTGCAGATCGGCGTAGAACTGGTCGATGAGCGCCGTTCCCGGCAGGCGCGCGCCGTTCTCGCGCGCCTCGGCAAGCGCGATTCGTAAGTCCTTGCGCATCCAGTCGACGGCGAAGCCGAACTCGAATTCGTCGGCCGCCATGGTGCGCGCGCGGTTCTCCATCTGCCACGAACGCGCAGCGCCGGCGGAGAGCGCTTCCAGCACCTTCTCGATGTCGAGCCCCGCAGCTTGAGCGAAATGCACGCCCTCGGAGAGGCCCTGCACCAGGCCGGCTATGCAGATCTGATTGACCGCCTTGCATAGCTGTCCGGCGCCGGCTGGCCCGATGTGAACGACGCGCGCCGCGTAAGCCGCCATGGCGACGCGCGCGCTCTCGACGGCAGCGCCGTCGCCCCCGCACATCACCGAGAGTTTGCCGGCTTTGGCGCCCGCCTCGCCGCCGGACACGGGCGCATCGACGAAGGCGACGCCGATCTCGGCGAAGTCGCCGTGGAGCTTGCGCGCCAGCGCCGGCGACGCGGTCGTGTGATCGACGAAGACAGCGCCGCGCTTCAGCCCGGGCGCCGCAGCGGCGGCGACCATGGCGACATCGGGGTCATCGCCAAGGCAAGAGAAGACGATCTCGGCGCCGGCGGCGGCTTCAGCGGCATCGGCGCTGACGCGCCCGCCATGCTCGGCAACCCATTTGTCGGCACGCGCGAGGGTTCGATTATAGACGGCGACGTCATGCCCGGCGGCCTTCAGGTGTCCCGCCATCGGATAGCCCATGACGCCGAGCCCCAGGAATGCGCACTTCATCGTTCAGTCTCCGGACCTTCCATATATTTGCTGGCGAAATAGAGAAGCGGTGCCCCGGCGCCGGCGTCGAACCTCACCACCTCGGCGATCAGGATGACGTGGTCTCCGGCTTCATGCCGGTCCTTCACGAGGCAATCGAAAGCGGCGAGGCGCTGGCGCAAGATGGGGGCGCCAGTCGTCCAGGCTTCATACTCGATGCTCTGAAGCGGCGGCGGATCGTGCGCAGCGAAGCGGTCCGAGAGCGCCTGCTGATCCGCCTTCAGAATATTGAGGGAATAGCCGGGCGAGGCCATGAACGCGCCGAACGTCGAGGCCTTATTCTCGATGCACCAGAGGACAAGCGGCGGCTCCAGCGAAACCGAGGCGAACGAATTGACCGTCAGAAGGACCGGCGCGCCCTGCGCGTCCCGGCACCCGGCGAGCGCCACGCCGGTCGCAAAACGTCCGAAGGCGTTTTTCAGCGGTCTGAAGGGATCGGTCATCAACGCGTTTCCGCTCCGGCCGCGCCGGCGGCGAAGGCGTGTCAACAGTCAAGTCTTGTGCGCCTAGCACCAAACCGTGCAAATACAAAGGCGGCAAAGCCGGCGGGAGCCGCATCCGGATGTCGGTCTTGGACAGCGTGTTGCAGACCTTGTCGGGTTCGCCATGGCAGATGTGGGCGACGCTCGCCATCATCGCTTGGGCGATCGTCGCCTACGCCAGCGACCGGCTGTCCGTAGAGATCATTTCGGTCTCGATCGTCGTCGCCCTGATGCTGCTCTTTGAACTGGCGCCGATTCGGGACGAGTCCCGCGCCTCCATCATCGATTCGAAGGACCTCCTCGCCGGGTTCGCCGACCCGGCTCTGGTCGCCGTCCTCAGCCTCCTCATCGTGGCGCAGGGCATCTTTCAGTCGGGCACGATGGATCTGCCGACGAAATACATCCTGCGCGCGGTCGAGGTGCAAAAGACGCTCGTCGTGGGCGCCATCTTCATCCTTGTGGTGCTGGTCAGCGCCTTCCTCAACGACACGCCGGTGGTCGTCATGTTCCTGCCGATCGTCGCCGCGATGGCGACGGCGGCCAAAATACCGCCCTCGCGCGTGATGATGCCGCTGTCGTTCATCGCCCTTCTCGGCGGCGCGACGACCCTGATCGGCTCATCGACGAACATCCTTGCGGCCGGCGTCTTCCAGAAGACGGCCGGCGCGGAAATAGGCTTCTGGGATCTGACCCCGATGGGGGCCCTGATCGCAGTTGTCGGCATGCTCTATCTCGCCACCGCCGGCCGCCTGCTTCTGCCTCATCGGTCGCCCGACGACAAATCGGGCGAGCGCGAGAACCGGCAGTTCATCGCGCAGTTCGAACTGGCGCGCGGCCATTTCCTTGTCGGCAAGCAGCCGGTGGCCGGTCTCTTTCCGGATCTGCCGGACATCACCGTGCGCATGGTGCAGCGTCGCGAGGAAGCGATGCTGCCACCGTTCGACGACTTCCGCTTCCAGATCGGCGACATCGTCATCGTGGCTGCGACGCGCGCGGCCCTGACGCGGCTGATGAAGGAGCACCCCGGGACCGTCGACAGCGTGCTCGCCGAAGTCGCGATCGAGGATGAGGGTCGCCCCGAGCCGCGCGCCCAGCTCGCCATGGTGGAGGCGGTCGTCGCCCCGGGGTCGAGGCTTGGCGGGCGGACCATCTCGCAGATCGGTTTCCACTATCAGACCAACTGCGTCATTCTGGGCATCGAGCGCCGCAGCCGCATGATCCGTGGACGGATGAGTTCGATCCGCCTTGAGAACGGCGACGTGCTGCTCATTCTCGGCACCGTCGAGAATGTTCAGGCGCTGCGCGCCGACCGCGACGTCCTTCTCCTTGAGTGGTCGCTGACCGGGTTGCCGGCGCCCCGCAACGCGCTGACCGCCGGATTGATCTTCATCGGCGTCGTGGCGACGGCGGCGATCGGCTGGATGCCGATCTCGATCACAGCGCCGTGCGGCGTGCTCGCCATGCTCGCCTTCGGCTGCCTCAACATCCGCCAGGCGGCGCGCGCCTTCGACCGGCGCATTTATCTTCTGATCGGCGCCTCGCTCGCCATGGGTCTGGCGCTTGAGGAAACCGGCGGCGCCCTGCTGCTTGGCGGCCTTTTGGCGCCGATCGCCGAGAATTTCGGCCCGGCCGCGCTCATGTCGGCGGTCTTTGCCGTCAGCGCCCTCACCACGAATGTGCTCTCCAACAACGCGACGGCGGTGCTGCTCATGCCGATCGCCGTCAATGCGGCAAGGCTCGCCGGCATTGACCCGCTGCCGCTGGCGCTCACCGTCATCTATGGCGCCAACTGCCCGTTCGTCACGCCTATCGGCTATCAGACAAACCTTCTCGTGATGACGCCCGGCCACTACAAGTTCATGGACTATGTGAAGGTGGGCGGCCCCATGCTTGTCCTCATCTGGATTGTCTATTCGATCGTTGCGCCGATCTATTTCGAGGCTGTCGGCAGGTTATAGGATCACCGCCGCCGACGGCTCATTGCCGGGCCGCTAATCGCCCGCTAAGAATCGGGGGTTAGGATGTTTGAATGCGTAACGAGGACATCGCCCGCCGCCTCGGCCTTGAGACCGGTGATTTTTTCATCACCGCGCCGGCGCCGTGCCCGTATCTCGCCGGCCGAACGGAGCGCAAGGTTTTCTCCTACCTGTCGGGCCCGGCGGCGCCCTCGCTCAACGCCATCCTCACGCGTCGCGGCTTTCGGCGCTCGCAGAACATCATCTACGTTCCCGCCTGCGATGCCTGTCAGGCCTGCGTGCCGGTCCGGATTGTCGTCGATGACTTCAAGCTGACGCGCTCGCGCAAGCGCACGCTCGGCGCCAACGCCGACCTCTCGCGGCGCATGAAGCCCGCTCAGGCCACCAGCGAACAGTTCTCGGTCCTGCGCGGATATCTCGATGCGCGCCACGAGGACGGCGGCATGGCGGACATGAACGTCCTCGATTACGCGTCCATGGTGGAGGAGACATCCGTCCACACCATGATTCTGGAATATGCGGCGCGCGACGCGCACGATGAGGAGCGCCTCGTCGCCTGCGCCCTCTCCGACCGGCTGACCGACGGCCTCTCCATGGTCTACTCGTTCTTCGAACCCGACGAAGAAGCGCGCAGCCTCGGCCGCTTTATGATTCTGGATCATGTCGCGCTCGCACGCGATCTCGGCCTGCCTTACGTCTACCTCGGCTATTGGGTGGATGGTTCGCCCAAAATGGATTACAAGGCCTCCTTCCAGCCGCTCGAAAAGCTGACCGCGACGGGCTGGGTCCGGATGGATCGCTCGACCTGATCGGGACCCGCTGACGCGACGGCCATAAGAAAAGCGGCGCTCACGGGCAGGCGGCGCAGTCCATGAAACGTCGGAAATTTCTCGCGGGCGGCGCGCTCGGCGCCGCTGCGCTCGCCGGTTGCGATTGCGGCGCGCCGGCTCCGGGCGTTATCGGGACCGCGGGCGCGCTCGCGAGGCGCGAACTGAAAATGGTGACGACCTGGCCGAAGGATTTTCCAGGTCTCGGAACCGCCGCCGAACGCGTCGCCCAGTCCATCGGCGAGTTGAGCGGCGGATCGATGACCGTGCGCGTCTTCGCCGCGGGAGAGCTTGTCGGCGCCTTTGAGGCGTTCGACGCCGTCGCCAACGGCGCGGCCGATTTCTATCACGGTGCGGAGTATTATTGGGTGGGCAAGTCCAAGGCCTATCCCTTCTTCACTGCAGTGCCCTTCGGCATGACCGCGACCGAAATCATGGCGTGGACGGAGTTCGGCGGCGGCCAGGCGCTGTGGGACGAACTGGCCGCGCCCTTCAACATCAAGCCCCTCGCCGCCGGAAACACCGGCCACCAGATGGGCGGCTGGTTCAAGGAGCCGATCGGATCGCTGGAAGATCTCCGCGGCCGGAAGATCCGCATGCCGGGCGCCGGCGGCGAGGTGCTGCGCCGCATCGGCGCCTCGGCGGTGAACATCCCCGGCGGGGAAATATACTCGGCGCTCCAGTCCGGCGCGATCGACGGCACCGAGTGGGTCGGACCCTGGAACGATCAGGCCTTCGGATTTTACCGCGAAGCGAAGTTCTATTATTGGCCGGGCTTCCATGAGCCCGGCGCGCAGATCGGCCTCGGAACCAACTTGAAGCTCTGGGAGAGTTTCAGCGCCCAGGAAAAGGCGATCGTCACGGCGGCCTGCCGGCAGGCCAATCAACTCGCGTTAGCCGAATACGGGCATTACAACGCTGTCGCGCTCGAACAGCTGGTGAAGAATCACGGCGTCGAGCTTCGCCAGATGCCTGCCGACGTGACGGCGGCGCTCGCTCGCGAATCGAAGGCTGTTCTCGAGGAGATCGCCGCGACGGATGACATCTCGCGGCGCATCTTCGAGAGCTACAAGGCCTCGCTCGTCCGCTCGCAGGAATGGGGCCGCATCTCCGACGAGGCGTTCATGGCCATGCGCCGCAACGTGTTTTCGTTCTGAACATGATCGGGCAGGTCGGCGACATTCTCAACTGGGCCCTGGCGGGGATCGCCTTTCCGCTGATGTTTCTGCCGCTCGCCGCGTTTGCATCGCGCCGGCCGCTTGCAGGCGTTCTCGTCTTTATGGTGATGGTCGCCCTTGCCGCCGGCGCCGCGATCTCCTTCGTTGCGGCAGCCCCGCGCCTCGACATTCAGAATGTCGGCGGCAAAAGCCTCGTCTTCGCCTCATGCGTTGCGGCTTTGGCGACGATCGTCGCGCTG
>JBEBFW010000268.1:0-4172 GCA_040081755.1 Parvularculaceae bacterium
AGTCTATCTTGCATCAATCCCCAATCTCCATATGCTCACCACCTCAGACCGCCGTTTCGCCGAACTCGCCTTTCTGGAAGCGAAGAAAAGCGCCGACAATGGCGGCTTGCCGATCGGCTCGGTCCTCGCGCGCGGGGAAAAGCTGCTCGCGTCAGGGCATAACCAGCGTGTGCAGCAGGGCGATCCGATCGCTCATGGCGAAATGGACGCCTTGCGAAAAGCCGGCCGCCAGAAGACCTATCGCGATGCGACGCTCTACACCTCCTTGAGTCCCTGCATGATGTGCTCAGGCACAATCGTTCAGTTCAAGATCGCGCGCGTCGTCGTGAACGACACGAAGAATTTCGGCGGGAACGAAGAGTTTCTGCGCTCACGCGGCGTCGAGGTGATCGATCTTCAGCACGCGGACTCAATCGCCTTGATGGCGAAGTTCATCCGCGAGAACCCGGCGCTCTGGAACGAAGACATCATGGAGTAGGCGACCTGCCGGCGGGCGCCTCCAAAAAATCGCCTAGCGAACCTTGACCGTGTAGAACAACGTATTTCGATCCAATTTGAAGAGACCCGGGTATTCAATGAGCCCCTTCTCGGTCTTGAATCCCGTCTGTTCGGCGGGCGTTTTGCTCAGCGGGTAACTGAACGTGTTTATGTTTCCGTCGTCCTCGTTGTCGATAAACACGCTCCCCGAAGTGGAGCCGAGTTGCGGCGCACCAAAGACTCCATACTCAAATCCGAGGTCCGGGAAATCATTGAACGGCGCGTCGTCGTTGCCGATCCATCGGTGGTCATAAACGCAAAACTGAAGCTTTGTATTTCGGTCCTGCGAACCGGGCGCGATATTCCCTGAGACGTAGTTTTCGTTATCGTCGCCGTCTTCATCGTCCATGCCGATGCCGATTGTGTGTCCGACGGGGCAGTCTTTCCCGAGCTTCAACACCATGAACTCGCCCTTGGCCGCGTGGTGAAAGAAATCCCGGTGCGCCGGCACGCTCGGATCCAGTTTCACACGGCAGAATTGGAGCCAGACGTTGCGGTCGGCCCTAATTGCGCCCGTCCAACCCGTTGTCCTGGATTCGGGGTCGGTGTCTTCGGCATCGACGTAAACGGTTATGGGCTCGTTGCCGCCGCAATCGCCGGCCGTCTGAGGAATGACTCCGATGGCCCAATCCGCGTGCGCTGGTTCCGGATAAACCGCCTGCACCGCGAGCCGATCCTGGGCGGAAAGCACGGACTGCCCAAACCGAACGGTCTTTGAATCGGCGTCGTGGGGATCGTAGTCTGTGCAGTCATTGTCGTAGGACATGATCGACGTTCGATCATAAGGGCCGAACACTGTCACCGCGCCGCTGACGCTCTGCCAGGGTTGACCGATGCTCGTAATCGTGTTGCCGATGGGTGATGCGCCGCCCGTATTTGCGGCGCATGCGGCAGGCCTGTCGGCGCGATCGAATTCGTGATAGAAACCGATGGCATGGCCAAATTCGTGTAAGCCATATTGCTCAATGCAACGAAAATCGCCCTCTGAGCACTTCACATTGCTGGCGAAGTCGCGGCCCCAGGCGTTGAGCGCGGTGGAATAATAAGGTGGGGAACCCGAGCGGGCCACATTGACGAACTTGGCATTTGTCCCAACCGCGGAGTTCGTGGCGTCCGACCGGTCGAATGAGAGCTTCAATACGATGTGGTCATTTTTTTGCGCGTCCGTAAGATTCTGGCAATCCTCAAATCCTGTAAAGCGCAAGGACGAGCCTTGCTCCCAACCCGCCAGCGCTCGGCGAAGACGCGTCATCAGTTGAGTTACGCTGCCAGTCCCCGTCCTGGAGACGAAGTAGCAAACCTTGATGACCGTGTAGCCGTTCACTGTCGGCCATTTCAGGTCGTCATAAAATGCGGCGGCAAGAAGCGGCTTTGGAGCAAGAACAGCGAGAATCAGCAACCACGCCAGCACGCGTTTCATGGGGCCCCCTCGTTGGCGCTTATGGCAAGCTTGGCATAGCATGGCGATCGTCGCAGTGGAATGTAGAACAAACGCATCGCGATCTCGGGCAGGGTCCGACGGAACAGCGCATTCGCCGTCGCCCTGTCTCCAGAACCTACCGAGACATGACGCTACACTTCCTTGAGCCCCCGCATGATGCGCTCGCGCGGCGTCGAGGTGATCGATCTTCAGCACGCGGATTCAATCGCCCTGATGGCGAAGTTCATCCGCGAGAACCCGGCGCTCTGGGACGAAGACATCATGGAGTAGCCGCGCCTCCCGGCTTCGACCCTTACGCGCCCTCCGCTGAACACGGTCCCACGCGTCCGGGAAAGCCCCGCTCCTCGCCTGAAATGGCTATCGAGGAAGGCGCCGCGCCGTGCTATTCTCCGGGTCTGATCGGGTGGGCGGTATGAGTGAACAGGAGGGACGGCTCGGGCGCCTCTTTGCGCTGACGGGCCTCTTGGTCGGGCTCGGCGCAGGCGCGGCCGGCTACGCCATTGTCGATTTCTGGGCGGGCGAAAAACCGGAAGCAGCGCCGCTCGCCGCACTGACTGCCGTCGGATCGTTCGCAGCCGCGCTGCTGCTGCTGGCGGAAAGAGGCGCGATGCTGCGCGCCATCGCGCCCTCCCTCGCCATTGCGGCTGTGCTCGGCGGCGTCACCTGGTCCGCCCTCAGCTTGCGGATGAATGAGCCGCATCTGACGCCCTGGCCTTATATGTTCTGGATCGCCGTCGGCCTGCCCCTCTCCGGCTATCTGATGGCGACGCTCGCCAAGGCCGCGCTCCTCGGCAAGACGCCGCCTCGTTATGCGGATGTGTTTTTTCACGGCCTCACCCTTCCTGTTATTTCAGGAGGCGCCGGCTTCATCGCAGCGCTGTCGCTGGTGCTGCTCTTCGCCTGGGCGGGATTGCTGAAGTCCCTCGATGTCGCGTTGTTCCACAAGCTTTTTCAGGAGCCGTGGTTCATTCTGCCGTTCGTCGGCGCCATGGGCGGGCTCTCGATTGCGCTGATGCGCGGGTTGCAATCGACGCTCGGCGGGTTTCGCTTCCTCCTCCTTCTTCTGGCGCGCATCCTGATGCCGATCACAGCGGTGTTCTCGCTGACCTTTCTCGCCGTGCTCGCTATCAAGGGCGTCGATCCGATCTTCGCCGCGCCCTACCCCAGCGCCGTCATGCTGGCGCTCGCCTTCGTCGGCATGCTGATTTTCAACGGCGTCTACCAGAACGGCGAGGGCGAGCCGCCCGCCGCCTGGCTGCGTCTTGCAACGCTGATCGCTCTCCTCGCTTTTCCGGTCTACGCCGGCATTTCAGCCTACGCTTTCTGGCTCCGCATCGAGGACTACGGCCTGACGCCGCCGCGCATCATCGGCCTCGCCATGACCGGCCTTGCGGCGCTCTACAGCTTTGTTGCGTTCGCCGGCCTCCTGACCGAACTCGCCTGGGGGGCGAAGCGCTGGATGCCCTTGGTCGGACCTTTGAACACTCTGATGGCCGCCATCTGGATCGGCGTCCTGCTGACGCTCGGCTCGCCGGCGATCGTCGATCAATGGGCGATCAGCGCGAGAAGCCAGGAAGCGCGCCTTGCGCAAGGGCGCGTTCCGGCGGCCGAATTCGACTTCGGCTATATGCGCTTCAGCCTCGGCGCAGACGGCGAAGCCGCCCTTGATCGCCTCTATGCGCTGACCGCTCATCCTGAGGCCGGGGCGATCAAGGCGGGAATCGCGCGCGCCCGCGCCGCCAACAACCAGTGGGAATACGACAACCCGTCCGCCGTAGGCGCGGCCGAACGCGAGACTTCGCCGGAAAACGCCCCGGCGAGCGATGCGCCTGCGGACGACGACGCGCCGCCCGGCCTCGACGACCTTCCGATCAATCCGAATTGAGCCGGCAGGCGTCGCGCTACACCGCGCGCGCCCAGCGGTCATCGGTCAGCCGCCGCACGGTGGCGGCGAGTTTCTCGCGCTTGACCGGCTTGCCGAGGAAGTCATCGACGCCGGCCGAGAAGCTCGCCGCGCGGTCTTCTTCCGATACGGCGGCGGTCAACGCCACAATCGGGGTCCGCGAATAAGGCGCGGCTGCCGCGCGGATGGCGCGCGTCGCGGCGAGCCCGTCCATCACCGGCATGTGGAGGTCCATCAGCACGAGGTCGAAGGCGCGCTCGGCGAGGCGCTGCAGCGCCACAGCCCCGTTTC
>JBEBFW010000269.1:0-4163 GCA_040081755.1 Parvularculaceae bacterium
CACCTGGGCCGTCGGCAATCTGTTCTTCCGCTCGGCGCGCGGCGTGTCGATGTTCGCCGTCACCGCCATTTTTCCGGGGTCCGCTGGATCGAAATCGAGATCGGCGCCGAAACGCGTGAAGTTCCCTGTGTAGTTCGAGAAGCCGATGTGGTCGATCGTGAACACGAGGCTCGCATGGCTCGCATCGAGCGCATAGCGGCCCGCGGGCGCCTCCGTTGCGACGGGCGCGATCGCGGCCGGCGCGGCAGGCTCTTTTTTACCGCCAGCCGGCGCTGTTTCCACCGCGTCTTTGCGCGCGCATGCCGCGACCGTGAGCAGTAAAGCGGCAGCGACGAGAAGGCGCTTCATGGGGGCTCTCCTTTGAGCCCGTCCTGCATGCCCGATCACATGGGCCGAGTGCAAGGCGATCCATCAGCTTGAACGCCTGACAGCCGGCGCGCACTTACCGGCGCGCTCGCCCAAGACTAGATCGGCATCCGCATGATTTCCTGATAGGCCTCGACGACCTTGTTGCGCACGGCGATGGCGGTCTCGAGGCTGACTTCCGCCGCCGAAACGGCGGTCGCCACGTCAACGAGGCTGGCCTCGCCCGCGGCGACCTGCGTAGCGGCGGCCTCGCCCGCGCGCAGCGCTCCCGAAGTCTCCGCAACGGCGGCCTGAACGAGCGATGCGAATCCGGCGCGCCTAGTTTCAGGAGCGTCATCTGCACGCAGAGCGCCGTCGCCGATGCGGGCGGCGGCCTGGTAGGACTGCGCGGCTCTCAAAGCGTCGATCGACATCGAACCCTATTTCGGCACAAACTGCATGCTCACATTGACCGACACATAGAGCGTCGCCGGTTGGCCGGCGTTGCGGTTCTCGTTGGTCGATACGTTGATGCTCGTTATCTGGCAGCGTTTCGCGATGGTCGCGAGGAAGTCTTCGCACTCGCCGGCCGCTTTCTGGTAGAGCGAGCGCTTGTAGGCGCGGTTGTTGGCGGCATCGACGAGCATCGCCCCTTCGCTCAAAGGCAGGTTGATCGTGTAGCTGACGCTCGCATTGACTGGCTCGCCGGCCGTGGGCGCCGGCGCGAGCGCAGCGCGCGAGACGGCCGCTCTCTCGCTCGCCGAGGCGGGCGCCGCCAGTGCGGCGGCGAGCGCCAGAACCTTTATTGGGACACGCTTCATCGGGCGGCGCCTTTCTTCTCGGCGCGCACGAAGGCGTAGCCGATGAGCGACGCCGCCGGCAGTTGCGAGACGAGAAGATGGAAGGCGCCGGCCTCGGCCCAGTTGAGCAGGATAAGCCCGCCCAAGGCGGACAGCAGTCCGGCTGCGGAGCAAATGAGGGCCGTCGCGCCGATTCTCAACTTCAGTTCGATGGGCTTGCCGTCGAGACCCCACGCCGCCGCGCGATCGAACTCGCCGTTTCGCCGCTTTTTCTCCACATCCGCATCCTTGCAGGCCTGAACCAGGGCGGCGACTTCAGGGTCAAGGTCGGGCGGCGATTCATTGTGTCGCGTGTATGTCATTGCTCACTCCAGAATTCTCAAGGTGGCCGCCGCCATCGAGCGCGCGGAATCGAGCGCGCCAAGATTTGCTTCGTAGCTGCGCTGGGCCTCGCGCAGGTCCATCATCTCGACCAGGGGATTGACGTTGGGCAGTTCGACATAGCCCTCGTCATTGGCTGAAGGGTGCGAGGGATCGAATTTCAGCGTGAAGGCCGACGGATCGAGCGCCACGCGGTCGATCTCGACGAGGCGCGCGCCGAGCTGGCGGTCGATATGGCTCGAGAAAACCGGCACCTGGCGGCGGTAGGGGGCAAGCCCCGGCGCCTCCGCTGTCGATCCGGCGTTGGCGATATTCTCCGCAACGATCTTGATGCGCCCGGACTGCGCACGCATGCCGGCGGCGGAAATCTGCAAGGCCGTCGAGAGGTCGTCCATTTTACTCAGTCCCTTGTGCGCGGCGCAGGCCGCAATTCCTTACCGTCCGCCGCGCGCGGCCAGACGCACGAGCTCGACGCTCTTGCGGTAGATGGTGGAGGCGAGTTGATAGTCCATCCGCGTTTGCGAGAGCTTCATCATCTGTGTCTCGATCGATACTTCGTTGCCGTTGATCGACGCGTCCGGATCGGGCGCCGATTCGACGCGAGAGAGGCCCTGCGCACCGGCATTCGCAATGTGGCGGGGGTCCGCCATCCTCAGCGGCATAGAGGCGGCCCGCGCTGCCGGGGCTTTGAGGTCACGGGCGACGAAGCCCGGCGTGTCGGCGTTGGCGATATTCTCCGCGATCACGCCGGTGCGAGCCGACAGGAACTTCAGGCGCTCTGTCAGCGCCGATAGCAGTGGGGTCGAGCGGACATCCATGGCGCCTCGCGAAGGCCCTTAACATCGGCTTTCTTGGTTAAGCTGCGGTTGACGGGGATGGCGCCGGCGTTCAAACTTTGGTCACGATTTTGCGATTTGGTAAACAAGTCCTTACACGGATTGGCGGACGTGGCGAAGAAGTTCGGTTTGGTCCTCGGTTCCGGCGCGGCGCGCGGCTGGGCGCATGTCGGCGTCCTCAATGCGCTCGATGAAATCGGCCTCAAGCCCGACATCGTCGCCGGCTGCTCGGTCGGCGCGCTCGTCGGCGGCGCCTATCTCGTGGGCGCCCTCAAGGAGTTCGAGGCCTGGGCGCGGGAGTTGAAGCCCTTGTCGGCGCTGCAGAGCTTTGCTTTCAGCGTCTCGCGAGGCGGCCTCGTCAACGCCGCGCCCGCTTTCAAGGCGTTCGAGGCGTTCGACCGGCGCATTGAGGATCTTCCGGTGAAATACGGCGCGGTCGCCGCCGATCTCGGCACCGGGGAGGAAGTCTGGCTGACCGAGGGCTCGGTCCTCGAGGCCGCGCGCGCGTCGAGCGCGATCCCGGTCGTCTTCCACGCTGTGCGCCGCGAGGGCCGCTGGCTCGTCGACGGCGCGATCGCCAATCCAGCGCCGGTCTCGCTTGCCCGCGCGCTCGGCGCCGATGTCGTCGTATCGGTCGATCTCAACGCCGTGCCGCGGGTGCTCGACAGGTTCAATCCGCCGCCGCCGATCGTTTCCGCCGCCGCCGCCGAGGAGATGTCGGAAGCGCTTGCCGCGGAGGAGAAGCCTTCCGTCTCGACGGCGATCTCCAAGCTGATCGACGACACGCGCAGTCTGGTCGATGCGCAGATCGAGGCCGCCAAGGAACGGGCGCGCGCCAGGCCCCATTTGTTCGAGACGGCCTACGCCGCCGCGGATATTTTCCAGCTTCATCTTGCAAGAGCCCACGCGCAGATCGCGCCGCCGGACATCTCGCTCGCCCCGGACATGCGCAACGCGCTGCCGACCGCCTTCGACCGTGCGGACGAGTTCATCGCCGAGGGCCGCCGCGCGCTGATGGAGCGGCGCGCAGACATCGAGCGGCTGCTCGGCTGAGCGGGTCGCTTTTACGCCGGGGCCGGGGTATTGGGCGCGCGACGCTATTGTGGCGGATTTGAAGGATTGGAGACTGTAATGCGCGAAGTCCTCGATGTTCCGGCCCCGGCCGGATTGCCGTTTTCCGCCGCCGTTCGCGCCGGCAAGACGCTATACCTCAGCGGGCAGGTCGGGATCGATGTGAAGACCATGACGCTCGTCGCCACCGATGCGAAGGGACAGACCGCGCAGATTCTCAGGAACATCAAGGACGTTTTAAAGGCCGACGGCAAGTCGCTCGACGATATTGTCAAGGCGAATGTCTACCTGATCGATCTGGCCGACTATGCGGCCATGAACGAGGCGTATGCCAGCGCGCTGAAGGAACCCTTCCCGGCGCGCACCTGCGTGCAGGTCGCGGCGCTGCCTTTGGGCGCCCGGGTCGAGATCGAGGTCATCGCGCGCTGAACGGTGCGTGCGGAGAATATGATGAAGGCGATCGTCCTTTCCGCGCATGGCGGACCCGAATTGCTGGCGCTTGAGGAGCGACCCGCCCCGGCGCCGGTCCCCGGTCAAATTCTCGTTGAAAACGACTTTATCGGCGTCAACTTCATCGACATCTATCAGCGCAAGGGCCTCTATCCTGTCGCCTTGCCGGCGACTCTCGGGGGCGAGGGCGCGGGCCGCGTCGTAAAGGTCGGCGAAGGCGTTGTCGGCTTCACCGCCGGCGACCGCGTCGCGTTCCTCTCCGGCTCAGGCGCCTATGCGG
>JBEBFW010000061.1:0-14855 GCA_040081755.1 Parvularculaceae bacterium
TGCAGCGCCGGCGCCGCCGGCGCCGCGGTCGCGCGCTTCATTTTTTCAGCGCCGGAAGGGCGTGCTGCGCGGCGCGACTCTCATCCTCGCAACCACGCTGTCGCTCTTCGGCGCCATCGGACAGTTTCACTTTGTCGACGCCGTCGAGGACGTGGCCGAGGCGCGCGCCGAGGAAATGCGCGCAATCGAGACGCGCACCGAGACGCTGCGAACGGCCCAGTCCGCCTATTTCAATGCGCAGGTCCAGGCGAACATGCTGTTCGCGCTCAATCCCGCCGACCGGTCCGTCAACAAGGGGATCGTCGCCAATCTCTACGCGCTCGCCATCACCGATCGCGGCTTTCCCTTTCGCTCGATCCTCGGCGAGCTTGCGATCGCCGGCGCCATCGACTTCAAGACGGTGAACGAGCGTTACAATTCCCTGCGCGAAGCGGCGACCGCCGATTTCGCCTACGCCTCCTTCATGGCGGTCGGCGAGTTCGAGCACGAGATCCTCGACCAGGCGATGACGCTGCACGCCGGCCTGCAGGACCGCTTCTGGAAGGCGCAGGAGGAAAAAGCCGTCGCCGAACGCGAGGCCGACAAGCGGCGCGCCGCGCTCCTCACCGTCAGCGGCTTTGCGACCTGTCTTTTCCTGCTGGCGAGCCTCATGGGCGTCAAGGACTGACTGCGCCGGCCCGCGTCTTGTCGAACCCCTCGCGCGACGGCCGCGCGGCCTCTCTCGCGATCGGCAGCGCGCGCTTCAGGCGTTCGGCGAAGTCCCTGAGGCAGATTTCGTCGCGCGAGATCGGTCCGGGCGCGTAGCCGCCCGAATGACGCGCGGTCTCGTAGCCCGCCTGCACGCGCTCGATGAGATCCTTGTCCTCGACGTTGACGATGCGGTTGATGCGCCAGTTCAAATAGCGCGACGCGCGCATCTCGCGGCGCGCATCGGGGAGCGCATAGGAGATTTCGCGCAGCATGGTTCGCGTCGCCGACAAAGGAACGAACTGCATGAAGTCGATCTGGTCTGGATAGATGTCGAAGGCGAGGTTCGGCCAGAGCTTCAGATAGACCCAATGCCGGCGGCGATCCTGCGGCAGGTGATCGACCTCGGGGAGGAACTTCAGATAGGCGCGCACCGACGGGCCCTGCCCCGCCCGCGCCGCCGCCTCCGAAGCGATGCGATAGGCGCCGCCCGGCGCGACGGCGAGCTTGTAGCTCGCCGCGACGAGGCTGTTGAGGCCCTCATGCGCGACGGGCAGATGCAGCTTGTCGACATAGTTGTCGGTCGCGACCTTCCAGTTGACGGCGCGCTCGCGCAAGGTGATGCGGCCGAGCGCCTTCATCTCCGCCGTGCGATAGCGCTCGAACTCGGCGGCGAACGGCTCCGAAAATTCCTCGAAACTCTGCCCCTCCTCGTTCATCCGGACAAAGATGAAGCCGCCGCAGGTCCGGACGTCGAGGGGGGCGAGGCTCAGCGACTTGGGATCGATCGGCTCATAGCCGGAGCGCTCCGGCACGCCGATGAGGCGCCCGTCGAGGTCGTAGGTCCAGGCGTGATAGGGACAGACGATGCGGGCGCCGCACTGGCCGAAGGGCTCATCGAGAAGGCGCGCGGCGCGATGGCGGCACACATTGCGGAAGGCGTTCAGCCGGCCGTTGTCGGCTCGCACAACCATGACGAGGTCGCCCATGAAGGCGAGCGTCGCGTAGCGGCCCCGCCCGGCGATGTCGCTCTCATGACAGACGATCTGCCAGCTCGGCGCGAAGACCTTCTCGCGCTCCAGCGCATGGAAGTCTTCGTCCCAGTAAGTCCAGGGAGGCAGGCCGTGATCGGCGGCGATTTCGGTCATGGGCAGATCGTCGGGTGGCCGGTTTTCGATGTTGGGTGTTAGCAGGCGCCGCCAGAAACCTGAAATCGAAAACCCGAAAAAGCGAAAGGCCGGACCTTGTTGAAGGGTCCGGCCTCTCGGAGGGGAGAGGCGCCCGGCAGGGCGCCCTTACGCTACGACGTGAAGAGAGGAACCTTGAGCTTGCGGACCGTTTCGAGGGTCAGGCCGCCCGTGGCGAGCCCTTCGGCGCGCTGGTAGGCGTCGACCGCCGACATGGTCGCCGGCCCGAGCGTGCCGTCGATCGGACCATTGTAGAAGCCCTCGCGCTGCAGCGCCGTCTGGACGCTGCGCATGACGCCGGGCGTCACGTTGGTCTCGCACAGGATCGGCGCCCATTCGAGCTGAGCCGAACTGACCATCTTCTGCGTCGTCACGGTGTCATAGACCGCCGGAACTTTCACGCGGCGCTCTCTCGGCGCCGTGACGAGCTTTTGATAGCGCACCGTTTCGGTCACCGCCGGGATCGTCACCGCCCGCGTCGTCCATTTGTTGACCAGCACTTCGCGCTCAATGGTCTTGGACTTGGCCGGAATGACCATCTTTTCCGTGCGCGGCGGCGAGGTCATGACGCGAACGGTTTGCGTCTTGTACTCGGCCGGCACTTCGACGAGGCACATGATCTCGCCGGTGGCCGAGTCCATTCTGGCGAACGGGCCCGTGCCCTTTTTCCAGGTGGTGTAGCCCTCGCGAACCTTGATGCGCTCCTCCTTGGTCGAGAACTGCGCCGGGATGACCTGATATTCGACGCGCTCCGGCTCGACGACGATCGTCTCGGTGCGCGACTCGTAGCGGCCCGGAATGACTTCGAGCTGCTCGGACGCTTCCTTGATGATGATCTCTTTTTCGTCCCAGTCATATTGAGCGGGATCGATCTCGATCGTCTCTGTTTCCGGCACGACGACCATTTCTTCCGAAACGGTCTCATAGCGCTCGGGCGACAGCACCCTCGCGTAGCATTCGCCGGCCTTGGCGTTTGGCGGCAGGTCGGCTTGATCGATTTGCGCGGATGCCATCGACCACATAAACGGCGCAGCCGCGATCAGGGCGAATGGCCCATAGCGTAACGTCTTCTTCATCTGGAGATTCCCCGTCCCGATTGGATTTGAACTGACGGCTTGGCGCCGCTTACGCAACAGTGCCTCTCCCTGCGGAGACAATGCGTTTTCAACTAAGGCGAAAATGGGGCAAGCGGAAACCGATTTCTTCCACAGCCTCCTGCGCGTGCAAATGAATCGTCCGTGAGTGTTTGATCAAACACAGTTTTCTGTCGCGGTTCCGACAGACTCCCGCAGAGTGTAAATATGGCGACAATCGGGCGGCGACGAAATGCGGCGATGAAAATTCAGCGGTCGAGCGCGCTGCGGAATTGCGCGACAATGTCATCGACGGCCAGCCCCGCCGACACTTGTCCTTCGACCGATCCGCCGACGACGAGATAGGCGAAGCCGGTTTTCAGGAACCGGCCCTCTTCCATGAAGTCGCCTGGCGCCAGCGGACCCGCGCGCGCGAACTGGCGATCGAGATTTTCCACTGACATCTCGGTGAAATCGAGCTTCACCAGATCGATCTCACCTTCTGGAAACCGCGCCGCCGCCGCATCGAGCTTGGGCATCAGCACCTGACAGGGGCCGCACCAATCGGCATAGGAGATATAGACGGAAAGGCTCGCCGCTGCTGCGCCGGAGAGGAGAGCGCCAGCGATAGCGAGTGCGGTCGCCGCCGCCCGAATTGTCGTTCTCAACATGAAGTCGCCCCAGTCAGTGATCGCCGGCGGCTTTAGCCCGGCTGGTGACAGCCTGGCCAGTCCGAACAGGATCCGATGTCGGCGCGGCGACGTGGAACCAATCGGACCGTCAATGCGTATCAGCCAAGATGACACCGGGAGTTTCACATGATCCTTCGCTGCGCCGCCGCACTCGCTGCAACGGGCCTCGTCGCCTGCGCGAGCCCGCCGGTCAATCGCGACCAGTCCGTCGCACTGACCACAGCCGACAGCGTCGATCTCGATCGCTATCTCGGGCGCTGGTATGAAATCGCCCGTTTCGAGAACAGCTTCGAGACGAACTGCGCGGGCGTAACGGCCGATTACAGCCGGCGCGCCGATGGGTCGATCGGCGTCCTCAACACCTGTCGCGAAAGGGCGACGGGCGGCAAGGCGCGCACCGCCGGGGGCCGCGCCAAGGCGGTCGATGAGGCGGCCAACGCCCGTCTGAAAGTCAGCTTCTTCGGACCCTTCTGGGGCGATTACTGGATCTTGTGGCGCGCGGACGATTATTCCGTGTCGCTCGTCGGCGAGCCCTCGGGTCGGTATCTGTGGATCCTCGCGCGCACGCCCATTATCGGCGCGGACGTCCGGGCCGGCGCCCTCGAGCGCCTCGAGCGTCTCGGCTATGACGTCTCCCAGCTCACCTTTACGGCGCAGCCGCCGCAGCCGGACAATCCGCCCCCGCGCTGATCGCTCCCTCGGGGATCGATCGGACGATGCGCCGAGGCGTGCCGGGCGAGCGTCCGGCAGACTGGCGATGCAAGTCGTCTTGCTATACAAGGTCAATGGTGGATCTGGAGTCCTGGAAATCGCAGTTGCGCAAGGGCGCGTCGGAACTCGTCATTCTCTCGCTGATCGGCGAGCAGGCGGCGTCCGGAACGCAGCTTCTCGACGCGCTGGCGGCGGCGCCCGAAATCGGCCTCTCCGACGGCGCCATGTATCCCCTGCTCAACCGTCTTGAGCGCGAGGGACGCATCGCCGGGCGCTGGGAGACGCCCAAGAGCGGCGGCCGCGGCCTCAAGAAATACCGCCTGACAGCGGACGGTCAGGCGGCCCTGAAGAAGATGCAGGCGTCGTGGCGGCTGTTTCGCGACGATCTCGACGCCGCGCTGGGAGAGCGAAGATGAGCGACGCCGACAGGATCGAAACCTACCTGAAGAGTCTTGCGCGCGCCTTGCGCGGGCTTGCCGAGAGCGATCGCGACGACATTCTCAATGAGATTCGCGCGCATCTTGAGCATCGCGCCGGCGAAAAGCGGCTCGACGAGGCGATCAAGGCGCTGGGGGCTCCGGAGTCCTGCGCTCGCGGCTTCCTCGACGAACTGAAACTCCAGACGGCCTTCACCGATGCGGGCCCGGCAAAGACTTTCGGCGCCCTCCTCGCCCTCGCCTCGCGGCGCTTGACGGCCGCCGCCGGATTGTTCGTATCGGGAATATTCTTCCTCTTCGCCTTCGGCTTCGCCGCGACCGGCGTCATCGAGATGGTGACGCCGGACAAGGCCGGATTCTTTGTCGATCAGGTCGAGGGCGTCTACGTTTTCGGCGCGGTCGATGCGCCGGGTCCCAACACCAGGGAGCTGCTCGGCCGCTGGATGATTCCCGTCGCCGCTGCGCTCGCCGTCCTTTCCTTCGTCGCCGGACAGTCGCTCGGGCGGTTCTTCGTGGGCCTCATGGTGAAGCGCGCCGGTCCGCGCGCGGTATAGCCGCCGGAATCGCTGCTGCACAATACGCACAAAGACTTCGCCCGCTCATCCCGGCGAAGGCCGGGACCCAGTCCTCGCCGCAGGTGAGTTTTGAGAGTGAGCGCCTTCAGCGCGCTGGCCGGGATGAGCGGACTGACCATGGGTCACTCATTTGCCTCGCCGTTGGGAACGGGCGAGCGCCGAGCGGGTGACGGTTCGGCGGGCCTGCCCCCTTGACCATCCCCACCCGGACGATTATGAATCAGGCGTCGGGGCCAGATGCGAACGCCCCGGTTTCCAAGGCTCAGCTCAAAAAGCGCAGCGCCCAAGATTCGCTCTACCCCCCGCGCCCTTGCGCGGGAAGCGATGAGGTTGCGCCGTGATCGCCTTCGAACGCCTGATTTCCAAACTCGGAACCGAGGACTGGCCGCGCATTTACGACATGCGCGGCGACGATGAGGTCGCAAAAACGCCGAGGCTCCTGCCCGCGGCGCGCCGCCTCAGCCAGGGAGATCTGATCGCCGCCGTCGCGGCGGAACCCGGCGCGCGCACCGCCGCCCATGTCGTCTATTGCCAGAAGGGCGGGCCGCGCGCCGAAGCCGCGGCGGCCGCCTTGCGCGCTGAAGGGTACGGCGTCGAGAGCCTCATCGGCGGCGTCACCGCCTGGCTCGCCGCCGACGGACCGACGATCGCGAGCACAGCGCTAGGCTCGCTCCAAAGCCCGTCGCGCTGGATCACGCGCGCGCGGCCGAAGATCGACCGCATCGCCTGCCCGTGGCTCATCCGGCGCTTTGTCGATGCGCGCGCGGTCTTTCATTACGTCGAGGCGGCGTCGGTGTTCGACGCTGCAAGGCTCCTTCAGGCTGAGCCCTACGACATCGACGGCGCCAAATTCTCCCATGACGACGACGAGTGCAGCTTCGACGCCTTCATCAAGGCCTTCGACATTCGCGATGAGGCGCTGGCGCGCGTCGCGACCATCGTGCGCGGCGCCGACACTTCACGGCTCGATCTCGCTCCGGAATCCGCGGGACTTCTCGCCATGTCGCTCGGCCTCTCCGCTGCGTGCGAGCGGGACGAAGACATGCTGGCGCGTGCAACGACGCTCTATGACGGGCTTTACGCGTGGGCGAGAAGCGCCTCCGCCGAGCGTCACAACTGGACGTCGAAACCTGCATGACAACGCCGACCTTCGCCGAGGCCCTGCGCGTCTGGCTCAAAATCGGCTGCCTCGGCTTTGGCGGGCCGGCGGGCCAGATCGCCTTGATGCATCGTGTGCTGATGGATCGACGAGCCGCGCTTTTTTCATGCTCTGAATTTCTGCATGCTCCTGCCGGGTCCCGAGGCGCAGCAGCTCGCGACCTATGTCGGCTGGCTCCTCCATGGCGCGAAGGGCGCGATCGCCGCCGGCGTTCTCTTCGTGCTGCCGGGCGCGCTCCTCATGCTGGCCTTGAGCGCGCTTTATGCGAGCTTTGCCGATCTCACTCTGGTCGCGGGGCTTTTCTACGGCGTCAAGGCCGCCGTGATCGCCGTCGTCATCGAGGCGCTCTTGCGGATTTCGAAGCGCGCCCTGAAGACGGCGGCCATGTGGACCCTCGCGGGCGCGGCATTCGCGGCGATCTTCCTGTTCGCTGCGCCCTTCCCGCTCATCGTTCTCGCCGCCGCCTTGATCGGATACGCCGGGGCGCTGGCGCGGCCGGATTTCTTCCCGGCGCCAGACGCCAAGGGAGGACCCGCGAGCCTTCTGCCGGAACGCTCGCGAGGGGCGCTGCGGAACGCGGCCGTCGCGCTGGCGCTCTGGCTCGGCCCCTTGATCGGCCTCGTGATTTTCTGCGGACGCGATCATATGTTCACCGAGGCTGCGGTCTTTTTCTCGAAGATGGCCGTTTTGACTTTCGGCGGCGCCTACGCCGTTCTCGCCTACGTCGCGCAGGAAGCCGTCGCCGTGCAGGGCTGGCTGCTGCCGGGCGAACTGCTGGATGGGCTGGGGCTCGCCGAAACGACGCCGGGGCCGCTCGTTCTCGTCCTTGAGTTCGTCGGATTCCTGGCGGGCTTCCGCGCTGGGACCGGATTGCCGCCGCTCGTTTCCGGCGCCGTCGGCGCGCTGATCGCGGTCTGGTTCACCTTCGCGCCATGCTTCTTCTGGATTTTCCTCGGCGCGCCCTTCATGGAGCGCCTGCGCGATGCGCGCGCGCTCAACGCCGCGCTTTCGGCCGTCACCGCCGCGGTCGTCGGCGTCGTTCTCAATCTCGCGGTCTTTTTCACCGTACACGTTCTTTTCCGCGACGTTGCGACGGCGGCTGTCGGCCCGTTGCGCATCGCCCTGCCGGAGTTCGGCTCCCTCGATCCGGTCGCACTCGCGCTCGCCGTCGGCGCCGGGCTCGCGCTCCTCAGATTCCATGTCGGCATGATCGCAACGCTCGTCGGCGCGGCGGCCCTCGGCGCCGGACTGCGCCTTGCCGGCCTCGCTTGATCGGCGAGGTGACGGCGCCGGCAAAAGGCGATAGACGAGAGCCGGGCGATCCGCGCCCGTCATCAGGGCGCCATGAGATTTCCCGCAGCCGAAGCCGGCCTCGCCGAGACGATCAACGATGCGTTGACGCCGGTCAGCAATTTCGTCAGCTCCATCATCTTTTTCTCCGTGCCGCTCGGCGACGCGAAGCTGCCGCTGGTCGTCGTCTGGCTGATCGCCGCTGCTGCGATTTTGACGGTCTCGCTGCGCTTCATCAATTTGCGCGGCTTTTCGCACGCCATCTGGCTGGTCATGGGCAATCGCAAGAGCGCGAGCGGCGCCACGGGCGAGATTTCGCATTTCGCCGCGCTCTCCTCGGCGCTCTCCGGCACCGTGGGCCTTGGCAACATCGCCTCCGTGCCGATCGCCATCGCGCTTGGCGGCCCCGGCGCCGTCTTCTGGATGATGCTCGCCGGCTTTCTCGGCATGAGTTCGAAATTCGCCGAATGCGCGCTCGCCGTGAAATACCGCAAGGTCCAGCCGGACGGCCGCACCATCGGCGGGCCGATGTACTATATCGAGGCCGTATTCGCGCGGCATGGGCTGAAGACGTTCGGCAAGGCCGCCGCGATCTTCTTCGCGGTCATGACCATGGGCGCGTCGATCAGCCTCTTTCAGGTCAACCAGTCCTACGCGCAGTTTTCCAGCGTGCTCGGCATCGATGCGCCGCTCGCCTACGGCCTCATCATTTCAGCGCTGGTGCTGGCGGTCATTCTTGGCGGCATCAAGCGCATCGGATTTGTCTCCACCATCCTCGTGCCGATGATGGGCGTTCTTTATGTCGGCGCCGGCCTCGTCATCATCGCGCTGAACGCGGACAAGCTGCCGGGCGCGGTCGCGACGATCTTCGAGAGCGCTTTCGGTCTCGACGCCGCCGGCGGAGGCCTCGTCGGCGCGCTGATCAACGGCATCCGCCGCGCCACCTATTCGAACGAAGCGGGCGTCGGCTCCTCCGCCATTGCGCATTCCGCCGTGAAGACCGACGAGCCCCTGACCGAGGGCTATGTGGCGCTCCTCGAGCCCTTCATCGACACCATCGTCGTCTGCGCCATCACCGCGCTCGTCGTTATCGTCACCGGCGCCTACGAGCCTTTCCTCTTCAATCCGCCGGAGAAAGGCATCGAGATCACCTCGGCCGCCTATGCGAGCGCGTTTTCGTGGTTTCCGTATCTGCTGCTTGTCGCCTCGCTCCTGTTCGCCTTCACGACGCTGGTCAGCTGGGCATTTTATGGCGCGCAGGCGGCGGCCTATCTCTTCGGACCGTCGAAGCAGGTCGATATCGGCTTCAAGGTCGCGCTCTGCCTTATCCTCTCGACCGGCGCCGTTCTGTCGCTCTCATCGATCATCGACTTCATCGACTCGATGCTGTTCGGCATGTGCATCCCGAACATCATCGCGCTCTATCTCCTGCTGCCGGAGCTGCGGCGCGATGTCAAAATCTATGAGGGGAAGTATCTGAGGCCGAAGGCGCCGAAAGGCGCCGCCGCCTAAAACCCCGAGCGGTCGGTTCCGTCGTCGAAGGCGACGAAAGCGGGCGCGGGCTCCCTTTGCGCCGGCTGGATGGGCGCGGCGGCCGGAAGCGGTTGCGGCTGTGCGCCCAGCGGCGCCTGATGCGATTGCGGCGCCATGCTCGCGCCTTGCGCCTCACGCGCACGGTGAATGACGTCGATCTTGCCGCTCATCTGCGCGCCGATCTTCATCTCGACCGCCGGCGCGGCGATATCGCCTTCAACCTGGGCAGTCTCTTCGAGCGTCACGCGGCGCGTGGCGTTGATGTTGCCCTTGACGACGCCGCGCACAACGACCTCCTGCACATTGAGATCGGCGAGGATCGACGCGTTGCGATCGACGATCAGAAAATCGTCGGCGACAAGCTCGCCGGTGACCTTGCCGTCAAGCTGCGTCGGCCCGGAGCACACGAGCTTGCCTTCAACGATGCAGCCTTGTCCGAGAACGGTGCGCATCGCCGGCTTGGCCGGCTCGATCGGCCGCTGCGGCGCCTGCGGGCGCGCAGCCGCCTGAGCCTGCGCCGGTTCGATCAGGCGTTCCGCTTGCGTCGGGCGCGGCTTGCCGCCGAACGGCATCATGGGGCCCTTGGACATCGGCGTATTCCCTCCGGTTACTCAACTGGCCGGTTACTCAACCCGGCGCCGCCGGTTGGCGCCGCCGGCATTATGCGCGCGGATGCGCCTGTTCGTAAACGGAGAGTAAGCGCTCGGCGTCAACCTTTGTATAGCGTTGCGTCGCCGCAATAGAGGCGTGGCCAAGAAGCTCCTGGATGGCCCGCAGGTCTCCGCCCGCGGACAGCAAGTGCGTGGCGAAAGCATGCCGAAAAGCGTGCGGCGTCGCGCTCTCCGGCAACCTGAGGGCGCGCCGATGGCCTTCCATCAGGCGCTGCGCGAGCCTCGGCGACAACGCCTTGCCCCTGACCGAGCAGAACAGCGGCGCGTCCGCGGCTCCCGCAAATGGGATAAGCGCGGCGTATTTTTCAACTGCCTCACGAATCGCGGGCAGCACCGGCACATCGCGATATTTGCCGCCCTTGCCGAGCACGCGCAGGCGTTCGCCGAGCGCGCCGTCGCGTCGGCGCAGCGACAGCGCTTCCGAAATGCGCAGACCCGCGCCGTAGAGCAGCGTGAACAGCGCGACATCGCGCGCGGCGATCCAGGGCTCGCGCGCGCCGCCGGCCGCGGCGATCAGCATCTGCGCATCGCGCTCGCTCACCGGACGCGGCAGGCGCTCCTTCGCCTTCGGTCCGCGCATCGCGGAGATGGCGTCGTTATCGACGCCTTCGCGCCGGCGAAGATAGCGGAAGAACGACTTCAGCGCCGAGAGGTCGAGTTTCAGCGTCGCCGCGCCCGCCCCCTCTTCACGCCGGCGCGCGAGGAAGCCGCGAAAGGCTGCGGGGTCGAGGCGCGCGAGCGCCTCAAGAGTTTCATCCGTATCGAGATAGTCGGCGAAGCGCCCCAGCGTCGCGCCGTAGTTGCGCAAGGTGTAGGGGCTCGCGCGCCGTTCGGCCTTCAAATGTGAGAGGAACGCCGCGATCGCGGCCCGGACGGGCGTTGTCTTCCGAGTTGCGGATTTGCGCGGCATTGCGCGACTACGGCGCCCGACGGTTAACGATCGATTGACGGCGAGAACCTTGCCCGTCCTCACTCCAGCAGCGCGGCGAGGTCGGCGCGCAGTTCCGGGACGCCGTCGCCCGTTTCGGCCGAAATCGCGCGGATGACCGGGTGCGCCGCGGGACGCCGGGCGATCGCTCGATCCCTTGACTGCGTCAACTGTTCTTGGTATGTTCTTTCCAGTTTCAGATTTGAGCCGCAGGCCAAAAGGCGTTGGTGAAAGCAGATTTGCTTCATCGTGAAATGGAATCAGAATCAACTTGCTAGAGAGGTCTCGGTTCTGGTTGGAGGGAAAATGCACTTCGCGTCGTTGTTCGCCGGGGCCGGCGGGCTCGATCTCGGACTCGAATGCGCCGGCTGGGCCTGCGACTACGCAACCGACATCGACCCCGCCGCCATAGCCACCTTGAACGCTAACAAAGGGCGACGCATGCAGGGGGTCCGTGCTCTTTCCGAGGCCGTTGTTGAGCAGGCTGACGTCCGCAAACTTGGCGGGAAAGCGATCCTCGCAAGAATCGGCCGCGCACGCGGGGCCGTTCCGTTGTTGGCGGGCGGTCCGCCCTGTCAATCGTGGAGCAGCGCCGGGCGGCAACTTGGACTGGCGGACCCGCGCGGACGTCTCTTTGAGGACTATCTCAGGATCGCCCGGGAAATCGATGCGCGCTGGCTGCTGTTCGAAAATGTGCGCGGTCTCGTGACCGCGCGCGGGCCTGACGGCGTGCCAGGAAGCGCCCTTGCTCTTATCCGGGAAGCGCTGCGCAAGGCGGGCTGGCAAACGAAGGTCAATCTTCTGAACGCCGCCGACTATGGCGTTCCGCAGCGTCGCGTGCGCCTCTTTCTCATTGGTTATCATGAAGGCGACGCGCCAGGATTTCCGCAAGCCACGCACGGCGGAGCTTGCGGGCCGTCCTGGGTGACGCTCCGCGAATGCTTGCTTGGCATTGGGCCGCCGACCGATAATGAGATCATCCGCCCGACTGGCAAAATGAAGGCCGAACTTGAAGCGGTGTCCCCAGGCAAGGGCGTGAAGAGTCCGGGCAAAGCGGAAACCACGCGACCGGGCGGTCATTGGGGATACAAGCAAGGCGCGTTTGTCGCGGACCTTGATCAGGCCGCCAGAACCGTCACTGCGAATGCGCAGCAGGACTGGATCAGGGACCCGGATTTGGGTTTGCGCAGGCTGTCGCCGCGCGAATGCTCAGCAATTCAGACCTTCCCGGCGTGCTGGACGTTTGTCGGTTCGCGCGTCGATCATTACCGGCTGGCGGGGAACGCGGTGCCGCCCCTTTTTGCTAGCGCGCTCGGCGCCGCACTTATCGATCAGGCGAGAGCAACGAAGAGCAAGGGCAACCGGGTCACGCCTTCAGCGCCGGAGCCCTTGCCGCTGCGGTTGCAAGCAGCGATCGCTTACACGATCCGCGACGATGCACGAAACGGCGAGTCGAGGCGCGCTGCGGGCGCCGCGCGCAAGTCAGCGCTTGAAGCCGCCTGAGTGCCTGTCGCGGCGGATATCGAGGGCTTTCATCGCGAACAGGCGCAAGTTGCACGCGACTTATATAGCGCCGGCATCTCCAACATTGAGGCCGCGAAGGTCTGGCGGGCGACCAGGTCCGATCTTCGAAGCAAGGCGGCGAACACGCTTTCGGCGACCGCGTGGCTGTCAGATATCGAAGGCGCCATTTGCGCATCCGCCGCTCATATCTCGGTGCTGCGACGCCTGATGGCGCCGCCAATGAGCCAAGATCAGTTCAGCCTTTTGTGCGCGCAGTATAGCAAAGGACGCGAGAATGCAGGCGGCTCCGTCGCGCCGGAAAAAGCGAAGGCGATCAGCAAGATCATTCTCGACTGGCGTGACCGCGAGTTGACGAAGTGGCTGGACGAGCGGCGCGGCCCGACAGACTCCGAGGTGGAAATGGCGACTGAATCCCTGGCGCTATTGATGGCGGCGCAATCTGCGGTCACCAATCAGCGCACTCTCGCGGCTGCAACGCAGGAAAGGGCGGCGATCGAGCTGCTGGCGTCAAAGGGTTGGACCAAAAAGTCCGCACCCCTAATCACGCAGTCCGCTCAGCTTTCCGTGCGAGAGTTCATGCACAAGACCCGCTTTGCAACGAAAACTGCTTCGCAGGAAGTGGATATCGCCTGCGGATTGGGCGGTTCGGGCGTGATCCTCGCTATGGAATGCAAAGTCACGAATGATGCGACTAATTCGGTCAAACGGATCAACGACATCTTGAAGAAAGCGAAAGCGTGGCAAGACCATTGGGGCAATTTCGTGCGGACAGGCGCGCTGCTGCAAGGCGTTATCGCCTACAAGGACGTGCACAGACTGCTCGATGATGATGTCGTCGTATTCTGGTCCCATAGCCTCGCAGATTTCAGCGACTGGCTCGACGCAAACGTCGCCAAATAGGCATTATGCTCTTCGGCTGTCAGTCCAGCAGCGCGGCGAGGTCGGCGCGCAGTTCCGGGACGCCGTCGCCCGTTTCGGCCGAAGTCGCGCGGATGACCGGGTGCGCCGCGGGACGCCGGGCGATCGCCGCCGCCGTCGCCGCAAGGAGCGCTTCGAGGTCCGGCGCCTTCACCTTGTCGGACTTGGTGAGGACGATCTCGTAATTGACCGCGGCCTGATCGAGGAGCGCCATGATCTCGACGTCGCTCTCTTTGAGGCCGTGGCGCGCGTCGATGAGGAGACAGACGCGGCGCAGCGCCGCCCGGCCTTTGAGATAATCGCGGGTCAACCTCGACCAGCTCTTCGCTGACCCGCGCGAGGCGCGCGCATAGCCGTAGCCGGGGAGATCGACGAGACGCATCTTGCCCCCGAGATCGAAGAAATTGATCTCCTGCGTGCGGCCGGGCGTCGACGACGCGCGCGCCAGATTCTTGCGGCCGGTGAGCGCGTTCAACAGCGAGGACTTGCCGACATTGGAGCGCCCGGCGAAGGCGACTTCAGGACCGAACTCGCCCGGAAGCCCTTCCATCGCCACGACGCCGCGCATGAAATCGCAAGGACCGACGAAGAGCCGGCGGGCCAGTTCGATCGCCCCGCCCCCATGAGCGCCGCTATGAGCACCCCCATGAGCGTCTCCGGGCATTTATTTTCCGCCTGCGGACGGCGTTTGCGCTGGCGCCGGCTTCTTCGCCCATGGCAGTTTGAAATTGCCCTTCCAGTCCACATCGACGCCGTTCTTCTTCATGATGTACATCTGCTGGGCGATGCCGAGCAGCGCGCTCCACAGCCAGTAGATGACGAGGCCCGAGGCGAAGGACGCGAACAGGAAGACGAACATCCACGGCATGATGGCGAAGACCTGCGCCTGCACGGGATCGGCCGGCGGCGGGTTCAGCTTCATCTGGAACCACATGGCGATGCCGTAGAGCAGCGGCAGGACCCCGATCGCGAGAAACGCGCCAATGTAGGGGAGCGCCGTCGGGTCGTAAGGGAGCAGCCCGAAGAGGTTGAAGACGTTGGTCGGGTCGGGCGCCGAGAGATCCTTGATCCACAGCGCGAAAGGCTGGTGACGGAGCTCGATGGTGACGAACAGGGTCTTGTAGAGCGCGTAGAAGATCGGAATCTGCAACAGCATCGGCAGACAGCCGGCGAGCGGGTTCATCTTCTCCTTTTGATAAAGCGCCATCATCTCCTGCTGGAGCTTCATCTTGTCGTCCTTGAAGCGCTCCTGCAGCTTCTGAATCTCGGGCTGCAGCTTCTTCATTTGCGACATGGTCTCGAAGGCGCGATTGGCGATCGGGAACAGCAGCGCCTTGACGATCAGCGTCAGGATCAAGATGGCGACGCCCCAGTTGCCGATATGGTCGCCGAAGAAATCGAGCGTCCAGAATATCGGCCGCGTCAGGAACCAGAAATTGCCCCAGTCGACGGCGCGGTCGAAATCCCAGA
>JBEBFW010000062.1:0-14847 GCA_040081755.1 Parvularculaceae bacterium
CGTCCGTTTCGCCGCGGGGTATTACCCGCTCATTCGCGACTTCATTCTGAAAGGCGAGGCGAACCCGGGCGTCGAGGGGCCCATCGTCTATCACGGCGCCCGCGTTGTGGAGGCCGCTCCGGATCTGATCGACGGGCTATGAGGCGAGCGCCGCGCCAAGGGCCGGGTCGGCGCCGTCGGCGACAGCTCTCGCCGGGCACGGCGCGGCGATGTCAGGCTCAACGCCCGCGTCCGGCTTCTCCGTCTCCGGAAAATATCCGATCCGCGGCAAATCCGCTGCGAGGCGCGGCTTGTCAATTCTCCAGCGCTTCTCGCTTCAGTTCGAGTGCGAGCCATTCCTCTTCGGCGCCGGCGAGGTCCCGTTCGGCGATCGCGAGTCCTTGCGCCTTGTCGCTGAAAGCCTTTGCGTCACGCGCGAAGAGCGCCGGGTCGGCAAGCGCGGACTTCAGCGCGGCGATTTCAGCGGTGAGCGCAGCGATGCGGCCCGGCAATCGGTCGAGCGCGAATTTCTCCTTGTAGCTGAGCTTCGCCGGCATCGCTCTCATCGACGGCGCGGCGCGCCCGGCGCGGGGCGGAGGCTTGCGCGCCGGCGCGGCGTCGAGGCCAGGAGCGCTGCCGCGCTGGGTGAGCATGTCTTCGTAGCCGCCTACATATTCGAGCCAGCGGCCAGAACTCGCGGGGCCGTCTGGCGCCAGCGTCACGATCGAGGTGGCGACGCGATCGAGAAAACTCCGGTCGTGGCTGACGATGAGCGCCGTGCCTTCATAGCCGGCGACGAGTTCCTCCAGCATGTCGAGCGTCTCGAGATCGAGATCGTTGGTCGGTTCGTCGAGCACGAGAAGGTTCGAAGGCCTTGCAAAGGCGGCAGCCAGCGCGAGGCGCACTTTCTCGCCGCCCGAAAGCGCGCGCACGGGACTGCGGAACTGATCCGGCGTGAACAGGAAGTCCTTCAAATAGGTCGCGACATGGCGCTTCTCGCCGTTGATTTCGACCCAGTCGCCGCGCCCGTCATTGATGGCGTCGGCGAGACGCATGTGCGGGTCGAGCGCCTGGCGGCGCTGGTCGAGCGAGATCATCTGAAGGTTGGCGCCGAGCATGACGCGGCCTTCGTCGGGCGCCAGCGCGCCGGTGAGGAGATTGAGAAGCGTCGTCTTGCCGGCGCCGTTGGGACCGACGAAGCCGACGCGGTCGCCGCGCGCGATCTCGATCGAGAAACCGGCGACGATCGCCCGCTCGCCGAAGGCTTTGGAGATGCTCTCGGCGCCGATGACGCGCTTGCCGGAGAGCGCCCCCTCGGCCAGCGAGAATTTCACCTTGCCCTGAGCGCGCCGCGCTTCTCGCCGCGTCTCGCGCAATCCCTGAAGCTCGCGCATGCGGCGCATATTGCGCTTGCGCCGCGCCGTCACGCCGTAACGCACCCAGTGCTCTTCGGCGAGGATTTTCCGGTCGAGCTTGTGGGCGGCGGTTTCCTCCTCCTCGAGCACCTGATCGCGCCAGGCCTCGAACTCGGAGAACCCCCGATCGAGAGCGCGGGTGATCCCCCGGTCAATCCAGACCGTCCGTGTCGTGAGCGTTTCGAGAAAGCGGCGGTCGTGGCTGATGACGACGACGCCGGCGCGCGTCGCTGCAAGCCGCGCTTCGAGCCAGGCGATCGCCGGCAGATCGAGGTGGTTGGTGGGCTCGTCAAGCAGGAGAATGTCGGGGTCGGGCGCCATAATGCGGGCGAGCGCCGCGCGCCGCGCTTCCCCGCCGGAGAGATTCACAGTCGGCGCGTCGGCTGCGAGAGAGAGCTCCTGCAGCAGGCGCAGCGCTTCGTGACGGGAGGCGCCGGGCGCAAGGTCCGCGCAGGCGAAGTCGCCGACCGTGCGATAGGCGCCAAGATCGGGCTCCTGCGGCAGATAGGCGATGCGACCCGCCGGATCGGCGAAAAGCTCTCCGCCATCGGCCTCGATCAGCCCGGCGGCGATCTTGAGGAGCGTCGACTTGCCGGAACCGTTGCGCCCGACCAGCGCCAGCCTTTCGCCCGGCGAGACGGCGATCGCCGCCGAGGTCAGGAGCGGCGCGCCGCCGAACGTCAACATCACGTCGGTCAGTTGCAGGAGGGGCGGCATGGCGAGGCTTTGCCCGCAACCTCCCGGCTTGTAAATCGCGGGCGGTCGTTAGGCCGACTTTTAACCGTTCGCCGCCAAGCTTGGGCCGGAGGCCGCTTTGTCCCATCCGCTAAAGACATACCTCAACGAGACCGGCGACAATGTCAGCGCGTTCGCGCGGCGCGTCGGGGTCGCGGCCGACGCGCTTGAGGAGATGCTCGGCAACCGGCAACCGCCCGAACCGGCGCTCGCCCGACGCATCGTCCTCGCGACCGGCGGGGCCGTCTCGTTCGATCAGCTGATGAGCGGCAGGGGAGCGGTCATCGCCGACCTCTCGGTCCGGCTCGCCGCCGATTCATCGCTAGACCTCACGCGCCTGGCGGGGGCCATCGCCTGCGCCGCCGCGGACCTGCCTGGCGCTGACCGCATACCGTCCCGCGATTTCGACATCGCGGCCGAAGCGGCCGCCCACACCTATGCGGCGCTGGCGCGGCTCACGCCTTCGGAAGGTCGTGGTCGTCTTGTTCAAGCTCTTCGGCCAATTCTTGCAGAAATCCTGAAAGACTCCGGGACCCTGCCGCAAGATCTTCAGGCTCTCGATGCGGCCGCCCTTGCAGCGGCCGAGGGCTATTATTCGCGGCATTGATCCCGGCGGACTGGCCTATTGAGCCGCCAAGTTCGAGCGCCCGGCGTTTGGCCATTCGCCACATATTCCGGGCGATACGCGCCGCATAGTTGTCGTCATCGTCTTTAAACGTCATTGGCGCGGCGCTCTCTTTTTTTCAACATTACACAAGAACACGCCCAAGAGTCACTCCGACTCAGCTAAAAGTTGCGTCGTTGCGTTGAACGTAACCTCTAACTCAAGGAGCCTAACGATGGCTAAAAAAATCTCGAAGGACATCCGGAAAGAGCAAATTGTTCTGTTAAGATTTGAGAAAGAACTGGCGCGGCTCGCCGCCTTCGTGGCGGCCGGTTCGGCGACGGCGGCTTCGGCGGCGACGATGATCGACGCGGAAGCATCCTCGGGAGCCTACAGCCAGATCAAGGGGGCCTTGGTCCATTTGGCGGACGTGACGACGCAGGCGCATGCGGCGCTGAATGCGCAGGCGATGGAAGCGGGAGCGCGGATCCTGCAGGCGGGCGGCACCCCGAAGGAGCCGCCCGTGGAGGTGGTTAGATCGATACTGGGCCTTTAGTAACCATCCTTCTTTATGGCGCCGCCGTCACAACTGTCATCGCGCTCGGCCATGCCGCGCAATCGAGACAGATACTGGCGGCGGCCGTCGCGCTGGCGCTTGGCTGGAGCTTCTCGCTGATCTGGTACTGGACGGGCTCGAAATTCGGCCATGTCTGGGGGAACGCCATCAATGACAGCGCGCTCGCCGTCTACTTCTGGTTCATGTCGCGCCGCCGCTGGTTTCCGGTGCCCCTCTTTTTCATTCAGGCGGCGCTCGTCTGCTATTATTGCTACGTCACCGTTTTCGGGCTGCACAACTGGTTCTGGATCGCGGCCTTTGTAAACCGCCTCTTTGACCTTGAGCTTCTCTACGTGGCCGGCTGCGCCATCTACCGCATTCGGGCGATGAAGAGCCGGCGCAATCGCATCTCCTGATCGGTGAACAGGAAAACGCCGGACTTTCGTCCGGCGCTTCCAGTATTTCAACCGGCGGGTTCTCTAGAACTTGTTGGAGAACTTGATGCCGACGAAGCGGGGCTTGATGGGGATCGTGTAGACCCGCCCGCCCGAGGACGTGACATCCAGTTCATCGCCGCAAATGGTCTCGTCGCACTGGGCGAAGCGGCCGACTTCGCCGCGCTCGTCGAAGACGTTGTCGGCGTAGATCTCGAGCGACCAGTTGTTCCTGCCGATGCCCGCGGAGAAATCGACCGAGGCGTAGCCTGGCTGATCGCCGAGGATCGACGCGTTGAGAACGCGCAGGTCCGAGCGCGCCTTCGTCTGCGCCACCAGCGCGCCCTGGATATGCGCGTCGAGCGTGCAAAGGCTGAAGTCGAAGCGGCCGATGATGTTCGCCTTGAATTTCGGCGAGATTGGCATGCGCGTGCCGTCAGGCGCCAGCGTCGCGTTCGGATCGAAAGCGGGCGCCGGCCCCGGGAGCGAGCAGTCGAATTGGGGGTTGGCGAAGAGACAATAGTCCTTCGTCAGCTTGGCGTTGTTGTAGGCCCCCGACATCGAGAGGGAGAAGGTGTCGTTGGGCACGATGGTCACGTCGGTCTCGACGCCCCAGATGTTGGCGTCGCCGGCGTTGCGGATCTCGGTCAAGCCGTTCGGTCCGAGGAACGAGAACTGAATATCGGACCACTGCTGGAGATAGGCCGCGCCGTTGAAACGCACGACGCCGTCGGCAAGCGTCGTCTTCCAGCCGACTTCATAGTTGTCGAGATAATCCGGCTGGTAGGGATCGAGCGTGCCGCGCCGGTTGATGCCGCCCGGGCGGAAGCCGCGCGACCACGTCGCGTAGACGAGCGCGTTGTCGGCGAGATCGTAGGAGAGCGAGAGCTTGTGAATGAAGTCGGTGTCTTTGGTGCCCTTGTCGAGGTTGGTGCAAGGCGCGCCGTTGATGGGCGTGACGCCGGGGAAGCACACGAACTCGCCAGTGCGGGTGCTGAAGCCGGCGCCGTAGCCGAAGAAGCCTTCGAGCGTGTTGTTGTAGTGGAAGACGCGGATGCCGCCGGTTGCGGTCAGACGGTCTGTGATATCGAAATAAAGCTCGCCGAACGCCGCGTAGTCGCGATCGACGCGAATCTGTTTTGTCAGCCAGATGTTGTCCGGCTTGGTCGAGATGGCGATCGCGTCGGCGAGGTTGTCGATGATGTAGTTCTGCTCGATATTGTGCGTCTGGCGCTGATAGAAGACGCCGGCGATCGCGCGGAACCTGTTCTCCGTCGGCGAGGAGATGCGGAATTCGTGGCTTTGCTTCGTATAGCGGTCAAATCCCTGAATGTACTGTGACGGGTTAATCAGGTTGAGCGCGTTGTCGTAGATGTAGGCGCCGGAGCCGAACAGCGCGTCGTAGAAATACGCGTAATCGGAATAGTCGGACTCGGTATCGACGTTGCGATCGAGATATGCGCCGGCGTAGATCGCGTCGAATATGCCGATTTTTCCTTCGATGGTCATGGACGCCTGAATCCATGAATCGTCGGCTTTTTCGGGGTTGAAATGCGTGACGTCGAGATCGCCGACCAGGGGGTCGTAGGCGAAGAAGCCGTTCGACTTCTGGACCTGGCCCATGATGCCGGGCGTCACCGACCAGTTCTCGCCAAGATCGACGCGGAGCGCGGCGCGCCCGCCATAGGTATCGACCTCGTTGTAATTGTCTTCCGCAAGGTCGGCGTTGTCGTCGGTGATCCCCGACGAGGGATAGGTGACCGAGCCGAATTCGTTGTCGATGTATCCGCCGTCGCGTCGATACCAGCCGACCATGCGCACCGCCGCATTGTCCGAGAGCGGAATATTGACGAAGCCCTCGAGCACGTGACCGGTCTCGCCGCCGGAATTGTCCGGCGCGAAGCGGTTGACCTCGATGCCGTAGCCGCCTGAAAAGCCGCTGGGGTCGGGCTGGTTCGAAACGATCTTGATGGTGCCGGCCTGCGAGCTCGCGCCGTAGAGCGTGCCCTGGGGTCCCGCATAGGCCTCGACCTGCTTCACGTCGTAGACGTGGATGTCGAGTGCGCCGGTGATGGTGGTGATCGGTTGTTCGTCGAGATAGATGCCGACGCTCGGCAGCGAGGCGGAGTGGTTGGAGTTCTCGCCGCTGGCGACGCCGCGGAAATAGATGGTCGAAAAGCCCGGGCCGCCTGTCTGATAGGAAACGCTCGGCAGGTATCTGGCGTAATCGACGAAGTCCGAGACCTGCAGGTCGTCAAGCCTTTGCTCGCCGACGGCGGTGATGCTGATCGGGACGTCCTGGAGGTTCTCGTCGCGCTTTTGCGCCGAGACGATGATCTCATCGACCTGCGCGAATGTCGGCGTCGCCAGCATGGTCGAGGACAAGAGAATCGCGATACGCGAGATTTTCCGTTTTAGCATAAACGCCTCCCAAAGCCGCCGCCCGCGGCTGCTCAACCGTCTAAACTGACGCCGTTTCGGGATATTTGTCGAGAATGTCGCCCAGAGCCGCCTTCAAAGGGCCGAGCCATGTGTCGTATTTGCGCCACTGATCGACGCCTTCCGCGAAAATCGGCTGGCGGACCTGTTCTGAACTGGCCGTGCGCACCGCCCGGGCGGTCTCATGGAACCGCAGGCACCCGTCCTCGAAGGGCAGCCCGCAGTAATCGAGCAACCGCCTGACCTCCGCCTCGGGGGCGGCGACGAGGCGCTCGTAGAAGACGCGGTGGATGCGGCCCGGCCGGACGCGATCGAAATGATCCATCAGATCGACATAATCCCGGTAGTAGCCGCCGATCTCGGCGAGGTCATAAGCAAAGCTCTGGCCGCGGGCGAAGTGCTGTTTGTAATTGGAGAAGCAGCAGCCGAGCGGGTGGCGGCGGGCGTCGATGATCCGCGCGCGCGGCAGGATCGACAATATCAGTCCGGCGTGCGCGAAATTGTTCGGCATCTTGTCGATGAAGAACGGCTTGCCCGTCTTGCGCTGGATGCGCGTGCGCCGAAGATATTCCTCACCCAGCGCGTTGAGATCGTGGCCTGACAAGGCCTCGACGCTGGCGGGGTAGGGCGCCTTCTCGCCCTTGGCTTTGCGGAAGCCGAGGTCGCGCGCCATCGCGATGATGTCGGGGAGTTCCATAGTACCCTCGACCGCGCTGTGGCTGGAGAGAATCTGTTCGATCAAAGTCGAGCCCGCGCGCGGCAGGCCGACGATGAAGATCGGATCGGGCGCCGGGCAGCCCTGATCCTCGCGCGCCTTGAAGTAGGCGTCGGTGAAGATTTTCTTTGCACGCTTCAGCGCCGCGGCGTTCTCGGCGCCGTCATAGGCGATCTGCGCGCGCCGCAGCCGGTTGCCCTCCGCGTAATGATGGAATGACGGCTCGTAGCGGCCGTCGTCCTCGAAGGCTTTGCCGAGCGCAAAGTGCAGGTGGTGGCGGTCCTCCAATCCGAGGTCGGCGCGTTGGAGCGCGGCTTCCATCGCCGCGACCTGCGCAGGCGAGAAGCGGAAAGTCTTGAGATTGGCGAGGCTCCACCAGGCCTCGCCAAGCGATGGCGCAAGGCCGATGGCGCGTTCATAGGCCGAAATCGCCTCCGGCTGTCGTGCGACGGTCTTCAGCGCGTGGCCGTAGCTCATCCAGATGCGGGCGTTGCCCGGCAGCTGCGCCAGCACCGCGTCATAGGATTTCAGCGCCTCGTCGTACTCGCCAATGCGCACCAGCGCGGCCGCTCTCAGACTCAAATATCCGGGATTGTTCGGATGCGTCCGGCGCAAGAGGTCGATCTCGCGGATGGTTCCTTCCGGCGCATTGCGCCTCAGCAGCACCGTCGCATAGTTGAAGCGCGCGGCGTCGAATCCGGGGGCGAGCTCAAGGCAGCGCTCCAGCAGCGTCTGCGCATCGGCGAAGCGCCCGATGCGGGCGGCGGTCTCGGCGAGCATGCGGATGGCGGCGACATCCGTGGGGCTGCGTTTGAGATATTCCTTGAGCAGACGTTCGGCGACCGGGATGTCGTTCTTGGCGAGCGCGGCGGCGGCCTTGATCAGCGCCGGGTCTTTGGCTTCGGCCCGAACATGCCGCGCGTAGGCTTCCGCTGCGCCCTCGGCATCGCCCGCGAGCGAGAGTTCGTCGCCGAGCCCGCGCCACATATTGATGAGGCCGGGCTTCAGAGAGAGGGCCCGCTCCAGCGCCTCGAACGCCACATCGCGCAGGCCGCCGGCGGCTTCCGTCAGAGCCAGTTCGACGAAGACCGCAGCGGCGCGCGGCTGGTCGAGGGCGAGCTTGCGCAAGATGGCGGCGGCGGCCGCAACCGCGCCGAGCCGGCGCTTGGCCTGTGCGTCGAGGAGGATCGCCTGCGGATAGCCGGGCGCGGCTTTGAGGATTACCGCCGCCTGTTCTTCGGCGAGCCGCGGATCGCGCCTCAAAAGCTCCGCGCCGCGAGCCAGGGCGGATTCAATCGTCGCGAGGGGAGCGGCCGGGTCGTCCATCGCCGGCATATTGGCGGCGCCCGCGTCCGTCGCCAAGCGGCGCCTAGAATTGTTGCGCGGCCGGCGCGACATGTCGAATATGGTGCGGAGGCGCATAGCGGGGGCGCATCTCGTCAAATGACTTGAGGAGGCATCGCATGCGCGTTCGGATAGGGCTGTTGGTCGGGTGCGCCGCGCTGGCGCTGATCGCTTGCGGCAAGAAAGAGAAGGCCGCGAAGGCGACGCCCGGGGTTGTTCCGGCCGAGATCGTTCATGTCGCGACCGCCGGCGTCGATGCGGCGGCGATCGTCAACGCCGACGCCAATCCGGGCGAATGGCTGAGCCACGGCCGGACCTACGCCGAGGAGCGCTATTCGCCGCTCGGCCAGATCAATCGCGGCACGGTCAAGGAACTCGCGCTCGCCTGGTCCTACGATCTTGGCGTGTCGCGCGGCATCGAGGCGACGCCGATCGTCCGTGACGG
This sequence comes from Parvularculaceae bacterium, assembly GCA_040081755.1. GTDB lineage: Bacteria > Pseudomonadota > Alphaproteobacteria > Caulobacterales > Parvularculaceae > Amphiplicatus. The sequence goes on from JBEBFW010000062.1 coordinate 8,667, forward strand.
CCTCATATATGTGACGAGCACGTGGAACATCGTCCATGCGCTCGACGCCCGCACCGGGGCGCTCAAATGGACGTTCGATCCGCAGACGGACCGTTCCGTCGGCGCCTCGCTTTGCTGCGACGCCGTCAATCGCGGCGTCGCCATCTGGGGAGACAAGATTTACACCGGCACGCTGGACGGGCGCCTGATCGCGCTCGACGCCAAAACAGGCGCCAAGGTCTTCGACGTGCTGACCGTCGATCGCGCGGCGCCCTACTCGATCACCGGCGCGCCGCGCATCGTCAAGGGCAAGGTCATTATAGGCAATGGCGGCGCCGAGCTTGGCGTGCGCGGATATGTGAGCGCCTATGACGCCGAAACCGGCAAGATGATCTGGCGCTTCTACACGGTGCCCGGCGATCCCTCGAAACCGTTCGAGACGCCGGTCCTCGCGGAGGCGGCGAAAACCTGGTCCGGCGAGTGGTGGAAGATCGGCGGCGGCGGCACGGTCTGGGATTCGATGGCCTATGATCCAGGCCTCGATCTTCTCTATATCGGCGTCGGCAACGGCTCGCCCTGGAACCAGGCGATCCGCAGCCCCGGCGGGGGCGACAATCTCTTTCTTTCGTCGATCGTGGCGCTGCGCCCCGACACCGGCGAATACGCCTGGCACTATCAGACGACGCCCGGCGAGACCTGGGACTACACCGCGACCCAGCACCTTGTTCTCGCCGACATCACGATCGACGGGGCCGCCCGCAGGGTCATCATGCAGGCGCCGAAGAACGGCTTCTTCTACGTCATCGACCGCACGGACGGAAAACTGATCTCGGCGAAGAACTTCGTGCCCGTGAACTGGGCGAGCGGGATCGACCCCGCGACGGGAAGGCCCGTCGAAATCCCGGAGGCGCGCTGGCCGGGGAAGGCGCCGCATCTGCAGCTGCCGGGACCGCTCGGCGCGCACAACTGGCAGCCCATGTCGATGAGCCGCGAGACCGGGCTCGTCTACATCCCCGCTCAGGAAGTGCCGCTCATGTACGGCGATCAGGCGAAGTTCGAATACACGCCCGGCCGCTGGAACACCGGCGCGAACCTGCTGCTCGGCTCTCTGCCTACGGATGAAGCGGTGCAGAAGGCCGTCCGCGCCATGATCAAGGGCCGGCTCATCGCCTGGGATCCGGTGAAGCAGGAGGCGCGCTGGAGCGTCGAGCACAAGGGACCTTGGAACGGCGGGCTGCTGTCGTCGGCCGGCGGGCTCGTGTTTCAGGGGACGGCTGACGCGCATTTCGCGGCCTATGACGCGGCGACCGGCGCCGAGCTGTGGAAGCAGCCGACGCAAACCGGCGTCATGGCCGCGCCCATCGCCTATGAGATCGACGGTGAGCAATACGTGGCGGTCGCGGCCGGCTGGGGCGGCGCCTACGGGCTTCTCGCCGGCGGTCTCCTGACGACCGGCAGCGCCCCCAATGTCGGGCGCGTGCTGGTCTACAAACTAGGCGGAACGGCGAAGCTGCCCGATCTCATCCAGTTCACGCCGGTGCATGTGCCGGCGCCCGAAACGAGCGCCACGCCCGAGACGATCGCAGCCGGCATGCAGGTCTACGCCGATCATTGCGCCGTCTGCCATGGCGATCACGCGCTCTCCTACGGCTCTGTGCCGAATTTGCGCCAGTCGGCGCTGCTCGGCGACGCTGAACTCTGGGGCGAGGTCGTTGTCGGCGGCGCCAAGGCGTCGGCCGGCATGCCGGACTTCTCAGGCGCCTTCGATGCGCAGACGGCCGAGGCCGTTCGCGCCTATGTCATCGACGCCAGAAAGAACGGCCTCCAGCCGATTACCGACGCGCCCTGAGCTGGATCGTGCGTCGGATGAGAATTCAGGGTTCCCCGGCGGGCCGAGACCCTCTGCCGCCTACGGCAGAAGTTCGGACGCTTTCATCCAGTGGCGGGCCGCCGCGTACGCGGCCGGGCTTTCGTCCGCATGGACGGCTGCGAAGATCATCGCAAGGTCGTCGCACGTATCCGCAAAAGGCTGTTTGAGTTCCAACAGCTCCGTCAGACGTTCGCGCCCAAGCACGCGCTCGGCAAACGTAATTGCGTCCGCCTTCGTTCCCTTCGATATCGGCCAAGTCTTGTCGGCCATCGTACGGAATGAGGCGCCAACGGCCCGATAGAGTTCGAACTTCGCCTCGGTGTTGAGCAAGCCTTTTCCGGTCATGTAGCCAGCGCAGGCTTGCGGCTGCGAGTCTTTCAGGCCCGTGAATATTCGCTCGTAATCCTTGGCGATGAAGTGGATCACGTTGTCCCGCGCCGTCGGCAACCCGGCCCGCCACAGCGTCACGAACACATTCAAGCCGTCGCGCGCCGCGAAAAACGGATTGCGCTCGGGAGTCGCGCTCGCCAGAACTGCGTCGATATAGACCTTCTCGAGCGCGGGATCGTAGGCGAGGGCGCTGTCGAGCAGGAAAGTCAGTTCCTGGGTGTCCGACATGACCTCGCGCGCCAAGACGGCGATAACCTTGCGCGCGCGCTTGGCCTCGATGTCGTCGGAACGTTGTTCGATGACGGCTCTTCGCGCATGATTCCGCAAGTTGTCGTGCTTGGCATGAGTTTGGCCCTTTTCCGCATAGTCTGTGAAAATGAGGCCCGCAGCCGCGCCAAGTGCGACGATGATCGATCCTGCGCGCCACGCCATGCCGCGAGGCGCGAACGCGACAAGCGCGATCAATGCAGTCAGCGTCAGCGTCGGCCAGCCGATAATGACGGCGAAACCCTGAATTGTCTCCATCAACGAACTGGCCTCCGGGCAAGCGAGAAGATAGTCTGCGTATTTCATTGATAAATGAAAAAACATTGGATGATGAGTTTACGAATGCGTAGCATTCGGGATGCGAGACTGCGCAGGGACGCAGCGCCGGGAGCCCGGAAGTGATTTCCGCAGCCAAGAGCATCATCCGCCAGCTGATCTTATGCGGCGTCGCCGTCCTTGCGGCGGCCTGCGGCGCGAAATCGCCTGCGGGCGATGCGCCGGTCGATTTTCCCCTGCCCGAGATACGCAGCGTGTGGGACCACAAGGAGTTTCTGCTGAAGGGTCAGCCGATCATCTTTGAGGCCGATGAACCAAATCTTCGCAACTACATTCGCAGCCACGTCCTCAGCAAGTTGCTTGCGGGCGATTTCGCCGAGATCGAGCGGCTGGCGACGATCTACAGAGACGGGATGCGAACTCCTTCCGGCATCGAGAAACTCGCGGTGCTCTATTGGTCGTTCACCGATATTACGATTGTCGATCGCGCCGGCGTCCGCGAGGAGACTCTGAAGCTGTTCGATCAGTGGATGGCGCAGTATCCTCAATCTCCGACGCCCTATATCGCGGCGGCCCATTTGTTCGATACATGGGCGCGATCGATTGGATGCTTCTGCCGCGACGACACGCCCGCCGAGAGGGTCGTCATTCAGGATAAGCTCGATCGCGCCCTGAGTTTTCTGACCGGCAAGTGGGAGATCGTAAGGAGAGACCCCCACTCGCATGCGATGAAAATTCAGGTTCTCGCTGCGGGCGCGAAGTCCGCGGAAACGGCGGAGGAAGCGTTCGAGGCCGCCAGGCGAGAGCATTCAGGCAGATACGCAATTTACTTCAACGCCCTCTCTACCGCTCCTGAGATGTTCAGCTCTCCGGCGAGCGCGGGCGCGTTCACAGAGAAGGTCGCCAATTCGCTCGCGGAAACGATGGGCGCGGCGGGAGACGTTGGCTACGCCCGCGTGTGGTGGTCCGGCGACCACTATAGGCAAGTCAGCTACCTGTTTTCGCGCGGGATGGTGAATTGGCCCCGCATCCGCAACGGCTTCTTCCAGTTGATCGGCGAATATCCTGAGCCATGGAACTTCAACGCGTTCGCACGATTCAGCTGCATCGTCGGCGACGTCGCCACCTTGCGCCGTCTCGAACCAGCGGTCCGCAAATATCCGATCGACCAGATCTGGCCCTCCGATCAGCGCGAGTACTGTCTTCTCTTCGCCGAGGCGCAGACAGAGGATGTGCCAGAGGTGCAGTGATCGCCGCGGCCGCGGCTTATCAGCGCCGGGCCCTGATCGCTTCCTCGTCGCGCGCATAGAGCACGAGCGACCCGTCGTCGGCGATGTCGAAGCGATCGGCGCTTTGGAGAAGCCCGAGGAGGCGCTGCTCCTGATCCATCAGCGCGGCGTCGGCGCAGGCCATCTCGGTCGCCGCCGTATCGTTGATAGCCAAGCCCTCCGCAGTCACGCCGTAGCGGCCGGAATAGCGGTTGCACGAGGCGTCGCCGTAGACCGCGCCCTTGTGATCGAAGCCGATGGTCGGATGGGATGCCGGAACGACCCCCGCGCCGCCGATCCGCGTGATTTTCCAGTCCCCGACGAGGAGACTCGCGCTGTCGCCGCCGCAACCCATATAGCTCTTGTCGCCGAGCGTCACGGTCACGGCTTTGGGAAGCGGCGCGCCGGTTGAATCGTCATGACACAGACGATCATAGACACGGATCGACAGGTTCTCGTCGGCGACGGTGTAGAGCGCCCCGTCAGAAAGCGTTTCCGCATCTGGAGTCGCACCGCCGATGACAAGCTCGCCGTAATCTCCGGTGAAGCGGAAGGTCGACGAGCCGAGTTCGAGGAGCCAGCCCGGCTCGTTGCCGCGCGCCTTGAAAATGTCGCCGCCCGACGCTTCGATCGCCGCGCCGTTCTCGACGCATTCCGGGTAATCGACGCCCTTGAGGCTCAGCGTGGCGCGGTCGCCCTTCGACCAGAACAGGACGGCGGGGCCCTCGTATTTCGCGCCGGACGCGGCCGGGACCGCCTTGAGCGCATGGACCGTCTTGTCGCCATCGACTTCAAGAGAGCCGTCGCCTTCGGCCGTTTCGCTGAAGCGCACTGTCGCCGCGCCGCACCGATATACGATGCGTTCGACGGCAGAGTCAGCGCGCGGCGCAGCCGGCGGCGGCGCAGACGCCTGTTCGCATGCGGCGAGCGCCAGCGCCGGCAGAGCGGCGTGCAGCAGAGAAAATTTCGACATCGAATTGCTCCCCACAAGTTCAGCGCGGGACTATAGGCTCGCTGCGGCGGAATTGCGACAGGCGTGAGGGAGGGCCGCATCTGGCGAGAGCGCTTGCGCGCCCCGCCGGCCGGCCTAAAAGAAGGGCCGCCTTTCCGGGAGAGACAGATGAAAACGCGCGCGGCCGTCGCTTTCGCGGTCAACAAGCCCCTGGAAATCGTCGAGCTCGACCTTGCCGGCCCGAGAGCCGGCGAGGTTCTGGTCGAGATCATGGCGACGGGCGTCTGTCACACCGACCATTACACGCTGTCGGGCAAGGACTCCGAGGGCCTGTTCCCCTCTATCCTCGGCCATGAGGGCGCCGGCGTCGTGCGCGAGGTCGGCGCAGGGGTGACGGCCGTGAAAGTCGGCGATCACGTGATCCCGCTCTACACGCCCGAATGCCGGCAGTGCAAAACCTGCCTGTCGCGAAAATCAAATCTCTGCACCTCGATCCGCGCGACGCAAGGCAAGGGCGTCATGCCCGACGGCACCAGCCGCTTCTCGTACAAGGGTCAGACCATCCATCACTATATGGGCTGCTCGACCTTCTCGAATTTCACGGTGCTGCCGGAGATTGCGGTGGCGAAGATCCGCCCCGACGCGCCCTTCGACAAGGTCTGCTATGTCGGCTGCGGCGTCACCACGGGCGTCGGCGCCGTCATCTGGACCGCAAAGGTCGAGCCGCTCTCCAATTGCGCCGTGTTCGGATTGGGCGGCATCGGTCTCAACGTCATTCAGGGTTTGCGGCTTGTCGGCGCTTCGATGATCATCGGCGTCGATATCAATCCCGCCAAGCGCGCCATGGCCGAGAAATTCGGCATGACCCATTTCATCAACCCCAAGGAGGTCGATGCGAAGAACGTGGTCGACAAGATCGTCGAGATCACCGGCGGCGGGGCGGATTATTCGTTCGACTGCACGGGATCGACCGAGGTGATGCGCCAGGCGCTCGAATGCTGCCATCGCGGCTGGGGCCAGTCGATCATCATCGGCGTTGCCGAGTCGGGGAAGGAGATCGCGACACGGCCCTTCCAGCTCGTCACGGGCCGCGTGTGGAAGGGCTCCGCCTTCGGCGGCGCGCGCGGGCGCACCGACACGCCGAAAATCGTCGACTGGTACATGGAGAAGAAGATCAAC
>JBEBFW010000002.1:0-50977 GCA_040081755.1 Parvularculaceae bacterium
GTGCGCGGCGATGAAGGCGACCGCCATTCCTCGCGAAGCAACAAATCCTAGTCCCGGCGTTGCGGGACCCGCGACGCATCCGGCACTCTCGCCCGAACATGACTCCCGAGCGCTCTCGCGCGGGGATGGAGAATGGCGATTGAACTGACCTCTCGCTTTCGATCGTCAGCCTGACGCTATCGGTGATGCGCAGGTTGAGAGAAATCGATGCCGATCGTCGGCGAGAAGCTGATCGGCGATGCATGCGCGGAGCATCGAGAGTCCGTCAGCGATCAGGTCGTCGTTGAAATCCTTGCGCGCCGGCGTGAGGTCAAAGACGCCGATTCCGAGTAGCTCAAGGCGATTGCGCAGCCTCATCGCGGCATTTCGACCGGCATGATCTTGATCGACCGCGATGTAGAGCCGACGCATGTTGGACGGCGAATTCCATGCCGCGACGTGGGCGGCCGACAATGCGGCGACCATCGACATGCCTGGCATCGCCATGCGCAGCGACAGGACAGTTTCGGCGCCCTCGCCGATTGCCATGACGGCTCCGTTCGGACCGAAGCGAACGCCGTTGCCGGCGAGATCGCCCATGGCCTTGCGCATGATGACGCTGACCTCGTCGTCGCAACGGCGAAGATACGTGCGCATGACGCCGGTAATGCGGCCGTCATTGTCGCGGACCGCTGCGAGTATCGCTGGTGAGACGTCCCGCTGCGAACCGTGCACAGTGCGATAGCAGCTGGGATGAAACCGGATGGCGCTGCCGGCGATGCGCTGAGCAATTCCCCGGCTGAGCAGGTAGCGTTCAGCAAGGGTGTCGACGACAGGGCGGCCACTTGCGAAGAGGCGAGCTGCGTTTTGGGCGGCGCAGACAGGTCTTCGGTGGTGTGCTTGGCCCTCGCCAAAACTCGGCAACGCCGACGATCCCAGAAATTTCTCGGCCTCGATAAGCGCTTCTGCATGCGAGGCGGCGCCGATGCTCGTCGCGATAATGTCGAGGATGTCGCCATGTTCTGCTGTGGCTGAATCCGTCCAGCGACCCGCAGCACTACGCGTCGTCGCCTTGAGCCGCACATACATGCTGCGACCCTTGGCGTTGCGGCAGTCTCCGATGATCCAGTAATTGCCGCTCCTGCGGCCGTTAGAGAGATAGCGGCGGCATGCTTCCTCGGCGCGCTCGCTCAAGCGTCGAACGATCTCTTTGGTCCGATCATGCATGGATGCCTCGAATTAAGAAGGGCGCGCCCTCGCGAGCGCGCCCTGATACTATTGATCCGTAAGCGGCTATTCCGCCGCAATCGCCGGAATTGCCGGGAGTTTGGAGGAGCTTGCGGGAAGATCGACGCCTTCATCTGCAGGGCCATCGTCCGCCAGACCGGGCGTGCGCAGCGCCGCCGGAATCCACGCCGAGTCTTTGAGCAGCTCCTCGGCCGCCGCGGCCATTTCCGGCTTCTTCATGCCGGCGATGCGCTCGGAGGCTTCTTCGCCCTTTGTTTCGCGCACGGCCTCAAGGATGTGCGCTTTGGTGACGCGGCCAAAATAATTGGCAGCGGTCGGACGCCAGCCGGCTTCACGCATGTCGAGGTTGAGCGCTAAAGCAAGATCGTCCGCATGGGCGATCGACCGCGGGCGGCGGTTGTAAGGTTCGATTACAGCATCGATGGCGAACGAGGCGCAATGCGCGAAAAGCGCGTCGCGTTGATTTTCCGGCATTGCGCATAGCATGGCCCAGAGTTGGGAGGACTCTTGCGGCAGCGTGGACGCAAAAGCGTCATGCCGCTCGGCGTAGGCGGCGGCTGGCGAAAAGTCGGCGAGGCCATCGACTCGCGATGCGCCGGCGGCGCCTTCACGAATATCGAGCATCATGCAGCTATCGACGCGTTGGTGGTAGAAGATCGTCAGCGCCATCGCCTGAAGCGCGGCTAGGCGTGCGATTTCCGGGGAGCGGGAGAGCGCATCGCGGAGCGCGATCGTGCGATAGGTCGTCAGGTCGGCGACGACCCGATCTGGAATCGGTCGCTCCGCCTCTTCGTCGGAGACCGCCCTGTCTGGTGGGGATTCGACTTCGCTTGAAGTTGCTGAACCGGCGTCAGCGCCAAATGAGTCGCGCTCAGACCCTTCCAACACCTGGTCGTCGGCCTCAACCTTGGGCTCATCTTCTGGCCGGACATAGCCGCGCTCGATACGAAGCTGGCCGGAGGGATCGATACTGACGAAGGCGGCGGCGCGAGCAACCTCCTCGGCGGGGAATTGGAACGGCCGGGATTCGATAGCTTCAATCGCGGCTTCGAGCTCGCCGAAGCGCTTGTCGACCTCCTCGGGGAGCTCCTGGGCGGACTCGTATTGCTCCTGCAGTGAGTGATATTCCGCTTTGAGCGTGTCGTAGGATTGCTGCTCCTCCTCGGTCAGAGTCGATCGCTCGCCGGAAATGCGGCGGAGTCCAAAGGTGTGGCCGTAGGGAAAGTCGACTGCAACTTCGAGCCACTTCCAGCCCTCGCCGCGGACCTCGGCGGCGCTTGCCTCCAGCTTCTCGGCGACCATGCGATTGAGCAGCGCCGCGTCCTGCAGCCAGCCGTCATCCGCGTCGGCGAAGAGATCTCGGAGTACGGCGCCGCCAGCGGCCTCGTAGGCGTCGACACCGACGAACCGCGCGCGCTTGTCGCCGGCGCGGACGGCGCCTTCGGTCAGCAGGCGGCGGATGTGATAGGGATCGCGCGCGTAGCCCTTCTTCATCGCTTCCCAGACTTCGACCTGGCGCTGATGATCGCCGCTTAACGTGAACGCCATCAACTGGTCGAGGCTGATCTGCTCCTCGGCGTAGAGATCGAGCAGCGCCGGCGCGACGGCGGCGAGCTTCAAGCGCTGGCGGACGACCGTCACCGAGACGAAAAAAGCGGCGGCGATCTCCTCCTCGCTTTTGCCTTTCTCGCGCAGGGTCTTGAAAGCGCGGAACTGATCAAGCGGATGCAGCGGCGCGCGCTGGATGTTCTCGGCGAGGCTGTCCTCCTCGGCGAGACCCTCGGTGCGGATGACGCACGGCACCGGCGCATTCGGCGCCAGCCTCTTCTGCTTGACGAGGAGTTCGAGCGCCCGGAAGCGCCGGCCGCCCGCCGGAACTTCATACTGACCGGTCTCATTGCCGGCTTCATCGAGAACGGCGCGGACCGTCAAACTCTGAAGAAGCGTACGCCGCGCAATGTCCTCGGCGAGTTCGTCGATCGAGACGCCCGCTTTCACCTGTCGGACATTCGCCTGCGAGAGCACGAGTTTGTTAAGAGGGATGTCCCGCGAAACACTTAAGCTCAGCTTCGGGATCGATTTCGACTTGGCCATGGAAGGTCTCCGCGACGGGCCGGCCAGAGACTTTCTCTGGACCTATCAAGCCCATCACCACGAAACCGCCCGACTCTCACCTGAGAGCCGGGCGAATTCTATGGAATAAGGCCATGCCGCGACGGTCACGCCGCGAGGTGGAGCAGCTTCCTTGCGCGGCCTTCCAATTCCAGTCGCGCATCCTGATGCGCTTTGCCGCGCGCGACGGCGGTGATGCCTTGGACAAAGTCGTATACAGACGTTGCAGGGTGATGCTCTTCGGCGATCACTGTTTCGATGATTGCTGCTGTCTCCGCTTTGGAGAAGCCACGCTTGCGGAGGAAATCGATACGCTCATCATCGTTACGCGCGACGATCGCGGCGCGAGCGGCTTTGATCCCGCTGATGAAAGGCTGCGGCGAGGAGTCGGCAAAGCGCGTCAGCGCGGGCGCGGCTTCTCGCGCGAACCGGTCCGAAGCGTATTTGCTGTGGCGGATGACGATTTCCTGGAAATCCTCGACGCCCCAAAGATTGCGATTCTGGCACACGGCGCGTAGGTAGAACGAGGCGAGGCCCAGTGTTTTTGCTCCGACCTCGGAGTTCCAGCAATAGAAGCCGCGGAAAAATGTGTCCGGTGATCCATCGGGCAAGCGGCCCGCTTCGATCGGATTGCGATCGTCAACCAGGAACAAAAACACGTCACGATCGGAAGCGTAGAGCGTCGTGGTTTCGCGGCTGACCGCGACGTGCGGATTATAGACGTTCGTGGACCAGTCGAGAACGCCCGGCACTTTCCAACGCGTGTCGCCGACGCCGTCGCCGGCGATCTTCTGCACGGCCGACACCAACTCGTGGTCGTAAATTCGGCCGTAATCGGGGCCGGTGACAGCGCGAAGCTCCGTGCGCCCATCATGCGTTTCGAGGGTCTTCACTTGCTCGGCGCGATGTGAGGCGAGCCCGTACTGCAGGTTGATCGCCGCGAGCGGCGCTGGAAGCTGGCGCAAATACGACGCCGGCGCGCCGACGAGACTTGCGAGCTGCCCGAAGGACCAATGCGTCGGCGCGACGATCTCGTTATTCTCCGGCAATCGCAGAGTTAGACGCTCGGCGTCGTCACGCGAAGCCTCGACGCGGATCAAAGCGCTCTCGACTGTCCGTGTACGGCTGCGCGCGGCGCGACCTTTCACGGAAGCATAGAGAGCGGTGAGCGATAGAAACCGCTCGTCATCGGGACGGGAGAACCATTCGGACGAAACGCGTCCGACGCGCGCGCCGCGCGAAGGATCGACCTTGTAGCCGCCGGACGCGTCTGGGCGGGCGTCGAGGACTTGAGCATGGGACATGGGAAATCTCCACGACGGGCGGCCGCGAGCCTCTCTCTCGGCGCTTAACCCGTCACGGAATTCGCTCCCGCTCTCTTACTTTGACCGCGCGTCCGCCGCCGCCCGGCAACCCCATCTATGGACGGCGTCGTGACGATTGTTCGCGGCCTTTTGGCGACGCGCGGTCGGCGCCTATCGAGAATCGTCTTCCGAATTGGCCTCACGCCATGGCCCGCCTGCGGGCCAGAATCGACGAAAGGCGGCGCCGGTTCGCAATGCAGTGAGCGGCGGCAGGACAAAGGCGGCGAGTTCCTCGATCGTCGCCGCAAGCGTCGGCCCCGCGATCAGAAGCGGCTCGCGCGCCGTAAACGCCGTCCACTGAGCGATTTTCGATGAGTCTTCCGCGAACGATCGGCTCAATCCGTCTGGAACATCGTCAGGTGGGGGCGTGTTGCGACGGCCCAACGTCGCTTGAATCGCGGCGGCCAGCGTCTCGCCGTCAAAATGGAACAGGCGTGACAGCGCAAGAAGATCATAGAAATCCTTCATGCGGCTGTTGGCGCGGCCGAGCGCGATGATGGCCTGAAGCTTCTCGGCGATGACTGTTTCCTTCGGGTAGGCGCGCAGCCTTGGTCCCGATTCAAACAGAAGCGGCGGGAATTCGAGGTCCTGGGCCGGCGGCGTCACCACATCGCCAAAGCCGACATCGATCTGAACGGGAATGCGGGTCCGGCCGAGCATGGCGGCCGTCCTGACCCGCACGCCGCCATAGGCCTGATCCTGGCGGATCGCTTCGGCGCGCAAGGCGCCGGCGTCGAAGGTCATTCCATCCATCTCGATCGGAATGCGGCAAACGTCCGCGAAGGCTGCCTTGACCGCGTCGATTTCCGGATCGCCGCGCCCGAGGAGATCGAGGTCCTGCGTCGGTCGGAACGGGTCGTCGAGCCAGACTGTGAACAGCATCGCCCCTTTGAGGACAAAGCGATCACGATGCGGCGAGGCTTCAAGGCGCGCGAGTAGGCGCTCGATCGCATAGCGTCGCAGCACGAATTGCATGTCGACGTTGCGGTCGCGCGCGAGGACGCGGAGGCGCGCGAACAGGGAGGCGGCGAGGTTCGCGCCCTTATCCCTCATCGGCGACGACGCTTTCGAGATAGGGACGGATGACCGTCCAGATGCGGAGTTTCCGGGCGTAAGCCGCGATCTTGTCAGGGTTCGCCTTGCGCGATCGCCAGCCGAGACGCAGCGCTTCGAGCGCGACGTCTAGGCCGACTTTGTTGCGGAAGCGGAAGCAGTCGACAATCGATTTCGCCGGATCGAAAATTCTGACGGGCGCGCCATCGATCGTGTGCGTCTCGACGCCGAGCGAGAGCCCCGCGGCGCCGAACCGCACGACGCGAATTGGCGGGTATTCGATCGCCGGTTTCCGATCCTTCGACCCGATCGCGATCCAGACGCCGCGCGGGAGCTGCAATGTGATCTCATGAAACTGCAGCGCGGAGACGAGGCAGATGACCGCTCTGGGGGCGCGCTTGGCGACTTCCGCGAAGGAGTGGTTGAAATTCACCTCGGCGCCGGTGATTTCGTAAAGCCCGCGGGACGGCTGATCGAGCACGCCCTCTTCCACCAGCCGCGACAAGGTTGGCGGGTGGACGCCCCGCGATTTAAGCTCCGACAGGCGCAGGATGCCGTGCCGGGCGAGGAGCTTGAGCGCAAGATCGCGCTGGCTGGGAGCGGTGGTTGTCATGTTACACAATGTCGGCACTTACGTGTATGTTCCGACGTTTATTAACATCAGCTTGCGGCCTTCGCAAGCCTTGCGACGTCCCCAAATTATTGAAGCGAAGGATCGGGGTCCAGCCTTGGCCCGCCTCCGCGGCACAAGGTCAACCTTCGCGCGCATGTCGCCGCTGTACTGGGCCGTTCCTCAAAAAACAGGTGGGACACAAATTCAAAAAAAACCAATAAACCTCGTCGAAAAAAACTATCCCACTGACAGTCAACCCTTTGAAATTCTTGGTTTATGGGGGTCCTCTTCTGGGCACCAGAAATCGATATAACATATTGATTTAATTGCTTTTTTCTGCGTGGTAGCCAGATAGTGGGACGCTTTGCCCCTTATAAGTGGCTGATTTCATTAAGTGCGGTGAGGAGCAAAGGTGATTTGATGCGGATGGTGGGACCGGCCCGCCGAGCACAGGACAGTCACGACGCAAATCAGGACTTCATTTCGCTGAGACGCCGATGCGCGCTGCCGATTTGGTCCCGTGTCTTTTCATCGACGCCGGCCGCGGCTCCAAATTGATTCCACTTGCCGACCGAGGCGTCGATCTCCTCGATGATGCGACGCGCCTTTGCGCGTTTGAGCCCGCCCGACAGGGCGAGAGCGATCAGGTCCTCGACGATGAAGTCGTCGCGCTTTCCGTTGACGCTCAACTGGTGGCGGCTCGTCCAGGCGCCGGAGGGGTTGTAGGAATAGGCGACGTCAAACGCCGGCGACAGCCGCCATTCGCCGGTCTTGTTCATGAGATAGGCGATGTTCTTCACATGGTCGTCGTGATTGCGGGCGATCACATTGAATACGGTGCGCCGGAATTGCTGATCGACATCCGTCATGGGAAGACGCAAGCGCCGGATGGTCTGCAGCGCCTGTTCGTAGGAATAGGCGTCGGGTTGGTTGAAATCGAAATGCATCATGGCCGCGAGCGACTGCATGTGCAGCTTCTCGCCCGCATCGGTGCGGTCGAATCTCTTGGTCATGAAATGCGCCCGCCCGCCTTCGCGGTGCAGGCGGCACGGCGCCATCTCGACGCCTGCGTCCGTCGCCATCAGATGATAGGCGTATTCGATGAGGCCGAAGGCTTGCGGGTCGGCGAACTCCCTGTCGCGGTTGTCGGAAACGCCGTCGAATTTCATGAGCCAGTAGGTGAAGCCTTCGCCGGCGGTGATCTGACCTGACCGGAATTCGCCGGTCTTTTCGTTCCAGGCGAGGATTGCTTTGGCCCGCGCGCCGCCGGCCGACGTTCCGACGCGAATGATGTCTTCAATCGCTTTCTCGTCGTGCGTCCCTTCGAGCGTTCCCGTGAGCGCCTTGCGGTCAATGAGGACCCTGTTGGCGAGATCGACCAACGCGGCGACTTCCAGTTTTTTGTTCCGCGTCGGGCTCCCGAGAATTGCAGGCTCGAATTCAAGGGCGCCCATGCCGCGCGCGCCGATATAGCAAAGCCGTTCGACCGGATTGAAAGTCTCAGGGCTGCGCCCTTGCGCCGCAAGCCAGGCGTCGATGACCGCATTGCCGAATTTGTCCGGCAAGGAATCGGCGAGGAGGCCCGGAAGTCCCTTGAAGGTGTCACGCGGCAGTCCGGGGAATTCATAAGGCGTATCGCGAAGTGGCATCATGAGCGGCGCGACCTCGATACCGCTTTCAGAAAAATCCGGCGCATATTGGAAGACGCTGATTTCGCGATCGTCGAGCCAGGAAACGGCGCCGATCTCGCGGCCCCAGAGATTGACGCGAGCGTCGGTCATCGACCTTCGCCCTTGTCATCCCAGTTCCAGGGTTTTGCGACGGGTTTCGACTTTCGGCGCGCACGCTGTCGTTCCTTACCCTGACGAATGCGCTCGATCGGCCGGATCGCCGGATCCGGCAACAGGACGGCGAATCGGCCCGCGAGCCCCAGCGCGCTCATGACGCGGATCAGCGTGTCGAGCGAGACCCCTTCCCCGTTTTCGAGGCGGGTCACCGTTCGACGCGAGACGCCAGCTTCTGCCGCGAGGTCGGTCTGGTTGACGTTCCGCGCAAGCCGGATTTCCAGAAGACGCTGTCCCAGCATCGTCTCGATGTCGCCCGGCAGGGCGGTTGCTGGGTTAAGTTTTTGCGCCATATTCTGCCTTATAAGCCATTTATTGAGCTATTATGAGCAATATACGGCGCAAAAGAAAAAATCAAGAATGAGTCACGATTTTGCGCTTTTTTCTGCGCAAGATCGACTGATCGTTTTATTTTGCGCCACTTATGGCGCAAAACGCAAATTTGACACCGGGTTTCGGTCGTGGGCGGGCTATCGGGCGATATCCCGAGTCTGCCAAGCTCCCAATTGATGCCGTTGGCGCGGACAAACTTGGGGATCCCCATTATCCGGCGCTGTTCGAGAACCTCGCGCAGGGAACGAGCGTGAATTCCTTCGACCGCTCGATGAGGGCGAATCGCCCGGCCGGAAGATCGACCGGCCGGCGGTAGACCGCCCGAAACTCGGTCGCCGACCAAAGCCGGCGCGCGGCCAGGACGCGCGAGCAAGCGCTCGATCGCATAGCGTCGCCGCATGAATTGCATATCGACGTTGCGGTCGCGCGCAAGGTTGCGAAGGCGCACGATCAGGTAGGAGGCGACGTTTGCGCCCTTATCCCTCATCGGCGACGGTGCTCTCGAGATAGGGGCGGATGACTGTCCAGACCCGCAGTTTCCGGGCACAGGCTGCGATCTTGTCGGCGCGCGCCTTGCGGGATCGCCACCCGAGACGCAGGGCTTCGAGCGCGACGTCGCGCCCGACCTTGTTGCGGAAGCGGAAGCAGTCGATGATCGATTTCGCCGGATCAAAAATTCAGACGGGCGCGCCATCAATGCGATGCGTCTCGACGCCAAGCGAGAGCCCCGCGGCGCCGAACCGCATGACGCGGGTCGGCGGGTAGTCGATCGCCGGCTTGCGATCCTTCGATCCGATCGCGATCCAGACGCTGCCCGTGTTCTGCAGGGTGATCTCGTGGAATTGCAGCGCAGAGACGAGGCAAATGTCCGGTCGCGGCGAGGACGGGGTTGGCGCGGTCGCCGTGACGGCCCTTGAGGAAGTTGCGGCCGAGGCTGCCGCCGCTATTCAAGTGGCCGATGACGGGCTCGATCGCCGAGCGTCGGCGCCTCGCGCTTGATTTGTCCGTGGACGCCGCGTTTCTGACCTGAGATGAAGACGCGCCCTGGGTTGCACGCGTCGTGGCCGCGATAGCCCTTATCGACGAAGGCGCGCTCGATCTCGCGTCCGGTCAGCGCCGTGGTCTCGGCGAGAACCTCTTTCATCGTATGGCCGTCGTAGGGGGCCGCCGGGCAGCGCCTTGGCGTGCAGCACGAACTGGCCGCCCTTGCAGCGCCTGTGGGTGGTGACGACTGAGACCTTGACGCCGAACTCCCAGGGCTGGCGCGCTTTGCCCTTGCCGATGCATTCGACCTCAGGCACGTGCCGGGAATAGAGCTTGGGGCCTCGCTGATGCTGGTCCTGAAGGCGGATGCGAACGGCTTTCGACAACGGCTCGGCGAAGACGGCCTCGAGGCTTTCATTCCTGGCGATCTTACGACGGATGTCGCGGATGACGCGGCTGAGGCGCACGCGCAGGAATTTGACCTCGCGCCGATGGCGTCGCCATTGCTTGGCGTGCGGGTAGCGCCCCGCCATCAGGCTCGCGCGCTTGGCGAGCCGCGCATAGGACTGGTGCAAGGCGACGCCGGTCTCGTTCGCCAGCTCGCCGAGCTTGAGGGTCGCCGTCAAGAGAAGCCGCGCGTCGGTGGGGTGCGCGACGTTCTTCGGCATCACCGTCGTATCGACCGTCACCCGCGCGAGATCGTCCGTCTTCAGGGCGCCCGTGCGCGACCCGGAGGCTTTCGGCGAGAAGACGGTCGAGCCAGCCGCCGATCCGGCCCCGCCAATGGCTCAGGTTCGAGCGCTCATGCGGGAACTCGTGCGGAAGAACTCCTCGCCGGTGAAGTGCTGAAAATAGGGATCATAGACCCAGCGCTCGCACATCGCCTCTTCGGAAGCCCGTCAAATTTCAAAGTGACCAACTACCTTATTTCATAGCACTTCCGGCATGCCGGATATATGTTTGGTTCTGAGTTGCCTCTGGGGGGGGGAAGTCATGCCAGAACATCGCACGTCAAGAACTTTGATCGATGTTCTTCGTGAGGATGCCCAGCGCCTCCCCAGCGAGCTGGCCTTCACGTTCCTCGGCGCCGGCGGTGCTGAAGAGGACCACCTTACCTACGGCGACCTCCATGCGAGCGCTCGCGCCATCGGGGCCACGCTCCAGAGCTTTGGCGCGAAAGGCGCTCGCGTTCTGCTGCTCTACCCACCTGGTCTCGAGTTCATCAAAGCCTTCTTCGGCTGCCTCTACGCTGGCGCCATCGCCGTGCCGCTGCCGTCGGCCAATCGCCGCGCGCAAAGCCTCCGCAGCCTGCAAGCGGTCATCCTCGACGCCCAACCCTCGTTTGCGCTGACAACGGCGGACGGCTTGGGATTCGTCAAGAATGCGCTGCGCGAAGCGATCGACGTCCCCAGCCTTCGGTGGCTAGCCACCGATATCGTGGCGCCGACGCTGCAGGACGAGTGGTGGGACCCGCAACTAGACGGCAGCGACATCGCCTACTTGCAATACACGTCCGGCTCGACTTCGACGCCGAAGGGCGTGGTCCTTGAGCACAGGCACGTGCTGGCGAACTCCGCGCAGATCGGCAGGGCGTGGGAGTGCGACGCCGAGAGCGTGGCGGTGACGTGGCTGCCGCACTTCCACGACAACGGGCTCGTCAAGGGCGTCATTCAACCGCTCTTCAATACGTTTCACTCCGTGTTGATGTCACCCGTCGCGCTCGTTCAGCGGCCGTTCCGCTGGCTTGAGGCGATTACGCGCTACCGGGCCACGCACAGCGGCGGCCCGAACTTCGCATACGCCCTCTGCGCCGAGCGCATCTCGATGCGGGAGCGCGAGGAGCTTGACCTGCGGAGCTGGAGAAACGCGTACAACGGGGCTGAACCGGTCCGCAAGAAGACGCTCGACGACTTCGCCGCGACGTTCGAGCCGTACGGCTTCCGCGCGACATCGCTTTGTCCAGCATATGGGCTCGCCGAAGCGACACTGCTTGTCTCCAGCAAGCGCCCCGGCGCCGCGGTCTCGTTCCAAACGATCGCCGCCGGCGTTTTTTCGGAACATGCGCCGCGAAATCGCCGAGCGACGCGGGCCGTTGGATGTGGACCGCCCGTGCCGCACACGACAGTCGTGATTGTGGACCCTCACGCGCTGACGGCGTGTCCACCCGGCCGCGAGGGCGAAATCTGGGTCCGCGGCCCGAGCGTTGCTGCCGGTTACTGGAATCGCACCGACGAAACCAAGCGCACGTTCAATGCGCGCCTGAGCCCGACGGGCGAGGGACCCTACTTGCGCACGGGCGATCTCGGCGTGCTCCACCGCGGCGAGCTTTTCGTCACTGGCCGGCTCAAGGACTTGATCATCATTCGTGGGCAGAATCACTACCCCCAAGACATCGAGAGCACCGTCGAGGGCGTGCATGCCGCGGTCCGATCGGGCTGCTGCGCTGCGTTCTCCATCGAGACCGCCGAAGAAGAAGACCTTGTAATCGCCGCCGAGGTGCGCCAGCGTCGACAGGGCGTCAGGCCTAACGCAGACGACGCCGTCGATCACGAGAGCCTCGACGCGCTCATTCGGCAAGCCGTTGCCGAGGCGCACGGCCTCCATATCCACGCGCTGACGCTCCTCGCGCCGGGGACGATCCCAAAAACGTCGAGTGGAAAGATTCAGCGGCAAGCCTGCAAGGCGAATTTTCTTGCCGGTCTGTTCAGCAAGCGAGAGCGATCAGTTCCCCATGGCGACCAAGCGCATGTCTAGCCGCGGGCTGCGACCCCACTCGACGCCCGGGGCGGATTCGGTTGAGCCAATCGCGATCATCGGCATGGCTTGCCGCTTTCCTCGGGCCAATAGCCCTGAAGAGTTCTGGGCGCTTCTACGCGACGGCGTCGATGCCGTCTCGGAGGTTCCGCCGGACCGGTGGGACGCAGATCAGTTCTACTCGTCGATGCCGAACACGCCACGGAAAATGGTGACGCGTTGGGGCGGGTTTCTCGACAACATCGATCAATTCGACGCGTCGTTCTTCCGCATTTCTCCGCGCGAAGCCGAGCGGATGGATCCTCAGCAGCGCTTCATGCTCGAGGTGACTTGGGAAGCGCTCGAGGATGCCGGACTGCCGCCGAAAGGCCTCGCGGGCTCCTCGACAGGCGTTTTCATCGGCCTCTCGTCTAGTGATTACAGCCGCCTGCGGTCCGACCTGAACGCGTGCGACCCGTACATGCCCACCGGAAACGCCGCGAGCATTGCCGCCAACCGTATTTCTTTTTTTTTCGATCTCCGTGGTCCAAGCTTTGTGGTCGATACGGCGTGCTCGTCGGCGCTCGTGGCGCTGCACCAGGCGTGCTGCAGTCTGTGGGCGGGGGAATCGACGCTCGGCTTGGCTGGTGGCGTGAACGTCATCCTCTCGCCGACCAACATGATCAACTTCAGCCACGCCGGCATGATGTCGCCCGACGGCCGGTGCAAGGCCTTTGACGCGAGCGCGAACGGTTACGTTCGCGCCGAGGGCGCCGGAATTGTCGTGCTCAAGCGCTTGTCGGATGCGGAGGCAGACGGCGATCGCATCTACGCCGTAATTCGTGGCAGCGCCGTTAACCAGGACGGCCACACGAGCGGCCTCACGGTCCCGAGCCAAGCCGCCCAGGAGCGTGTCACGAAGGAAGCGTGCGACCGCGCCGGCGTCTCGCCAGGACAGATCGACTACGTTGAAGCGCACGGCACGGGAACGCCGGTGGGCGATCCCATCGAAGCGCGGGCGCTCGGCGCCGTCCTCGCCATCGATCGCGAGCCTGGAAGCGTGTGCGCGATCGGCTCGTGCAAGACGAATATCGGCCACCCCGAGTCGGCTGCTGGCGTCGCGGGCGTGATCAAGGTTGCGTTGTCGCTCGCTCATCGAGAAATTCCTCCGAGCCTCCATTTCCACGAGGCCAACCCCGAGATCCCCTTCGACAAGCTTCCGCTGCGCGTGCAGACGAAACTCGGTCCGTGGCCGGATCGTGCACGTCCGTGGCTTGCAGGCGTGAACTCTTTCGGTTTCGGCGGGACCAACGCACACGTTGTGCTCGAGCAGTACGTAAGGCCGATCGCTGCGCGAGGCGCAACGCACGCCGAAGACGATCCTGGACCGCACATCCTGGCGCTCTCGGCCGACAGCGCGGAGTCGCTCAAGGCACTGGCGCGGAAGTATACCGACCAGCTCGCCTCGGCCGAAGACGCCTCGCGCCTGCGCGAGACCTGCTACACGGCAAACGTGCACCGGAGCCACATGGAGCAGCGCTTGGCCATCGTGGCGCGCACGGCGGATGAAGCCGGTCAACAGCTGAGCGCTTTTGTCGCCGGTGAGAGTCGCATCGGGATGTACGAGGGCCGCGCACGATTCGATTCATCGGCAAAGTTGGTGTTCGTCTTTCCCGGCCAGGGCTCGCAGTGGTGGGGGATGGGCCGCGCCCTTCTCGATGAAGATGCAGTGTTTCGCCAGACCATCGAAGAGTGCGATGCGCTCTTCACGCGACACGCGGCGTGGTCGCTCGTAGACGAGCTTCGGTCGGATGAAGCATCGTCTCGACTTCACGGGACTGCCTTCGCACAGCCTGCCCTCTTCGCGATGCATGTCGGGCTCGCCGCCATGTGGCGATCGCGAGGCATCGAGCCCAATGGCGTCGTCGGTCACAGCTTGGGAGAAATCGCCGCGGCGCATTTCGCGGGGGCCCTGAGCTTGTGCGACGCCGTGAGCGTCGTCTTTCATCGGTCGCGCCTGATGCAACTGGCCACGGGCAAGGGCAAGATGGCGGCGGTCGAGCTGTCGGTCGGTGACGCCGCGCAGGCGCTGCGGGGATACGAAGATCGCGTGTCGATCGCGGCCGTGAACAGCCCTTCTTCGACCGTGCTGTCTGGCGATAGCGGCCCGCTCGAGGATCTGCTCCAGGCGCTGCAGGACCGCGACGTATTCTTTCGCTATCTCCCTGTGAACTACGCGTTCCACAGCCACCACATGGAACCGTATCTTTCTGAGCTCGCAGAGTCGCTTCGCGGTCTGGTCGCGCGCGACCCGACAGTCCCCGTGTTCTCGACGGTGCTCGGTCGGCCGCTGGAGCACGCGGCGGACTTCGGCGCGGACTACTGGGTGAGAAACGTGCGTCAGACGGTTCGGTTTGCGGACGCCATCGACGCGCTCATTGAGCAGGGCTATCGTCGCTTCGTCGAGTTGAGCCCTCATCCGACGCTGTCCGGCGTCATCACGCAGTGCTTGAAGGCGCGTGACGCTGATGGCGTCTTTGTCCCTTCCCTCCGGCGAGGCGAAGCGGACGCATCGGTGCTTCTCGGCGGCGTTGGAGCGCTTTACGTGTCGGGATGCGAGATCGACTGGCGCCGCCTCTATCCCGACGGCAGGCGCCTGGACGATCTTCCGCGATACGCGTGGAATCACGAGCGGCATTGGGTAACGATCGACGGCGCCGGCCCAGACGTGCACTTGCAACTCGGCATCGCTGGTCGCCAGAGCGTGAAACATCCGCTGCTCGGGCGCCGCCTCGAATCGGCGCAGCCCACGTGGCGAACCGATGTCGGCGTTGAGCGCCTGCGTTTCTTTCAGGATCACCGCGTTCAAGACTCGCCGCTCTTGCCGGCCGCTGCGTTCATTGAGATGGGTCTCGCTGCGGGTCACGAAGCCCTCGGGGGGCCGGCCATCGTGACCGCTCTTGAATTTCGGACGCCTCTTCTGCTCTCAACGACTGGCGAAACGTCCGTCGATATTAGCGTAACGGCCGACGCTGCCGATGGCGCCACGTTTCGCGTGGTCAGCCCACGAGAGACGGACGCTGCGAGCGCGGGACCACCGTGGACCGTGCACGCGCTCGGGCAGCTTAGACGCGTCAGTGAGAGTCAAGGCCAGCAAGGCGCCGCGGACCCCTGCGCCCTCGCCGCGATCCGCGAGCGCTGTTCGCGGTCTGTCCTAGTCGATGATCTGTATCGACGACTCGCGAGCAACGGCCTGCACTATGGACCGCTCTTCCGCGGCATCGAGGAGATATGGAGCGGCCACGGCGAAGCGCTTGCGCGCGTGAGCGCGGCGCCCGAGCTTCGGGCCGACCTCCAAAAGTACCACGTCCATCCGGCTGTCCTCGACTCTTGCTTCCAGGCACTCGCCGCGGCCATCGATCAGAGCGCGTCTCAGACAACGGATCTTTACTTGCCCGTTGGTGCGGGCCTCGCACGTGTTCGCGGTGCGATTGGCCCGCATGTGTGGTGTCACGCGCGGATCGTGCGGCGGCCCGATCAGATGCCGGGCACGATCGAAGGCGACGTGCGTCTGATGGACGAGGAAGGACGCACGGTCGTCGAGGTGTCCAGCCTTCGGCTGCAGCGGATCGACGGCGACCCCCGCGGACAGGGCGCCGATGCGCGCATCACGGACCAGTTCTACGAGATGGAGTGGCTGCTTGCCATCAGGCCCGGGCAACAGCCGGCCGCCGTCGATCCCGACGTGCTTCCCAGCCCGTATCGCATGCGCGCCGAGCTCGAGGGTCAGCTCGGGCGGCTGATCGCGCGACACGACATCGCGCGATTCGACCACGAGGCTGCGGAGCGATGGGGCGACGCGCAAGCGCTCCGCGCGCTCCGCCAACTGGGTTGGAACCCTGTCGCGGGCGATCGCTTCACCTCAGATGTCCTTCAAGGCGAACTCGGCGTTGTCGCTCAGCACGCGCAGCTGCTTCGCCGACTGCTGTCTCGCCTTGAGGAAGCCGGCGCCCTTCGTCGAGATGCGGGAGCCTGGGTTGTCGTCGCAACGCCCGAGGACCGTGATCCGGAACAGTGCTACACGGAACTGCTGGCGAGCTTCCCCAGCACACGCCTGCAATTACAGCTCCAGCACCGCTGCGGGACGAACTTGGCCGACGTTCTGTGCGGGACTTTCGATCCGCTGGCGCTCATGTTTCCAGACGGTTCGATGACCGTGATGGAAACATTCTACCAGGAGGCCCCGTTTGCCGCGACCTTCAGTCAACTGATTCATAAGGTCATTTCTGTCGTTGCAGATCGAGCGACGCCTGGCCGCACGCTTCGTATCCTCGAACTGGGCGCCGGCACAGGCGGCACGACGGCGCACATCCTTCCCTGGCTCTCACGAGGCGTTGAGTACGTTTACACGGACGTGTCGCCCATCTTTACGGCCCATGGCGAGCGGAAGTTCGGCAACTACTCGTTCTGCCGCTTCGATCTCCTGGACATCGAGAAAGACCCGCTGCAGCAGGGTTTTTCAGCCCACGCCTTCGACGTGATCATCGCATCCAACGTCCTGCACGCGACGATCGATCTGCGTCGCGCGCTCGACCACGTGAAAACGTTGCTGGCTGATCGCGGAAAGCTGGTCCTTGGTGAACTCACGGGGCCGACCGCCATGTTCGACATTGTGTTTGGCATGACCGAAGGCTGGTGGCGATTCCAGGACTTCGAGCTTCGTCCTTCATCCCCGCTGCTCACCGAAGCGTCGTGGGTGCGTGTGTTGACCGAGCAAGGATTCTCGGAAGCGATGACAGTGCCGGGCGATGTTCCGCTCGGATCCAAGCAAACGGTCGTGCTCGCACAGGGCCCGCGCGTACCCGCCGCCGCCAACAAGCTCGCTCCCGCGCAGCGACCGCCCTCGGAACAAGCAACGTGGTTGATCCTGGGAGACTGCGGATTGCTCGAACAGCGCCTGATCTCCGGTCTTCGCGCGCGCGGAGACCGGTGCATTCGGGTCACGGCCGCCGAACGCTACGCGCAGCGCGGGCCCGATCACATCTCGCTCGACCCAGCCGAGGCCGGCGACTTTCGGGAGCTGATCCGCCAATCAAGAGTCGAAGCGCCGGCCGTCCGAGGTGTGATCGACATGTGGAGCCTCGCCGAAAGCGACGTGGCGACGATGCCCGCGCCCTCCGACGCCTCCATCAATCGATTCGGCCACGCGCTGTTTCTCGCGCAGGCGATGGCCTCAAGTGAAGGGGGCCAAGCGCGACTCTGGATGGTGACCCGTGGGGTGGCGCCGATCAATGGCGAAGCCGCCACGGGCGATGTGATGCAGGCGGCGTTATGGGGATTGGCGCGTGTCCTGGGCAACGAGCACCCCGAGCTGCGCGCGACGGTGATCGACATCAGCGACGAAGACCCGTCGAGCGACGCCCAATCGCTGATTGACGAGCTTGGCGTCGAAAATGAAGAGCGTGAAATCGCGCTTCGCGGGTCGGCGCGCTACGTGCATCGTGCGAAACCCTACACCGCGCGAATCCACCCAGCAAAGCGCCTTGCGCCAGGCGACGGTTCGTTTCAGCTCGAAGTGTCTCGGCCCGGAATGTTCGACAGCATCATGTTGCGCGAAACCGCACGGCGCGAGCCGGGCGCCGACGAAGTCGCCATCCGGGTATCGGCGTCGGGCTTGAACTTCCTCGACGTGCTCTCCGCGCTCGGGCTCCGTCCCGATCAACCCGCGCACGGGGCGGTCACCGAAATAGGCATGGAGTGCGCCGGCACGATCACCGCCGTCGGACCCGGCGTTAAAAATTTGCGCATCGGAGACGCTGTCGTCGCAGTGGCCCCTCATAGCTTCAGCAGCCACGTGATCGCGCCGGTGCACTTCGTGGCGCGAAAGCCGTCTGGAATGAGCGATGAGGAAGCGGCGACTATCCCGGTCGCGTTTCTCACCGCCCACTACGCGATGCACCACTTGGGTCGCATTCGAGCGGGCGATCGGATCCTGATCCATGCCGCCGCGGGCGGCGTGGGGCTCGCTGCCGTTCAGCTTGCGCAACGGGCCGGCGCGGAGATCTTCGCTACGGCTGGCAGTCCCGTGAAGCGCGAATACTTGCGCTCGCTCGCCATCCCTCAAGTGATGGATTCGAGGTCGCTTGCCTTCGCCAACGAGATCCGCGAGCTGACGCGCGGCGAGGGTGTGGACCTCGTCCTCAATTCGCTCGCGGGCGAGGCGATTCCGCTCAGCCTGTCCCTTCTCAAGCCGAACGGGCGCTTCCTCGAAATCGGCAAGCGTGACATCTATCAAAACGCGCAGCTGGGATTGAGCGGCCTGCGCAACAACCGCTCGTTTCACGCCATCGATCTTATTCCGCTCTTCAAGGAGCAGCCTGCGTTCAGCGGCCAGATGTTCCACGAGGTCATGGCGCGTGTCGAAGCGGGCGAGCTGCGGCCGCTGCCATTCCACGGCTTTGCGATCAGCGACGCCGAGCGCGCGTTTCGTTTCATGGCGCAAGCCAAGCAAATCGGCAAAGTCCTCCTGACCGTGGAGGACGAAACGTTTTCCGTGGCGCCGGCCCCACCAGCTGCGCTGGAGCTCCCGTCGAACGCGACGTACCTCGTCACGGGCGGGCTCGGCGGATTTGGATCGCTCGTCGCGCAATGGATGGTGGAGCGCGGGGCTCGACATCTCGTTTTGATGGGGCGGCGCGGTCCTCGATCAGATGACGCCCGGCGGGCGATTGTGGAGATGGAATCGGCCGGCGCACGCGTCGAGGTCGCGACCATCGACGTCACGAATCGAGGCGACGTCGATACCATTGTCCAACGAATTGCGAACACCATGCCGCCACTTCGCGGCGTCGTACACGCGGCCATGGTGCTCGAAGACCAGGCTGTGCTCCAGCTCACGCTCCCGGCTGTCAAGCGGGTCATGGCGCCGAAGCTTTTGGGCGCGTGGAACCTGCACGACGCCACGAGCGCGCGACCGCTCGACTTCTTCGTCATGTTCGGATCGATGGCCGCGCTCGTCGGGTCGCCCGGCCAAGCCAGCTACGCCGCGGCCAACGCCACGCTCGATGCGCTGTCCCACTATCGGCACGGACAGGGCCTGCCGGCGACGACGATCGATTGGGGTCGGATTGGCGAGGTCGGCTATGTGGCTCGACACAGCGCGATCGGCGAGCGTCTGGACAGCCTCGGTATCAAGGCTATTCCGCCGCGGCGAGCGCTTGCCGCGCTCGAGCACGTCCTAATCGAGCAGCTCACGCAAGTCGCGGTCGTCGATGCGGATTGGCGCGCCACGCATCGTGTGATTGGCGCACCACTCCTCTCGGATCTCCTCCCTAAAGGCGGGGAACAGGCCTTGGCAGACGCGGAACGCACCCTGCTCGCGACGGTGTTGACGACGGACAACAGCCAGCGTCAGACGGTCGTCGAGTCTTTCATCCAGCACGAGCTGTCTCGCGTGCTCCGACTCGATGCCTCGCGCATCGACCCGGAAAAGCGATTGACGGCGCTTGGGCTCGACTCGTTAATGGCGTATGAGCTTAAGGCCAAGATTGAATCGGCCATCGGCGTCAACGTGCCCATGGTGAAGCTCGTGGGCGGACCGAGCATCTCCGAGCTCGCGGCGTACCTCGTCGGCGAGGTGGAAGCGAACTCGGGGGCGTCCGTTTTGGTCGCCGCGTCGCTCGGACCTTCCTCGGCTGACGGTGCGGTACATGAGGAGGACCAGATCGGCGACCTCGATCAGCTCTCCGACGAGCAAGTCGATTCGATGCTACAGCGCTTCACGGCCGAGGAGCGAAAGGCTGCCAGCGAGAAACGTCCGTGAGCGAAACGCCGGGCGAGCAGGCAAATCTGTCGCCAGAGGACAAGCGACACCTCCTCGGCCGCCTGCTGAAGCAACGCGCCGAGACTGGCGGCCGGAGCGGCGCTTCATCAATTCCGTATTCCCCGCCGGCGGACGGCTTTGATCCGTTTCCGCTGCGCGACATCCAGCAGGCCTATTGGATCGGCCGCAGCAAGGACTTTGAGCTCGGCAATGTCGGCGCGCACGTGTACGTGGAGTTCGATTCACCGACGCTCGATGTCCCGAGGCTGAACGCGGCGCTCGACGCGCTTATCGCGCGGCACGACATGCTGCGCTCTATCGTGCTGCCGAGCGGACAACAGCGGATTCTCGAATCGGTTCCGCCCTCGTCGGTCGCGATCCTCGATCTGTCCCGATCTCGGCCAAACGCGGTGGACCCGGAACTCCTTCGTCTGAGAGACAAGCTGTCACATCGTGTCTTCGTCACCGACCGCTGGCCGCTCTTCGAGCTCAGGCTGACGAACCTTCCCGAACGGCGGATGCGCATTCACTTCGGCGTCGATCTCCTCATCGCCGATCTCCGGAGCATCTACATCCTGCTCTCGGAATGGTTTCAGCTCTACGCGGATCCGAGCGCCGCGTTGCCGCCGATCGAGACGTCGTTTCGTGAATATGTGCTCAAGGAGCGTGCGCTCGAGCAGACTGCGGCGTTCGCGCGCGCGGAGGCCTACTGGCGCGCGCAAATCCCCAAGCTCCCGCCCGCACCAGAGCTTCCGCTGGCCAAGGCCCCCTCGTCGATCGGCGCGCCGCGCTTCACGCGGCGGACGAAGCGGATCGCGCCCGCCGTCTGGCAACAGTTGAAGGAGCAGTGCGAGGCGCACCACGTGACGCCCTCGTCCGTGCTGCTCTCCGCGTTTGGCTGCTCGCTCGCCACCTGGAGCCGCGCGCCTCGCTTTACGATCAACGTCACGATCTTCAACCGCCACCCGTTTCATCCCCACGTCCACCATCTGGTCGGCGATTTCACGTCGGTGATCCTCGTCCCCATCGATTTCGCGACGCCTGAATCCTTCGGCGCGCGGTGCGCCTCGATCAACGAGCGGCTGTGGGACGCGCTCGACCATCGCGAGTTCAGCGGCGTACGCGTACTGCGCGAGCTGCTGCGGCAGGCAGGCGGGGCCGGTCGCGCGATCATGCCGGTGGTCTTCACCTGCGACTTGCGCCACGACATGGTCTCGATCAAGGACGGCTGGAGCGCCGTGCTTCCCGGCGAGGTCGCATACGGCGTTTCTCAGACGCCTCAGGTGTACCTAGATCACCAGGTCTTCGAAGAGTCCGGGGGCTTGACGATCAATTGGGACGCGGTCGAGGACGTCTTTCCGCCCGGCATGCTGGACGACATGCTCGACGCCAACCTCGCTTTGCTTGAACGACTCGCGCGCGATCCGCAGTCGTGGCGCCATGCCACGATCTCGGTGACGCCGATTTCCCACCGCGCGCTCGCCGAAAGCGCCAACGCCACAGATGCGGCAATGTCCGTGCGCCTCTTGCACGAGTTGTTCGACGATCAGGCCGCTCTTCGACCCGACGCTCCGGCCGTGGCATCGACCGACTGCACCTTGACCTATGGCGAGCTTCTCGAGCGCGCCAATCGCCTTGGCCGCCGCTTGCGCAACCGCGGCGTTCGTCCGAACACCCTCGTTGCCGTGGTCATGGAAAAGGGGTGGGAACAGGTTGTGGCCGTTCTCGGCATCTTGAAATCGGGCGCGGCGTACTTGCCCATCGATCCCGACCTCCCCGCTGAGCGCGTGCGGTTCATGCTCGCGCACGGCGAGGTTCGCGTCGCGCTCATCCGGTCGCGCGACGACCGCTCGCTGACGTGGCCGAGCGACATCGAGCGGATCGCCGTGGATGTGGAAGCTACTGGCGAGGACGCGAAGGGGGCGGACTCGGCGCCGCTCGCTCCCCTGCAACGGCCCGACGATCTCGCCTACGTGATTTACACGTCTGGCTCAACCGGCGTCCCCAAGGGCGTAATGATCGATCACCGCGGCGCGGTCAACACCATCCTGGACATCAACGACCGGTTCGCCGTTGGTCCAACCGATCGAGTGCTCGCGCTGTCGTCGCTCAGCTTCGACCTTTCCGTGTACGACGTTTTCGGCCCGCTCGCCGCGGGCGGGACTGTCGTCCTCCCCGATCCATCTTGCCTGCGTGAGCCGGCCGACTGGGTAACGCTGATCGAGCGCGAGCGAGTCACCCTCTGGAACACTGTCCCCATGATGATGGAGATGCTCGTCGACTACGTGATGACGCATCGCGACCGGTCGATCGCCGCGCTTCGCCTCGTGCTGTTGAGCGGCGACTGGATTCCGGTCACGCTCCCTGATCGCATCAAATCGCTGATCCGCGATGCGGCAGTCGTGAGCCTCGGCGGGGCGACCGAAGCGTCCATCTGGTCGATTCTCCACCCGATCGAGAAGGCGTCACCGGACTGGGAGAGCGTGCCGTACGGCAAGGCGATGCGCAATCAGCGCTTCTTTGTGCTCGACGAAGGGCTCGAAGTGCGGCCGGTCGGGGTACCGGGCGAGCTCTACATCGGTGGGATCGGTCTCGCGAAGGGCTATTGGCGCGACGACGAGAAGACCGCCGCCCGGTTTGTCATTGATCCACGCACCGGCGCCCGACTCTATCGCACGGGCGACTGGGGCTCGTATCTTCCCGACGGGGCCATAAAGTTCCTGGGGCGAGACGATCTTCAGGTCAAGGTGCAGGGGTACCGCGTCGAACTCGGCGAGATCGAAGCGGCGCTCACCGCACACCCGAACATTCGAGTCGCCGTCGCCACGGCGATCGGCGAGACGCGTGGCGCAAAGCGGCTCGTCGCGCACGTCGTGTGTCGCGAGGCGCCGGCGCCGACCGACAAGGAGCTCAGGGACTTTCTTCGCGGCAAGCTCCCCTCCTACATGGTCCCCGGCGCCATCGTCGCGCTGGACAGACTGCCGCTGACGCCCAATGGCAAGGTCGATCGAGGAGCGCTGCAGGCGCCGCTCGCGCGGACCGAGAAGACGCCCGCGGGGGAGCCAAGCTCGCCGACGGCCAATCGGGTGAGCGGGATCATCGCAAGGGCTCTGCAAGTCGAGCGCGTAGACATGCATGCGAGCCTGCTCGATCTCGGCGTCAACTCACTCGACATGTTGCGCATCGGGAACCAGCTCGAACAGGAATTTGGCTCCCGGCCGACGGTCCAGGAATTCGTGCGGTTCGAGAACCTGATGGCGCTGGTCGATTTTTACGAACGCTCCTCGAGACGTGAAAGCGCAACGTCCAGCGTATCTTCAATGGAGGCCGCGCCGGCCGATGCGCCGTGGCGATCGTTTGCGTTGCTCGTCGAGCCGGCCGAACGCATGGCCTTCAAGACACGACAACACGGGCATCGACGCGTCGATGAGAGCGCTAACGTCGTTAGGTTGCCGCGGCGGTTGTCAGATCCGGATCTGGATCAGGCACGAGTTCGTGCGGAAGGACAGGCGACAGTCGCGCCTTTGCTTGCGAGGCGTATCGAGCGACGTACTCGACGGACGTTCGACCCGCGACCGCTGACTGCCGCGCAGCTTGGCGGCCTGCTCGATCACCTTGCTCAAGCGACGCCCCACGATGTCAAGCGGGAGTACGCGTCCGCTGGCGGGCTGTATCCCGTGCAGACATATCTGCACGTCAAGGACGGCCGCGTCGAAGGAGTGGACGGCGGGGTCTACTACTACGATCCGCGGCATCATCGACTGGCGCTGCTCACCCGCGAATCGGTCGATCGGGCCGTTCACTGGCCCGAGAACCGCCGCATTTTCGATCACTCTGCGTTCTCGGTCCTTCTGATCGCGCAGCTCGGAGCAGTCGCCCCGCTGTATCAGGAACGCAGCCTCCATTTCGCGACGATCGAGGCTGGCCTCATCAGCCAGCTGCTTGAGACCTCGTCTCATTCGTATCGACTAGCCCTCTGCCAGATCGGCGACCTCGACTTCGCTCGCGTGCGACGCCTGTTCGCGCTCGACGAGGGACACGTCCTTGTCCACTCGCTACTCGGCGGGTTGATCGACGAAGGGCGGACGGACAGCGATCAGGGATCGGCGGACCTGACCGTCGTCGCCCGGACGCCGGTCACGGCGGCTACGAAAAGCGCGCTCGTGGTCGTGAACTCGGCGGCGCTCGACGCTGATGCCGTGCTCGATGGAGACATTCGAGCGTCGGCGCCAGTCGCTACGGCGGCGCCGGCGCAGATCTTCCTAACAGGCGCCACGGGATTTCTCGGCGCGTTCTTGCTCGATGAGCTCCTGCGGCGCACGAGCGCGACGGTGCACTGCCTGGTGCGGGCCTCGTCTCCGTCTGTTGGCGCACATCGACTGCGGGAAAGCTTGGAGCGGTTCGGGCTCTGGACCGAACGCTCCGGCGCTCGAGTCGTTCCGGTGCTCGGTGACCTCAGCGAGCCATTGCTCGGCCTTGGCGCCGATCGGTTCTCTACGCTCGCAGGCGTGATCGACGTCATCTATCACAGCGGCGCTCTCGTGAAGCTCATGCGCCCGTACGGCGAGCTGAACGCGAGCAATGTCGGTGGGACGCACGAAGTGCTCCGCCTCGCGAGCGCCGGCCGGACCACGCCGGTCCACCTCGTCTCCAGCGTAGCGGTCTTTCCGTTCGACGGCGGCCGGATCCGCCGCGAGACGGATCCGCTCGATCACGGCGAGGATCTGCTCGGCGGCTACGCACAGACCAAATGGGTCGCTGAGAAGCTTGCCGTGCGAGCGCGCGAGCGCGGCATCCCCGTGACGATATACCGGCCTGGCACCATCACCGGTCACAGCCGAACGGGCGCGTCGAGCACCGATTCCTATCTGAGCAACTTGATCCGCGGCTGTATCGACCTTGGCAGCGCCCCCGACGTCGATGCGCTTCTCGACATGGTTCCGGTCGACTTCGTGGCCGCGGCGATCGTCTCGTTGTCGCGGTCGGCGCCGGCCGGGAATGTCTTTCATCTGACAAATCCCAGCCCCATGCCAATGAGCGCGCTCATCAGTTACATGGACGCCGCCGGCTTCCCGCTGCGGCGTGTCGGGTACGAAGCGTGGCGACGCGAGCTGTTCGCGCTCGGCGACGGGTTCCTGAACAACGCGCTCTTCCCTTTTGGCGACTTCATCGCGATGTTTACCGGTCAGACTATGCTCGGCCCGCGTTACGAGTGCGACGCCGCGCTTCAAGCGCTGAGGGGGACGACCGTCGCGTGTCCTCCCGTCGATCACACATTGCTCACGACGTATTTCACCGAGTTTGTTGGGCGCGGGTTGCTGGCCGTCAATCCATCCTCCAAGCCATGACCCCAGCCGAGGAGGACCTTCGGTCTAGGCGGTCGAGACTCCTGGCGCCGGCGCCGCGAGCCTATCTCGGCAGCCGCGCAGTGTGCGTCCAAGATGCGGGCTATCCGCTTTCGGGAGACTGACATGTTTAAAGCGACAACGTCGCGTGTCTGGTCGAGCGCCATTCTACTGCTGGTTGGCGCTCTCGCGTTCGCGCTCGTCATGCTCTGGCGGCCGTGGCTCATCGTCACCGG
The DNA here is from genome assembly GCA_040081755.1 of Parvularculaceae bacterium. Classification (GTDB taxonomy): domain Bacteria; phylum Pseudomonadota; class Alphaproteobacteria; order Caulobacterales; family Parvularculaceae; genus Amphiplicatus. Next base: position 25,667 of record JBEBFW010000002.1, read on the forward strand.
GAAGACGCAGATTCCGTTCATGTCGGATACGAACGCCACCTACGGCGTATTCAGTTTCACGCCGCAGTCTGGGCGATTCGACGTGATCAAGATCACGGGCGACTTCCCACACGCGCGCTACATGAGCTTCATGGTGTACGGCGGGAGCCGCACCCAGCCGTTTTCCAGTATCGCGGACTATCAGATGAAGCCGGATCCCGGGAGCGTGAATCCGTTTCTTCCGCACGCGGATCGCACCGCGTCCCGACGCAGGTACACGCTCTACGCGGTCAGGGAGGGCTCGGGCATCGACCCGGCGGTCTACGACAACGTGCTCGTCATCCCGGCTTCCGAGACCTTCGCCACCCTTATGATGCGAATCTACCGTCCCGATGATGGGCTCGACATCTACGGCGGCGTGGCGCTGCCGACCGTGCAAGCCGGCCGCACGGGCGGGCCATTGACCGAGCCGCGCTACAGCGTGCTTTCGGACATCAGGGCGGCGCTCAAGAAGTACATTATGGTACGCTACAAGGAAGCCGAGAGCTACGATCAGATTCACGACGATCATCTCATCGACTTCTATCGCCTGACCCGCGAAGGGGGCACTCCCAACGCTGACGTGCCGTATATCGACGCGGCGCTTGGCGCCTCCGGGAAGGGGCCGCACGCCAAGCTTGCTGTGCTCCGATTCCGGCCGCCGACATTCGAGGATACGGACAATGGCGGCCAGCGCATCACGGGGACGAAGGACGTCCGGTATTATTCGTTCTGCACGAGCGACGTCGCAAAGGGATTCAACAGCAAATGCGTGTCGGACAACGAGCTGACGATTGATCGCGACGGCATGGTCACGCTCGTCGTCTATCCACCGGCGCTTGAGGAACGAGTCAAGAAGTCCGGTTTGAACCGCCTCGTCCGAGGGTATTCCCCTACCGTGTCGTTGACCTACCGTCAGTTGCTGCCCGCGCCTGATTTCGCCGGCGCCGCGTCGAAGGCGCCCCCGCTGCCGCTGCCGCTTTCGGGCGCGAACCTCGATCAGTTCAAAGCATCGACATACATCGGGGAATACTCACCGACGGGGACGTACTACACCGGACCGCAATTCGACGAGTGGGTGCAACGGCGTGAAAGCGAGCATTGAAGGTAAAGTTCTACACCCAAAGGCTGACTGATCGCGCGCGGCGCAAGACCTTGGCGCACGGGGATTCGTCCTAGGCGCCCGCGGTTTTCGCCCGGAGCGGCGACGGCGGATCGAAAACTGAGTAACGCGTTAGGCGTGTGTGCCCGCGGGGAGGGTATGTCGTCGAGACAAGCAGATGAGTGGCGGTGGGGCCTGCCGATGCTATGCGGGATCGGCGCAGCGAGCTGGTTTCGGATGCTCCAGGGCAATCGCTTCGCGGTGGATCCACGGAGCTTGCCGTCAGCCGCGCTGATCAGCGCGTGCGCGCTGGTCAACAGCCTGCTCCGCGGCGTCCAAAACCTGCTGTGGTCAACGCGGGTGGGCCAGCAGCAGATCGTGGCTCCGGTGTTTATCGTCGGTCACTGGCGATCGGGAACGAGCCTGCTGCACGAACTGCTAGCGATCGACCCGGCGCATGTCGCGCCGACGACCTACGAATGCTTTTTTCCACACCATTTCCTGCTGACCGAGTCGTGGCTGCCCAAGCTGATCGCGGCCATGCTGCCCGCGCATCGCCCGATGGACAACATGCGCATGGCGTGGGACGGCCCACTCGAGGACGAGTACGGACTTTGCAGCCTCGGCGAGCCTTCGCCCTACGTGCGCACCTTTTTTCCGAATGGACCGGCGATCGATCGCGCGACGCTCGATATGGAGCGCGTGTCGCGTGCGGTCGTCGAGCGATGGCAGCGCACGCTTTTGCGGTTTCTTCGGGAGATGACCGTTCGCACACCTGGGCGCGTCTTATTGAAGTCGCCTCCGCATAGCTTCCGGATCCCCGCGCTGCTCAATCTCTTTCCCGATGCGCGATTCGTCCACATCGTGCGCGACCCGTTCGTCGTCTTCCCCTCGACGATGAACCTGTGGCGGCGGCTGTATCGGCTTCAGGGATTGCAGGAGCCAAAGTTCGAGCGCCTCGAGGAAGACGTGCTCGACACCTACCTTCATCTGTTCGAGAGAATCGATGGTGGGCGCGCGCTCGTAGCGGCCTCCCATTTTTTCGAGGTGCGGTATGAAGATTTGATCGCCGATCCGTTGGGCCGCCTCCGCGCAATGTACCGCCACCTCGATCTCGGCGACTTCGATCGCGTCGCGCCTCGCGTGGAAGGCTATTTGAAGGACGCGCGCGACTACAAAACCAATCGATACCAGTTGAGGTCCGAAGAGCGAGCTACAATTGCCGAACGATGGAAGCCGGTGATCGAGCGCTACGGCTACGCAGTTGGCGTCAATTGATGCGGCGTGCGCACCTGCTGCTTGGACGACGCATGCTACGCGTTTCTGTCGCGGCGACCAAGCGGCCAAGGCGGAGCGTACGGCTTCGGATTCGCCTGTCACCTAGTGAGGAACGGCGCCGAAAGGGTGCTACACGCGATATGACGTCCGCGAGACCATGCGCCGATGACACGGGGTATCGGGGCCCGCTGCGACAATGAGCCAATCCGTGGATTCCGCTACTCCCTGGCAGGGCGCGCGCCTGCGGCTGTTTTGCTTCCCCTATGCGGGGGGCGGGGCCAGTGAGTACCGATCCTGGTCGAGCGCGCTCGGCGAGCGAGTCGAGGTGTGGCCGGTGCAGCTGCCGGGGCGGGAAACGCGGATGGTCGAGCCGCCCTTCGATCGACTAGAACCGCTGCTGGATGGCGTGATCGCCGCGTTCGCCGAGGAATGGCGGCATCCCTTCGCGCTCTTCGGACACAGCATGGGCGCCTTGATTGCGTTCGAATTGACCCGCGAGCTCCGTCGCCGTGGAATGCCTATGCCGCGAGGGCTTATCCTTTCCGGGCGTTGTGCGCCGCGCTATCGCGACCCGGCGCGGCCGCTCTACGCGCTCCCGGATGCAGGGTTCATTGAGCAGCTCCGCGAACTGGGCGGAACGCCGGAGGAGGTTCTCGCGAGCGCCGAGCTGCGCGAGCTGTACTTCCCTATCCTCCGCGCGGACTTCGCCGTATGCGAACGCTTCCGGTATCGCACGGAAGCGCCGCTCGACATACCGCTCACCGTCTTTGGCGGGTCGCGCGATAAAGAGCATCCGCCAGAGCTCCTCGACGAGTGGCGGCGCGAGACAACAGCCTCGTTCGCGCTGCACATGTTCCCCGGCGATCACTTCTTCATCCGCACCGCGCGAGAGGCAGTACTTGCCACTCTCGAACGCGAGCTCACCGCGCGGCGCCTACCCCCGTGAGTTCAGGCGCAGCGCACGGCCTACGTGTGCGCATCTCCGACAATCGGCTCGAATGGCTTCTCTGCTCCTCTGCGGCGCCGGCGACGCCTGGCCGTTCGATCCGCCATGGGTGCCCTCAGGCCAAGGTCTGACGGAAGCGCGCGAGCGCCAGCATTGCGACAACCGCGAACATTGCGGCCAGGGGCCAGACGTTATCAGTCACGTCGCTGACTCCCGCGCCCTTCAGCATGATTTCGCGCACAAAGCGAATAAAATGCGTGATCGGAAGACACTCACCGATAGCCTTGGCCCAGCCCGGCATCGCCGAGAACGGGAACACGAAGCCGGACAACAGAAGGATAGGCAGGAACAACAAGAATGAAATCTGCATGGCTTGCAGCTGCGATCGACAAATCGTGGAGATGAGATAGCCGATCATGAGGTTCACGAAGATGAACAATAGCAGCCCGACCGCGAAGGCGCGGGCGTCGCCGTTGAACGGAATCCCAAAGACGAGCCGCGCGCCGAGGAGCACGACGCAGGCCTGAAACGCGCCGACCACTATGTAAGGCGCCGTCTTGCCGACCATCACTTCGAAGGAGCCGACGGGACGTGAGAGCAGTGCCTCGATGGTGCCGCTCTCCGTTTCACGTGCGAGCGTGATTGATGAAATCAAAATGAGCGTCAGCGAGAGAATGACCCCCATCAGCCCGGGCACAGTGTTGAATGCGGTTCTGCCGGCCGGATTGTACTGGCGATGCAGGATGACCTCGTAGGGTGGGGGCGCAGTCGCGAACCGCGGCGGCAGCCGCATCAGGTCGGCCTCGAAAGCCTGCGCGGCGAGGAACGCCACGGCGTTGAGAGCTCCGCTCGCCGCCACGGGATCGGTGGCGTCGGCAGCGACGAGAATCTGCGGACGCGCGCCGCGCACGAAATCCACCTCAAAGCGCTCCGGCACGACAATGAGGTAGGATATGGCGCCGGAGCGCAGGAGCCGCTCGCCCGCCTCGCTGTTCGAGACGCGCGCGACGAAGTCGAAATAACTCGATTGCTTCAGTGTCGCCAGGAAGCTGCGCGTCAGCGGTCCATCATCGCGCAGCTCAACAGCGGCGGGCAGATGCCTCGGGTCGGTGTTGATCGCGAAACCGAACAAAATCAACTGCAGGATCGGCGACCCGATGATGAGGGCGAGCGTCAGGGTGTCGCGCCGCAGATGCACTAGCTCCTTGATGAAGATCGCCACAATACGCGACAGGCTTTTCACTCCCGCCTCCGCACATTGTCGGCCGCGCCGGCGGTAAGATAGATGAGTGCGTCCTCAAGGCCTGTTTCCATCGGCCGCGCATCGACGCCGGGTATGTCGGCGAGGCGTGCGACCGCCGCCGCGAGAAGTTCGCGATCGCGGCCGCTCGCGTGAACTTCCGCGCCGAAACGCGCGACGACATCGACACCCACCGCGCCTTCGAGCCGTTGCGCGGCGAGGTCGAGATCGGGCGCGACGATGCGCTGGGTCGACAGGCCGACTCGTGCGGCGACTTCGGCCGTCCGGCAGTCAAGCAATTTCTTTCCGTAGGCGATGTAAGCAATGTGGTCGCACTGGACCGCCTCATCCATGTAGTGCGTCGAAACCAGCGAAGTGACGCCAGCGCGGGCGTAGCCGCGAATGGCCTTCCAGAAATCGCGCCTCGCCTTGGGATCGACACCCGCTGTCGGCTCGTCGAGAAGCAGCAGCCGAGGGCGGTGGATCATACACGCTGCGAGGGAAAGCCGCTGCTTCCAGCCGCCGGACAGCCGTCCCGCCGGCTGCCGGTGGCGCGAGGCGAGCCCCAGCTCGTTCAAGGCGCGATTGACGCGCCGACGCACCTGATTGAGGCCGTGGAGCCGCGCGACGAACTCCAGATTCTCTCTGATCGAGAGATCCTCATATAATGAAAAGCGCTGCGTCATGTAACCGATGCGCTCCTTGATCTTCTTGCGGTCCCGCTTCAGATCGAAACCGAGGCATTCTCCCTCGCCCCCGTCCGGAACGATGAGGCCGCACACCATGCGTATGGTCGTCGTCTTGCCTGAGCCGTTGGGGCCGAGAAAGCCGTAGATGACTCCCTTGGGCACGCTGAGGTCGAGGCTGTCAACGACGGTGACGCCGCCGAGCCGTTTCGTCAGCTTACGGACGTTTATGACAAACTCTTCGCTCAAGGAAGGAGACCGGATGGCGCCGGGACGTCGCGCGCGTCGGGAACGGCCTCCACCAGAAAGGCGAGTTTCGCCCGCTCCTTCGGGCCGTCGATCGCCGGCGGCGTGAATTGCGGCGTTCCGCAAATGAGCGAGACGCGCGCACTAAGATCGCCCCGACGCCCGTCGCAGGATAATGCGATCCGCTCGCCCGTGGAAATCGAGGACAGCAGAGGCTGCGGCGCGTAAAACCGGATCTTCGCCGCGCCGGCCGGGCGAAGCGCGACGACCGGATCGCCGGCGGCGACGATTTCGCCAATGAGGCGATAGATGCGCTCGATGACGCCGCCTTGGGGCGCCAGCACGATCATGTCCTCCAGCCGCTGTTTCCAGAAGGCGAGCGCCGACTTCATGGCTTGCGACTGGTTGGCCGCCTGGTCGCGCTCAGCCCGCATGCAGGCCAGCCGGGCGCGCGCCACTTCATACGCCGCGCGGTCGGTGTCCGCACGTTGATCGGTCGCGTAGCCGACGCCCTGCAACGTTTGGTCAGCAAGGAGGACACCATGAATCGCTCTATAGCGATTCAAATTGATGAACTTCCCCGTTTCGATGTCAAGATGCGCGCAACGCAGACTGGCCGATCAACAGACGGCGGATCTTATGAGGTTCCCGTTCCGCCCTCGCAGAGTTTTGGGTCGCGCACCATACGCGTGACAAGCACTTTCCATAGTAATAGAAATTACAGATGAATAATCTGCGGCCAGCCGAAAAGAAAGGCGATGTGATACTTCCCGCACCGGATACCGGAGATAGGCTTGATGGTCACCGCCGCGCCGGCGAGGACCGCCGTCCCGTCTCCACGGCCAGCATCCCCGTTCCACCCGCTCCGCAGAGGGCGTGGAACACATTCGCGAGCGATGCGCGAAGGCAACGTCGCCATCGGGTTGTCGCTAATTCCCCGCCATTATCGAGCCGGTCTCATCAGATCGTCCGTCGAAACTATCCTCACACGTAAGGACAGCTCGGCACCGTCAGTCTTTACCGCGACGGCGGCGAGATGCGACGGCGACGCTGCAACTGCTGCAAAACGCCAACGATCTGCGACGTCATCGGCTTCGGCTTCAAATGTTGCGCCGATGGGCTCATCGACAGAAAAGGAGACACTGTTGAAGGGGAACGCGAGTCCGAGGCCGCGCGCCTTGGCGTAGCTCTCCCGCAGCGTCCAGAGTTCGATAAACCGCCGCCGGCGATCGCGCGGCGACAGCGCAAAGAGCGCCGCTTGGTCGCGCGGAGAGAACATGTCCCGAGCAACACTCTCAATGCACAATTCCCGATCAAGCCGCTCGACATCGACGCCCACGTGAGCATGTGCGACAGACACGACGCAAACCGCCATTCCGTGAGTGTGCGCAAGGTTGAAATGCAACCGCGGCGAAACCTGCGGACTAGCGGTGCCGGGCTTGCCGTGCTCGTCGGCTTGGAAACGCCAATTCCCGCGCGGCGTTCCGACATAGGAAGAAAGGGCCGTCCGCAGCAGGAGCCGGGAGATCGAATACAAAATGCGATCCCGTTCAAAATGAAATGAGCGCCGCCTTTCGGATTCTCCGTCGTCGATGACGCTGGCGCAAGCTTCTACGAGCGCGCTCTCAATCACGTGCTCGGAGCGGCAGCACCAGAGATCAACGACGCCCTGGGCCGCAGAAAGAGGCTCGAAGGCAACGACATGGCGCACAGCTCCGATCGGTATTGGGCTCCCCATCCAATACCATTCACGACCATAGACTCGGGCGCAAGATCGGAACCAGCCCGTTTTTCTTTATTTTTGTCATCGGTCAAGCAATCGGGTAGGTTCACTGAACCGCTCCGGGAATCCCGGAGCGGTTCAGGCCGCGCCCGCCCGCGGGCTTTGAAGAGTAGCAAGAATCTGTAGCCCAGAATCTAATGACCAAGGCTGAGCTATCAGGGCGCTCGACAAAACGCCGACGTCGTGCCGTAAGGTGCATTGCGGAGAAGTCTACGTGGCTATCGATGATTTGACTCGAAGCTGTGGGAGCGCCGTGTACGTCTCTTTTCTTCGCGATGTCCGCAAGGCGGTCGGCGATGAACTTGGCGCCGCGCCCGCAAAGGGCGACCCGAGGCTCCACCGCAAGGCCGCCCTTATCCTCCTGTGGTACGCCGCGTCGCTCGCGGGGCTGCTGACGGCGCCTGATTTTCCGTTGCGACTGGCGGCGGCGCTGTCGTTCGCGGGCGCTTCGACCGCCATCGGCTTCAATATCTTTCACGACGCCAATCACGGCTCGTTCGGCAAGAGCCGAGCCGTCAATACGGCGGTCTCCGTTTTCTGCTCGGTGCTGATCGGACCCGCGCGCCGGATCTGGCGGGTCAAGCACAACATCCTCCATCACCTTCACCCGAATGTCGGCGCCGTCGATGACGATCTCGACGGTCGGGGGCTGCTGCGCTTCGCGCCGACGGTTCCGTGGAAGCCGAATTACCGGCGCCAGCAGATGACGGCGCCGTTCCTCTACGCTCTCAACACGATCGAATGGATATTCATAAAGGACTTCGTTCGATATTTCTCCGGCAGGATGAACGCGCATCGCCCGCTGCCGCCCATGCGCCTCGCCGACCACGCCGAATTTTGGCTGTCGAAGCTCGCCTACGGCGCAATCGTCGTCGCGCCGCCGTTTTTCGTCATGCCGGCCGTCGAGGCCGCCCTTTGTTTCTTCGCGTTTCATGCCGTGTTTGGACTGTCCGTATGCCTTGTTTTTCTGCCGTCTCATTTGACGCATGACATGGCTTTCTGGGAGAAGGAGACGGGCGAAGATGTCGCCCGCCAGCTCCTCGCGACCGCGAACTACGGCGTCGGAGATCCGCTGACGACTTGGTTTACCGGCGGGATCAATCTCCAGATCGAGCATCATCTGTTTCCGCATTTGAGCCATGTCCACTACGCCTCGATCGCGCCCGTCGTGGAGCGAGTCGCGGGCGCGCACGGCCTTCCCTATCTGCGTCTCGGCGGCTTCGGCGAAGCCGTCGCACGGCACTTCTCGTTCCTGCGCGAGATGGGGCGCCGCCCCGCCCCCGCGGCGGCCTAGAAAAAGGCGCCGTTGCGCGACGGCGGCTTCGCGTATATGCTTGAATCTCCTGGCGTCTTGCCCCGCGCGCCGTGTGCGGATCGAAAGGCGCCCGGCCTCGGGGGAGAACGAATGGCCGCCAAATCGAACGGGCTGTTCCTGAACCGCCTCGCGGCAGCGACGGCCTTCGGCCTGACCCTCCAGTTTCTTGCGACGCTTGGCTGGATCGCGATATCATGGCCGCAAGGCGGCGTGGCGAATATCGGCCAGCTCGACGAACGCATGGGCGACATGATCGTCGATATGCTCGGCGAGCCGAACGTTTTTCTATCGGCGAACCTTTACAATGTGTCCTTCGGCCTGACGGCGCTAACCCTCATGGTGTTGCTGAAGGAGCGTCTGAGCGCGGCGCCTATCCGGGCGATGCTTGCGCTTTGCTGGATCAGCGGGGCGGCGGCGCTCTATGTGGCGACGGGCATCGTTCCGCTCACCGCGGGCGACGCGCTGATCGCCTCGGCGGACAAGTCGGCGCTCCTCTCGATCGTTCTCGTCACCAAGGGTCTCCTCCTCGCCGCCACGTTCATGTCGGGCGTTGGGCTCTTTTTCGCGGCTTGGGCGGCGCTGGACACGCGCTTCGTTCACCCGGCGCTTTGCGGCGTCATGTTCGCGGCGGCGCTCATCGAAATGGTCGAGTATTCCTCGCCCTGGTTTCTGATCCTTGATCCGCTGCTTGGAACGATCTGGAGCCTCTGGCTCGGCGCGGTCCTCTTTAGGATGCGCGAGCCGATCGGGACGCGCCGTCCCGCGACGGCTTGAGCCGTGAGCGAGCGCAAACCGCCCGCGTGGACGCCCTCATGGCCGGTCGCCGAAGGTCGCGACCGCGATCTCTATTTCTACCTTCAGCCTACGGAAGGCTACGCGGCGGGCGCGCGCGCGCGCGTCGCCGGCGCCGGCGAAATGCTCATGCTGGGGAGCTATTCCTACCTGGGGCTCAACGGACATCCGAGAATCACGCACGCGGCGCATGAGGCGATCGAGCGCTACGGAACGGGCACTCATGGCGTGCGCCTCCTCGCCGGAACGCTCGACCTGCACAAGGCGCTCGAATCGAAAATTGCTTCGTTCAAGGGGACCGAGGACGCCCTCGTGTTCTCGAGCGGCTATCTCGCCAACGTCTCCGTCATCGCCTGCCTCTTCGGCCGCGGCGACACCATCATCTGTGACAAGCTCGATCACGCGAGCATCGTCGATGGGTGCGCGCTGTCCGGCGCCGACTTCGTGTATTTCCGGCACAACGATCCCGGCCATCTTGAAACGCGCCTGAAGGCGGCGCGGCCGTCCGGCAAGCGCGTGGTCATCGTCGATGCCGTCTTCAGCATGGACGGCGACGTGGCGCCGCTTCCCGAAATCGTCGGCCTCTGTCGCCGCTACGACGGCCTCGTCATGACCGACGAGGCGCATTCGATCGGCGTTCTCGGCGCCACGGGGCGCGGGATCGAGGAGCACTTCGGCTTCCCCTCCGATGCGGTCGATATCAAGATCGGCACCTTGTCGAAGGCGATTCCGAGCGTCGGCGGCTATGTCGCCGGCTCGCGCGCGATGTGCGACTTCCTCGCTCATCAGGCGCGGGGCTTCATCTATTCCGGCGCGCTGCCCCCGCCTCAGACCGCCGCGGCGCTCGCAGCGTTCGAGCTCATTCTGGCGGAACCGGAGCGCGTCAAGCGCCTGCACGCGAACATGCGCGCCTTCGCGGGTCTTCTCGCGGACTCCCCGCTCGACGCGCGCCGAGGCGAGTCCGCGATCTTTCCGATCGTGTGCGGCGATGACTGGGACGGCTGGAAGCTCGCGCGGTATTGCCAGAAAAACGGGCTCTATGTGCAGTGCATCCCGCATCCGGTCGTTCCGAAGGGCTCGGCGCGCCTGCGCGCCAGCGTGACATCGGAGCATAGCGAGACCGACTTGCGACAGGCCGTCGATATCATCACGCGGGGCGCCGCGGAACTCGGCGTGGCGCTGCGAGTGAAGCGTCCCGAAGCAGCGGAGTGAACGGTGGCGGCGCGCTCTTCCCTCGGCAAACTTTCGGCGCGCGCGGCGAACGCCCTGTTTGTCATCGTCGCGCCAGGCGTGGTCGGCCTCGCGGCCCCTCTCGCTCTTCACTTCCTGTCGCCGGAATACTTGCGATTTGACGTCGAGCCTGTCCGGTATGCCGGCGCGGCGGCGCTCGTGTGCGGCCTTCTGCTTTATGCGCTGGGGATGCGAACGCAGATGCGCGCGGGCGAGTCGCCTTCTCCCCTCGTCGCGTCGCGCACGCTGGTGACGGACGGCGTCTATCGGGCGTGCCGCAATCCGATGTATGTGGCGGGCGCCTTCTACTTCGTGGGCCTCGCCGCGCTTCTGCAGTCATGGCTGCTCGCCGCCTACTCGCTCGCCGTCATTTTGCTCTACTATCCGTTCCTTGTCGGGACCGAAGAGCGCGCGCTGCGTAGGGCCTTCGGCGCGGAATACGACGCCTATTGCGCCGCAACGCCGCGCTGGGCGCCGCGCCTTTCCTGGCCGAAAAGCCGGCGCGCATGAGGAACTCGGAGCAACCCGCCTTCAAGTTCGCGGCGGACGGCGCGTTTCGCCGCACGCTCGCCGGCCGCGTCGATGCGTATTTTGAAAAAACAAGGAAGCGGCGCACGGACGCGCCGGCCTTCTACATCAAAGCCGCGCTGCTCGCCGCGTGGACGGCGGCCTCCTATGTCCTCCTCGTCTTCGCGCCAGCCACAGTGGCCGAAGCGCTTTTTCTCGCAGTCAGCCTCGGGCTTTCGTCGATCCTGATGGCGTTCAACGTTTACCACGACGCGAGCCACGGGGCCGCATCGACGAACCCGATTATCAACCGCATCGGCCTCCTCATGATGGACGCTGCCGGCGTCAGCTCATACGTCTGGACGCGCAAGCACAACGGAATGCATCACGTCTTCCCGAACGTGCACGGATACGACTGCGATCTCGACGCCGGGCCCATCGCGCGGTTCGCGGTTCAGCAGGAACGCCGCCCGCATCACCGCCTCCAGCCGCTGTACCTCTGGTTCGCTTACGGACTATATGCGTTCAAATGGCAATGGTTCGACGATTTCAGACCCCTGTTCGAGAGGCGCATCGGCGAGACCCGCTTTCAAAGGCCCCGAGGTTTCGACGCGGTCCAGTTTCTCCTCGGCAAGATCGTGTTTTTCGCCCTCGCCTTCGCCATTCCGGCGACGCGGCACGATCCGCTGACGGTCCTCGCTTTCTATTTCCTCGTCTACTACGTGAACGGCCTCGTCTTCGTCGCCGTCGTCATGGCGGCCCATGTCTGCGAAAGCGCCGCGACTCCCGACGGCGAGGCCGTGCGCGGCAAAGGCGACTGGGCGCGCCATCAGGCGGAAGTCACCTCCGACTTCGCGCATGACGACCGCGTTCTCTCATGGTGTCTCGGCGGCCTCAATTTCCACGTCGAGCATCATCTGTTCCCGCGCATTTGCCATGTCCGCTACCCTGACATCGCGCCGATCGTGCGGGCGACCTGCGAGGAGTTCGGCGTCCCCTACAACTACACGCCAAGCTTCGCGGGTGCCCTCGCCTCCCATCATCGCCGGCTCTCCGCGCTCGCCCGAGACTGATGCGCGCGGCCGAAACAACGCTCGACGCGTCCTGCTGCATCGTCGGCGGCGGCCCCGCCGGCATGATGCTTGGATTTCTGCTGGCGCGGCAGGGCGTCGCCACGATCGTCATCGAGAAACACGAAAGCTTCATCGACGACTTTCGCGGCGACATGATCCATCCCGCAACCATGGAGGCCATGGCGGACCTCGGCTTCCTCGATGAATTCCTCCGTATGCCTCATCAGAAGACGCGCGAGTTCGTCGCGGACTTCGGCGGAATTCGCACGCCCCTCGCCGATTTTTCGGGAATCAAGTCCGCCGCGCCGTTCATCGCGTTCTTGCCGCAGGACGCGTTTCTCGGGTTTCTGGCCGCGAAAGCACGTCAGTTTCCTTCATTTCGCCTGCTGACGGGGACTCGCGCGACGTCTCTGTTGAACCACGGCGGCCGAGTTGCTGGCGTTCGCGCCAGTCGGGAGGAAGAAGAGTTCGAAATCCGCGCGCGGATCACCGTCGGCGCGGACGGCCGCGGGTCGCAGGTGCGCGCATGGGCCGGCCTGCCGCTTAAGGAGATCGGATCGCCGATCGACGTATTCTGGATGCGCATCGCGCGATCGCCGGGAGCGATCGAGGATTCGCTGCGCATCGTCCGGCCGGGACGCATTCTTTCCGTTATCGACAGGGGCGACTATTTTCAGTGCGGCTATGTCATGGCGAAAGGTTCGGCCGGCGCCGTTCGCGCGCGCGGGATCGACGCCTTCCGCCGCGATCTTTGCGAAATGGCGCCAATGCTCGCTCCCGGATTCGGGGAGCTGCGCTCGTTTGATGACGCGAAGCTCCTTTCGGTCTCGGTGAACCGGCTGAAGAAATGGGGCGGTCCCGGCGTGCTGTGCATTGGCGACGCGGCGCACGCGATGAGCCCCGTCTCCGGCGTCGGCGTCAATCTCGCCGTTCAGGACGCCATCGCCGCCGCCGCCGAACTTGGCCCGGCGCTGCTGCGCGGAGAGACGGGCGACCAGGCGAACGCGCGCGTCGAACGCCGTCGCAAGCTCCCCTCTATCCTTACCCAGATGATGCAGGGCGCCTTTGAGCGCGGGCCGATCGCCGCGGTCTTGCGCGCGCGGGGCGAGATGAAGACTCCGCTTGCGATCTCGCTGTTGCGGCACAGCCGCTGGCTGCGTCGGCGCGCAGGCGAACTGATCGGCATGGGCGTGCGTCTGGAGCGCGTGCGTCCATGACGTCTTCGGGGGTCGGCGCGGAGGCGGCAGATCTCACCGCCGCGGTCGCCGGCCTTGCGATGGCGGCATGGGTCTCACCGGGCGGTTTGGGCGCGCGCATGTTCGTCGGCTGGCGCGTCGCGCCGATCGCAGCTCGAGACGAACGCTTTTCCGGGAGAGCTTTGATCGGCTATGGGCGCCGATGGCCTTCTCGGAATCAGCCGCTCTTGCGCGCGCGCTGATTTATCGTGCAACATGATGCAACAGGAATGCGCGACGCGCGACGGGAGAGAGCCATTCGCATGCTGACGGTCATTCGGCGCTTGCTGAACATGCCTCGCTGGCGCAGCGTGATTCTGGCGACGGCGCTTGCAGCGGAGGGCTGCGAGGAGCCGCCGGACTTGAAACGTCTCGCCGGCTACATCGAGGCCGATCTGGTCTATTTGTCGTCGCAGGAAGGCGGCGCGATCGCCGAAATAATGGTGAAGGAAGGCGATGCCGTCGATGAAGGCGGCATCGTGTTCCGCCTCAATCCGAGCAAGGCCAGCATCGCCATTGACGAGGCGTCGGCGCAGGCCGCCGCGCGCATCGACGCCGCGGGCGCCCTCGCCAAGGCCGTCGCCGAGGCGGAAGCTCAGCACGACATCGCGCGGCGGACCTATGAGCGTTCGCGGTCCTTGTGGGGACAGGGCTATGCGACCGATCAGCGGGCGGACAGCGATCGCGCCGCGCTCGAGGCGGCCCGCGCCCGCCTTGCGCGCGTGCGCGCCGAGCGCGATCAGGCGGCTAACCAGTCGCAAGCGATGAAGGCCGCGGTGGCGCTCTGGAAGCAGCGGCTCGAGGACTTGACAGTGGCCGCACCTTCGAAGGGCGTCATCGAGCGAATCTATAGACGCAGGGGCGAGGTCGTCGGCGCCGGCGATCCTGTCGCGGCCTTGCGGCCGATCGGAGCGGTTAAGATCAGGTTCTACGTGCCTCAGCCAGTCCTTTCCACGATCTCGACCGGAAAGCATGTCCGCTTCAGCTGCGACGGCTGCCCGGACGATCTGACGGCCCGCATCACGTTTATTTCCGGCACGCCGCAATTCACGCCGCCGGTCATCTACAGCCTCAAGGAGCGCGCCAAGCTTGTTTTTCTGGTGGAGGCGGCGCCGATCGCCGCCGATCTCACGCTCGCCTCGGGTCTCCCGGTCGATGTCGTCCTTCCGTGAGCGGGGAGCTTGTCTTTGACGTCCGTAAGCTGACGAAACGTCTCGGCAGCGTCGCCGAGGCTGACAACCTGGACCTCAAAGCGCCGAGAGGCGTCATCTACGGACTTCTCGGGCCCAACGGTTCGGGCAAGGCGACGACCATAAGGATGGTGTGCGGGCTCCTGAGACCCGACGGAGGCGACGGTGGGGGCCTCGGTTTCGACCTCAAGCGGGACCGCAAGAAGATCAAGGCGCGCATCTGCTGCACGACGCAGCGCTTTTCTCTGTATGAAGAATTGGGCCTCAAGGACGCGCTCATTTTCCTGACCACAGGCACGGCCGACGGTGTGCGGAGGAAGCAGTGAAGGGCTTCTCGCGCATTTGGGCGATTTTTGTCAAAGAGCTGGTTCATCTGCGGCGGGACGGCATGACGCTCGCCATCATTCTCTGCACGCCGCTTCTCCAGATGACGCTCTTCGGCTTCGCCATAAACACCGATCCGAGGCACCTGCCGGCGGCCGTCGAGCTGCGCGACGAGGGCCCGTTGACCCGCAGCTTTCTCGCGACGCTCTCGCAGTCGAGCTATATCGATCTTGTCGCGCGCGTCTCGAGCAGCGAGGAAGGCGAGCGGCTGCTGCGCTCCGGTGCGATCTCATATCTCATCATCGTACCCGAGCGCTTCGAATCGGACTTCGTGCGCGGCGCGCGGCCGGAAATTCTGATCGCCGCCGACGCGACGGATCCCGTCGCCGCGAGCGGCGCCCTGAACGCGGTCGGCTTCCTCGCAGCGCAGGCTTTCGAGGCGGATTTGATGCGTCTGCCGCCGCGTTTCGCGGCGAGCGGTCAGCCCCCCTACAAGGTCATCCTGCATCGTCAGTACAATCCGGCCGGCAAAACGGCCTTCAATACCGTGCCCGGCCTCATGGGCGTCATTCTTTCCCTCACGCTGATCCTGATCGCGTCGATCGCGCTGGCGCGCGAAACCGAAAGCGGCACTATCGAAGGACTTCTGTCGCGGCCCGTCGGCTCCTTCGAAGTGATGATCGGAAAGACAACGCCCTACATCCTGGTCGGCGCGTTCCAGGCGGGCGTCGTGCTCCTCGGCGCGCGTCTCGTCTTCGGCATTCCCTTCAGCGGCGATCCGGCGGCCTTGGCGGTTGGCCTTGCTCTCTTCATCTCGGTCAATCTCATGACCGGCTACCTCATCTCCACGTTTTGCCAAACGCAGCTTCAAGCGATGCAGGTGTCGTTCTTTCTGTTCTTGCCTATCTTGCTGCTGTCTGGCTTCGTCTTTCCGTTCGCCGCTATGCCGGATTGGGCGCAGGGCATCGGCGAGTGTATGCCGATCACGCATTTCCTGCGTCTTGTCCGCGAGGTCATGCTGAAAGGAGCGGGGTTCGCCGACGTGAAGGACAATCTCTGGCCGCTGGCGCTCATGCTTGGGATCGCGGCGGCGCTTTCGCTGGCGCGCTTCCGGCAAACGCTGGGCTGACCGGCAGGGGTCGTTGCATGTCGCAACGTGCAACACGGAACGAAAAAGCGGATGACGCCTCCGGCATTCGGAACGCGCGCATCGCCGCCATCGACGCGGGGTTCTCAGGGCTCGCGATGGCCGTTGCGGTCGCGCGCAAGGACGCGGAGGCGCGCTAACAGGGAGGCGGCGAGGTTCGCGCCCTTATCCCTCATCGGCGACGACGCTTTCGAGATAAGGGCGGATGACCGTCCAGATCCGCAGTTTCCGGGCATAGGCCACGATCTTGTCGGGGTTCGCCTTGCGGGATCGCCACCCGAGACGCAGGGCTTCGAGCGCGACGTCGAGTCCGACCTTGTTGCGGAAGCGGAAGCAGTCGACGATCGATTTCGCCGGATCAAAAATTCTGACGGGCGCGCCATCGATGCGATGCGTCTCGACCCCAAGCGTGAGCCCAGCGGCGCCGAACCGCATGACGCGGGTCGGCGGGTAGTCGATCGCCGGCTTGCGATCCTTCGATCCGATCGCGATCCAGACGCTGCGCGCGTTCTGCAGGGTGATCTCGTGGAACTGCAGCGCCGAGACGAGGCAGATGACTGCCTTGGGCGCCCGCTTGGCGACTTCCGCGAAGGAGTGGTTGAAATTGACCTCGGCGCCGGCGATCTCGTAGAGCCCACGGGACGGCTGGCGCAGCAAGCCCTCTTCTACGAGCCGCGACAGGGTTGGCGGGTGGACGCCTTGAGATTTGAGGTCCGACAGGCGCAGGATGCCGTGCCGGGCGAGGAGGCCCAGCGCAAGATCGCGCTGGCTGAGGAGGGTGGCGGTTGTCATGTTATAAAATGTCGGCACTTACGTTTATCTTCCGACATTTTGTAAAATCAAGTGGCGACGTCCGCAAGAGAATACCGACCCTGCGGCCGAATGGCATCGTTCACAGAGCATTCCTTCGCGGCGGCCGCGTCGTCACGCGAGAAAACGGCCGATAAAGCGCAGGAGAAGCTATTCCTTCAGAAGGGATAGGAACGCCGGGTTGACGAACAGCTTTTCGCGGCCTGCCTTCCGCTCTTCGAGCACGCCGACATCGACGAGCGCCTTCAAGTGGACGGAAGCGGTCTGGCGTTTTGCAAGGCCGGCGTCCACGAGATTTCCGATGCGGCAATAGGGCTGCGTGAAGATGAGTTCGGCGAGCTCGCGCGAATAAACACCGGGCGCCTTGGTCTTGATCCTCAGCGCGGTGTCATCAATCAGCTTTCGGATCGATCCGATCTTTTCTGTCGTCGATTTCGATGTTGCAGCAACGGCGTTCAGCATAAAGACGATCCAAGGCTCCCAGGCGCCGTTTCTCGTCACGTTCAGGAGGAGGTCGTAATAGTCCTTCTTTTTGGCGATGATGTGCCGGCTGAGATAGAGGATTGGCGCCGTCAGCAGGCCTTGCTCGACGAGAAGGAGGAGGTTGAGGATGCGTCCTGTCCGGCCGTTTCCGTCCGTAAAAGGATGGATCGCTTCGAACTGATAGTGTGACACCGCCATGCGGATCAGCGGATCGACATCCTCTTCGTTGTGAATGTAACGCTCCCAATTTGCGAGGAGCTTGCGCAAGAGCGCTTCGCCTTCTGGCGGGGTGTAGACGATTCTCTTCGCAGCTTCATTGAGGAGCGCCGTGCCGGGCGTCGCGCGTATGTCCATCTCGACGGCTTTGATCGTCGAACAAACTTCGATGGCCGTCTTCGTCGATAGGGGGCGCCGCTTCAGCGATTCGACGCCGTGAAAGAGCGCCGTCCTGTATCGGAGCGCCTCCTTTGTCGCCGGGTCGGCGCTGCTCGTATGATCAGCGGCGAACTGGAAGAGGCGGTCGGTCGTTGTGACGATGTTCTCGATCTCCGAACTTGCCTGCGCCTCAAGCAGCGGGATCGAGTTGATAAGCACCGTCTGGTTCGGGATCATGTCGCCCGCGACCTTGAGTTCGGCGAGCGCCGCCCTTGCCTCGATGCACGCCTTGAGAATTCGCGTCGTTTCGATATTTACTGCGGGCGGCAGTAGGGGCAGGTCGCGGTAGGGGCGCTCGGCCGCGAATTTCAATGTGTCGAGTTTCGTTGGCTTCGTCGACATATAGAGGGCTTATGTCGATGCCTTCGACAGGTCAAGGCAATATGTCGATAAAAGATTTGAAAATCGACATGAGGCGTTCGACACCGATTGAGCGGGTTCCCGCTTCATAGTGCCTATAGTAGAGTCGCGAAAAGCCCTTAGGGGGATCAGAAAACGGTGGGACACAAAGCCGCAAAAGCTCAATAAAACCCATCAACAAAATATGTCCCACTGCGGCGTATGCAATTGAAAAGATTGAATTTGGTGGGCCCTCTTCTTGGCACCAGTCATATCCGTTGGATACGTTCGTCGGACCGTCTTGTGTGCGCCGACATTCTCCCGCGTTCGTCGCCACGAGCTTTCTGTTCGCGTATCATGCGTCTGCCGCGCGGTCTCAAGAAAAAATACGAGGCGACTTTGGCGGCCGCTTAGTAGGTGAAGCGGGCGCCGATGAAGTAGGAACGACCGAAGACGTGGTAGAATGACAGGCGATCGTCGGGCGTCAGGAATTGGTCGTTCGCCTCGTTTGTGAGGTTCAGCGCTTCGAAGGTGAGCGCCAGCTGCTTGGTCAGGTTGTAGCGCATCGCCATATCGACGTTCATCGTCGCCCCGGTCTCTTCTGTGGCGTTGCCGTTGCGACCGGGCAGCGTCGTCGGATAGGCGCTGCGGTACGCGAGCGAGCCGCGTGCGCTGAAGCGATCGTCTTCATAGTAGGCCGTCGCGTTGTAGGACTTGCGCGAGAGCCCGACGAGCGGCCCGGTGAGAATGACGGCTCCGGTCGAGTTCACGTAGTCGATGTCGGATTTGACTTGCGTGTAGTTTCCGAGGACGCCGAAGTTCGACCAGAAGCCGTCGAGGAAAAAGAACGGCAACTGCGCTGCGATCTCAAAGCCCTTGACCGGCCCGCCTGGCGTGTTGCGCGGCAGGCTGAACTGCCAGTTGAGACCCGGATTACAGGTGAGGCTGTTCACGCCGCCGGGGCAGGCCGCCGTCGCCACCGTGTCAGGAAGGCCGAGCGGATTGCCGGTGAACGGCACGTCTTCGCGAACGGTCTGCACGAAGGTGTCGATATCACGGATGAAATAGGCGAAGGAAAGAAGCCCGCCTTCAGTGAAATACCACTCGATGCTCGCGTCATAGGCGTTCGCCTTGGTCGGATCGAGATAGGGGTTGCCTGCAGTCACCGTGCGGTTCGATCCGCTTACGGTCACCGCCGCGCCGGGCACGAGCGATCCGAGGCCGGGTCGCGACATAACGCGCGCCGCCGAAAAACGAATGAGGAGATTTTCGATGGGCTCGGCCACGACGTTCATGGAGGGCAGTGTGTTCGTGTAGTCGCGTTCAACCGTCGAGAGCAACGGAACGCCCGCAGTGAATGTGTAGCCCGTGCTGGTCTGGCTGGTATCGACATACCGGATGCCCGCGTCGCCGCGCAAGCGTCCACCCAGCGCGCTCCAGTCGAGCTGGAAAAAAGCGCCGAGGCTATCCTCCTCAACCGAATTGTTGTTGCCGAGCGCCGGCTGGATGCCCATCGGAAACACGCTGGTGTTGTAGAGATCCCAAGCCGTCGCCGCCGCGCCGATATCGGGCACGAGCCACGTGGCTGGAAGCCCCGCCGGCAGGCTGAGGCCCTGGCCGCTCAGCGAGAGAAGCTGGCTGTACGCGGAAATCGGCGTACCGGAGGCGATCCCTGGAATAGTCGCCTCAAGGTTCGCCGCCGTGCCGTTCGAGCGGCGCAGTTCCGTCGTCTCGAACCCGTAGCTGCGCCAGTTGAGGCCGCCTGTGATCGACAGAAGATCGGTCGGGCTCAATGTAAATTCGCCCTGGACTGTGTCGTAGGTGTTGAGCGCGGTCTGCGGACGCAGCCGGATTTGCGAGAGTGTCCACGTCGAGGGGCTTGTGACGTCGGTCGTCCCGTAAGTGATCAGAGGCAGGCGGCTGTTGTCGCGGAAGTCGTAGGTGTAGCCGTTGATGTTGTTGGCGTCGAAGAGCAGCGTCGTTTGGACGGGGTTGTCGTGATCGGACTCCGCTGTCCCGGCCATGCCGCGGACCTCCAGCATGTCGCCGAAGCGATGCTCGAGATTGAGCGTGAGCTGCTGGAACTTGGTCGAAAGCTCATCGTAGCGCAGCTCCGAGCGGATATCGACGCCGTTGAAGGCGCCGTAGACGAGAGAGGTTCCCTCGATCGCCGCATCGGTGACCGTGACGCCGCCTATGCCGGTCGCGCCATTCGTGCTGAACACTGGGGATTCGAGGAACGCCTCGCTGCGCGTGCCGTCGAAGTCGGCAAGAAGCCCGCTCAGGGTGACCGACGTCGCGTCAGAAGGCTTCCATTGAAGAGCGGCGGTGATCCCGAGGCGCTCCTGGTCGTGCTCGTAGACGTCATAGCGCGGGATGCGCGGATGGAAGGCGTTGTTCAGATCGGTCAGCGTGTAAGCCGCCGTCGTCTCGCTGCCGAAGCCCGCACCCGCGCCGGCTCCGTTCTGCCAGCGCACCGTGCTCGCGCCTTCTTCGAGGGACTCTCTCTGGCTGTAGGCGACCGAGACCAGCGCGCCGAAATCGCCCCAGCGATTGCTGATGAGAAATGCGCCGCGCGGGCCGATCGTATCCGAAAGATCGTTGTAGTGGCCTTGTGCGGAAGCCGCCAGCGTGAAGCCTTCATAATCGAAGGGCAGCGCGGTCTGCATGTCGATCGTGGCGCCCAGCGCCCCTTCCTCAACGCCTGCGGAGGCGCTCTTGCGCACCGTGATGGAGTTGAACAGCTCGGAGGCGAATACGTTGAAGTCGAAGGAGCGAGCCCGATTGGTGCCCCCGGCCGCGTCGGTGCCGCCGGTCGTCGCCAGCGTCTCCATGCCGTTCATCCGTACCCGGGTGAATTGCGGCCCGAGCCCGCGCACCGAGACCTGTCGGCCTTCGCCCGCGTCGCGCGTAATGGCGACGCCAGGAATTCGCTGGATCGATTCAGAGAGGTTGAGGTCAGGAAAATCCGCAATGTCTTCGGCGACAATGGCGTCAACCGCGCCTGTTTCGCCGCGCTTGATTTCGAGGGCTTCCTGCAGACTGCGCCGGAACCCGGTGACGACGATCTCGTCCTTCGTCGCGCCTTCCGCCGGCGCATCCTGCGCGGTCGCCGGAGAAACCGAAATGACCCCGATCACTGCAGCGCCCATCAAGAGGCGCGCATTCAGCCGTCGCGTGTTCAGTGCTCGCATTGTTTCCTCCCATTCGCCCGTTCGGTTCGCCGAAACGCCAAGGCGCGGGGCGATCCATTCGCCCGTTTTGACACCGGGATCAAATCCGCCACTGTTACCGGTGTCAATTGTGAAAACAGGGCGCGTCGCGTTCGGGCGCCTTCCGTTGCGGAATCGTCACGCAGGAGAGACCATGGCTCGAGCCGTAGCCATTGTGCAGCGCAAGGTGGATAGCCCGGCGAAGCGTACCTCCGCCGTCTGCCCAATTCGCGCCTCGTGCACGCCTGAGACTGCGCCCGTCGAAACAGCCATGCCGCGACGCAGCGGACGGCCGCGCCGCGCGCAAATTGCAAGGGCGGCTCTAAGACTATCGACCGGTCCACCGGGAATGCCGGTCGCAGCGCCACTCCCAACCGGCACGCCGTCGAGATAAGTTTCGACGGTCCATGAGGGCAAATCGAAATCCCGCCAGTTCGGGAGTTCGGGGCCGATCAGAAGGCCGGCATTGTTGCCGAAATCCGAAATCGTCACCAAGGGGCCGTCATCATTGATCCGGGGATAGGGACTTGACGCTACTTCAATGCCAGCGTGCACAGCAGCGATCAGCGCTCGTCCTTCGGCGTCCGACCATACGGTTTTGCCGGCGGGCGCATCATCACGCAGAAGAATAACGAACTCGCCCTCGACGGCGGCAAATCCGCCTTCGAACACCGGCATCTCGACGATGGACGCGCCGGTGCGCTGAATCTGGTCGGCGAATATCGGACCGACGAGACGGTCCTCGCCAAACGCGCTGGCGAACGGCGGCAGTATCCGGCCGACTTTCCAGCCGCCGATACTCCCATTCCAAAGGCGTATCGCCTCGTCCTGGATGCGGTAGGCCGCAACGAGGTCTTGAGGCTTGGGACCTGGATAGATTTTGAGGCTTGCGCCCGCGCGGCGAGCGCTCACAAACGCCGCGGCGGAGGAGAAATTGCTTCGGGCCAAACTCGTCACTTGTGCGCTGCCTTGCGAAGCGGGCATATTGCCGTTTCGTCTACCGGTGTCATTTCTGCGGCCAAAGTCAAGCCCCGGAGACGTGTTGGGAAGGGGAACGCGAGCATGGAAATGAGAGTTGCGTGGCCGATCGCCACGCTGATGCTCTTGGCGGCAGCGTGCTCGGCAGTCGGCGGACCGGTTCCGCGGCTGCCGGAGCGGATAGCCCATGAAGAATCCGCCGGCCGCTCGCAACGCTTCTTCGCCCCGGCCGGCTGGGAGAAAGTCACCCGCGGCGGGGCTGGCGGGACGATCGTGCGTGTAACGAACCTTTCGGGCGACGGCCCCGGTTCCCTGAGGGCTGCGCTTGCTCAAAAAGGTCCGCGCATCGTCGTCTTCGAGGTCGGCGGCGTCATTGACCTGAAAGAGAAGACCCTCGTCATTTCCGATTCCGATGTCACGATTGCCGGTCAGACCGCGCCCTCCCCCGGGATCACGATCATTCGCGGCGGCATGGACATTCGCGCCAATGATGTGATCGTTCAGCATTTGCGCATTCGGCCAGGCGACGTCGGCAAACCGCGCGGCGGCGGCTGGGGCGAGGATTCCATCTCGACAGTTGGAGCGCACGGCGTGATCGTCGATCACTGTACGGTGACCTGGGCGACCGATGAGAATCTCTCGGCCTCGGGTCCGCGCTTCACCGGAACCAGCCCCGCGTCATGGCGAGAAGGAACCTCGCACAGGATCTTGTTCAGCCACAACATCATCGCTGAAGGGCTCGCCGATTCCACTCATCCAAAATTCGAGCACTCGAAGGGTTCGCTTATCCACGACAACGTCAGCGACATTCTCATTTTCGGAAATCTCTATGCCCACAATGTCGAGCGCAGCCCGTTGTTCAAAGGCGGCGTGCGCGGCGCCATCGTCAACAATTTCATCTACAATCCGGGCGAGCGCGCTATCCATTACAATTTGCAGGGCCTTGAGTGGGGCACCGTGGCCTTTGAGCGCGGCGAGATGGCTGTCGTGGGCAATGTCTTGCGCGGCGGCGTTTCGACCGCGCCGGGACTGCCATTGATCATGCTCGGCGGCGACGGCGATCTCGCCCTGTTCGAAGACGACAACATCGCCGTCGATAAATGGGGCAAACCGGCGCCAACCCTCGGGCGCTACACGACGGGCGCATCTCGCCTCTTGCGGCTTCGCGCTCCGCCGGCCGCCGCGATCCTTCTCGATCCAGCGCCAGCACGCAGCGTCGAGGCCTACGTCCTCGCAAACGCAGGCGCCCGGCCGTGGGACCGCGACAGCCACGATGTGCGGGTGCTGGCCGACGCCGCAGAAGGGCGAGGCAAGATTATTGACAGCCAAGAAGAAGTCGGCGGCTATCCGCGCGTCGCGCCGACGCGCCGCGCGTTCAATCCCGCCCTTTGGAACCTCGAGACCATGGAGCCGCTCGACCCAGCCGCGCTCGATTCCGCCGCCGGCGCGCGCGGCACCTGACGCAGGCTTGCTTCGGCGGCGAGCTCGCCGCAAGAGGGAGCCATACAGAAGAAAGGCCTATGGACCAGCCGAACCGATCGCAGCCGGACACCGAACTTCCTCGCCAGGAGCGGCGCAAGGCCACGATCAATGATGTCGCGGCGCGCGCAAACGTGTCCAAGAAGACCGTGTCGCGCGTCATCAACGACTCGCCGCAGGTGCGGCCCGCGACGCGAGAGCGCGTAGAGGCGGTGATCCGTGAACTCGCTTTCTCGCCGGATCCTCAGGCTCGCGCGCTGGCGCTTCGCCGTTCGTTCCTGATTGCGCTCGTCTACGACAATCCGAGCCCGCAATATGTCGTCAGCATGCAACATGGCATCCTGGACGCAATCGAGAGCACCGGGTTTCAGCTTGTCCTGCGTCCTTGCGATCGCGGGGCCCCTGACTATCTGACCCGCATCGCCGAGTTCATCACTCGTCACAAGCCATTCGGCGTCGTGCTGCCGCCCTCGGTCTCTGAAGACGCAGCGCTTGCCGAAATGCTGCGGGCCTCCCAGTGTGACTACGTGCGCATCGCCTCAGTCCATCTCGACGCGCCGAACCGGATGGTGCGCACTTGCGATGCCGAAGGCGCGGCGCAAGCCGCGCGGCACCTCGCTGCGCTCGGGCACAAGATGATCGGACACATTCACGGACCGAAAACGTTTCGCTCCGCGCATGAACGCCAAGCGGGCTTTGAAGCTGGCCTTGGCGAATTTGGGCTCGCGCTCTCCGCAGAACTGGTGGCGGAGGGGGGCTACACTTTCGAATCGGGACAAAGCGCCGCCGAGCGACTGATCTATGGACCTCGGCGGCCGACCGCAATCTTCGCGGGCAACGATGAAATGGCCATGGGAGTCTACATGGCGGCCCGCAAGGCCGGCCTGCGCATACCGGAGGATCTATCCATCGCAGGATTCGACGATACGCCGATAGCCGCGCGCATGTGGCCACCGATGACGACCGTGCGTCTGCCGATCCGCGACATGGGGCGGCGCGCCGCCGAACTCCTGCTCGCAGCCGGCGGAGCGCAGGACGGCGCGCTCGCCGGGGAGGCTGCGTTCGTTCCGGAGATTGTCGTTCGTCAGTCGACGTCCACGCCGGACGGCAAGCACTATCCTCCAAATGATGACAATCCCGCGGTCCGAACGCCGGCTACGGGATGAAAGGAAGAGCTGACGTGTTCGAGAAGACGCTCCACGCAACGCATCCTGACATGATGGACGGCGCCGCCAACGAACAACTGCGCTCCCGCCATGTAATTGCGAGCATGTTCGCGCCGAACGAGGTGCGGCTCACCTATTCGCATAACGAACGGTTCATCATCGGCGGCGCAGCGCCCGTCAACACGGCGATCGCCCTGCCGCACCAGACCGAACCGGCCTCCGCGGCCGGCGCGCCGTTTCTTTCACGGCGCGAGCTCGGCGTCGTCAATGTCGGCGAGGGCGCCGGCGCGGTTACGG
>JBEBFW010000270.1:0-4078 GCA_040081755.1 Parvularculaceae bacterium
GGGAATGTGGAGATGGCGATTCGGGACAGCGATCAGGCGACATCAGTTCCAATCCCCAATCCCCAATCCCCGTTACGCCTCCGGCAATTCGAGAATGCGTTTCGAGATGATGTTGAGCTGCACTTCCGACGTGCCGCCCTCGATCGAGTTGCCCTTGGTGCGCAGCCACCCCTTGGCGGCCTTGCCGTCGTTCGAGCGCTTGCCTTCCCATTCGAGAGCGTCGGAGCCGCCTGAGTCCATGGCGATTTCGAAGCGGCGCTTGTTGAACTCGGCGCCGTAATATTTGAGCACGGAGGAGGCGGCGCCCATGCCGACGCCTGCCTTCGCCTCGTCCTTCATGCGCTCGATGGTGAGGAGAAACGCCCAGCCGTCGACTTCCGCAGCCGCGATTTTCGCGCGCAGCAGCGGATCGGCGAGGACGCCGTCTTCAAGGCCGATCTCCTGCGCGGCGACATCGCCGAGGCCGCGCCCGGCGAGAAGGCCGCCGCCGCCCGCGCCGATCATCTCGCGCTCATGCGTCAGGAGATACTTCGCGACATCCCAGCCGCGATTGATGTCGCCGACGATCGCGGAGACGCCGGGCGCGTGGAGCTTCGGCACCTTCACATTGTCGAAGAACGTCTCGCAGAAGGGCGAGCTCCCCGAGATGAGTTTGATCGGCTTCGTCGAAACACCAGGCGAGGCCATGTCGATCAAAATGAACGAAATGCCGTCATGCTTCGCGGCCTTCGGGTCGGTCCGCACAAGGACGAAAATCCAGTCGCTCTTGTCGGCGTAGGAGGTCCAGATCTTCTGCCCGTTGACGAGCCAGTGATCGCCCTTGTCCTCGCATTTGCACTGGAGCGCGGCGAGATCGGAGCCGGCGTTCGGCTCCGAATATCCCTGGCACCAGCGGATTTCGCCGCGCGTGATGGGGGGGAGGAAATGCTGCTTCTGCTCGTGCGTCCCGTATTTCAGGAGCGCCGGCCCCAGCATCCAGATGCCGAAGCTCTCCAATGGCGAGCGCACGCCGAGCTTGCGCATCTCGTCCTTCAAGACCTTGAACTCTTCCTTCGAGAGTCCGCCGCCGCCGTATTCCTTGGGCCACGCCGCCGTGGTCCAGCCCTTCTCCGAGGCGCGCTTCAGCCACCTCTTTTGGGCCTCCGACGAGAACTGCCAACTTTTGCCGCCCCAGCATATGAACTCCTCGCCCATGGCGCCGTCAGCCATCTCCTTCGGGCAATTTGCTTCAAGCCAGGTTCGCGCTTCGGCGCGGAACGCTTCTTCTGACACTGCGGCGGCTCCTCGGCGACTTACGCCGCTAATCTGGACTGGTGCCGATCCGCGGTGAAGCGCTTTGTGCAGTGCGACGCGGTTGCAACAGCCGACGCACGACGAGCGGTGCCCTTCGCACGGCATCTGGTCTCTAGGGTCTGGCTGCCCGTCTCGCCCAGCCGGTAAGTTGGTTCATTGGGATCTTGGTCTCTCCAACGACGCGCTTCTCAAAGGCGACCCCTTGAAGGTCAACGACATCATCCGCGTCAATGGGAAACCACTGGTGGAAGTCGAACGCCAGATAGCTAGAGCCCTTGCGACAGTCGGATTGGTTAAACGGAAACTCGATATAGGGATCTTCACCAACGTCGAACCAAAACGCTTTGCGGGGCACATGATCTTCTCTCTCGCCTGTGATCAGGTCTGTTTGGATGATCTTCGGCGACCGCCCGCAACGCGCCACGCTCATGCGTTCTATTGACCCCCACAATGTCGAAAACAGCGCCTCGAATGTCAGGTCGCCCAAATCTTCTGCGTTCGGCATTGCTGCCACATGGCGGACCGCCGCAAGCCAAGCATCGTCATCCGATGCGATTCTCTCGGCAGACAGAGTCTTGCCTTCGCTGTCGAGGACAAACAGATAATCGACGCCTGTTTCAAAAAAGACGTAGGTGCGGCAGTCGCCCGGGCTGATGGATTCGCCGACACCCAAGCTTTCATCATCCACCCAGAATGAGAAATACGAATGGCGAAGTTTGGCCGCCGCATCAGCATCCACTAAAAAGGGGCTTTTTTTCGCATCGACGACCACGTTTCCGCTGGCGCTGTAGAGGGGAACCGCGAGATAATCTTTATTCGGACGTTTTGAACGATACCAAAAACTATCGACGTCCGCTCCTTTGAGGGCCTCGACGACAGAAAATCGATACTCCGTGGTGAAATAGAGGCTGCGATCATGAGAGCTCGGCGGCTCCGGTTCCCCAGACCTTCTATGCCCAGCGACGCGAGCGCGATAAATTGCGGCGGCGTCCCTGACGTGATTCAGCAGGCGCGGTTCGCGCAATCGGGAGAGCGTCGCCGCATAAGCCTCTGGTTCATAGAAAACGCTGCAAGCTCTCGCCGCGCAGATCGATGACGCCAAGAAAGCTAGGAAGCAGGAAACGACCCCTAGAAGCATTCGGTCCATGCTTTCCCCATTTGCAAGCTTAATCGATTGAGAACTCTGATCCCCGCATTACGCCTTCCACACCGGCGGGTGCTGCAGCGCGACCATGCGGATGGTGCGCTTGTCGAATTTTTCCGTCCCGAGGCGCGGCAGAGGCCGCGGCGAGAGCCAGATGCGCTCCGGCGTTTTGAAACCGGCAAGCTCCTCGGCCATGAAATCGCGGAGCGCCTTCGGGTCGAGGGAACCCTTCGGATAGACGACCATGCCGACGCGTTCGCCGAGAACCTCGTCCGGCACCGAGAAAACAGACGCCTCCGCAACGTTCTTGTGCATGTAGGCGCGGTTCTCGACTTCGAGACAGGAGATGTTCTCGCCGCCGCGAATGATGAGGTCTTTGAGGCGATCGACGATATAGACGAAGCCTTCCTCGTCGATCCGGCCGATGTCGCCCGATTTGAACCAGCCATCGGCGGTCAGCGATTTCGCCGTCTCCTGCGGCAGATTGAGATAGCCGCGGAAATTCGCGGCCGTCCGGATCCAGACCTCGCCGGGCTCCCCGGTCTTCGCCTCGCCTGTATCGGACATGATCTTCATGTCGCAGAGCGGCGGAACGGCGCGGCCCGTCGACTCCGGCCGCGCCTGATAATCGTCGAGCGAGATGATGCAGCCGAGCGCGTTCGTCTCGGAGAGGCCATAGCCGGATGCGGGGTAGGCGTTCGGGAACTTCGCCTTCAGACGCTTCACATGCTCGGGCGGGCGCTTGGCGCCGCCCGAGCCGATATCGATGAGCGAGGGCATGACCGTGTCGCCGGCCGCCTCGATCAGCTCATAGGACTGGCTCGGCACGCCGACAAAGTTCGTCAGCTGATATTTGTTGATGAGATCGATCGCCGCGCGCGCATCCCATTTGTACATGATGCAGATGCGCCGGCCGATGATCATCGACATCAGGAACAGCGAATGCGACCCCGTCACGTGAAAGAGCGGCACGGCGAGAACGACGCCGGGATGGTCGCCGAAAAGGCTGACGCCGTCCCGCGCTTCCTTGATGGCGGCGGCGACGAAGGCCCACGAGAACAGCGTCGTCACGACGCCGCGATGGGTGAGGATGACGCCCTTCGGATTGCCCGTCGATCCCGAGGTGTAGACGATCGAAAAATCGTCCTCCGGGTCGATGGCGACGTCGGGCGGCGTTTCGTCGGTCGATGAGGCGAGGAGGTCTTCAAGGCGCCGGTCGGCGCCTTCGGCCGCGTCGCGCGCGATGATGAAAGTGAGATCGAGCTCTTTCTTGAACGGCAGCAGATATTCAAGACGTTTCCCATCGACGATGACCAGCCTCGCGCCGCTGTCCTTGAGGCCGTAATGCAGCTCTTCCGACTTCCACCAGGCGTTGAGCGGCACGGCGACGGCGCCGAGCGAGATGATCGCCATGTAGGCAAGGCACCATTCCGGGTAGTTGCGCATGGCGATGGCGACGCGGTCGCCCTTCTTCACGCCGAACTCCGCGCGCAAGCCGTTGGCGAGCCGGCAGGCGCGCGACCAGGCTTCGCGAAAAGTGAGGCGCTCGCCCTCAAAGATCAGGAGATCAAACTTCGCGTCACCTTCCCAGCCACCAACTCAAAGCGCAAGGTCCCCCTTCCCGGGCTGAAGGTTGGAAGC
>JBEBFW010000271.1:0-4060 GCA_040081755.1 Parvularculaceae bacterium
ACCCGCCATGGCGAAACTCCCTGTTCGCCATCTTGAATCCGCGTTCGCGATCGTTGGGAATCCTAAAAATGAGTCTCAATCAACGGGGGTTGGTATAAGCGGCGAGGATTGCGGCGATAAGAGACGTATACGGACAGACTGGAGCGCAGAACAGCATCCTTCGTGACGCGACGCTTCGCGGCGCTCCTCTGGATGAGAACTTTGTGTTCAAACAAACTCCGCCTCACCCTGAGGAGCCGCGCGGCGCGCGGCGTCACGAAGGGCCTTCGACGGAGTATCGTTACGCATCCTTCGTGACGCGACGCTTCGCGGCGCTCCTCAGGATGAGAACTTTTTTGTGTTCAAACAGACTCCGGCTCACCCTGAGGAGCGGCGCGTTCTTCGACGCCGCAGGCGGCGTCGCTCAGAATGAGCGCGCCGAGTCGCGAAGGGCGCCGCACAAAAAAACAGGCGGCCCGAAAGCCGCCTGTTTCCGTTCCGCGATCGCTCGCTGAGATCAGAAGTTGATGCCGGCGCCGAAGCCCCAGCGGCGCGGTTCCAGAAGGAACATGTTCTGGAAGTTGCCCGCGCCCGAACCGACGTCGAAGGCGCCGGTGAAGGCGTCTTCGTTGGTCACGTTCTGCATGAAGGCGCGCACATACCAGATGCCTTCCGTCGGCTGGAAACGCAATTGCGCGTTCATGTAGCCGTAGCCGCCGATGGTGTCCTGGATGTCGTTGAAGATGTTGGTCTTGAGGCTCGTCTGATAGAAGGCGTCGACCCTCGGGATGAACTCGTAACGGCCCTCGTGCATCGGGAAGGTGTACTGGATGCCGCCGGAGACCTTGAAGTCCGGCGAGCCCGGCAGTTCGTTGCCCTGCACGTTGACGGGGATGCCGTCGACGACGGCGAATCCGCGGCCTGGGATCAGGGCGTTGATCGTCCCGATGTTCGCCCGCAGCGCCGAGCACACCGAGAATGGCGAGGCGATGATGCCGTTGATCGCCGGAACCCCCGTGATGGTGCCGATGAGCGGCGCGCCCGCGGTGCGAGTGACGACGCAGTCCGAACCGTTGGTCACGTCCGAGAAGAGTTCGGCGTTCGCCGCCCCTTGCGTCGGATCGCGGCTGTCGATCGTCGAGAAGTCGCCGGCCGAGGTGTTGAGGTAGGCGGCGTTCATGTTGACGATGAGGCGGTCGGTCGGGCGCAGCACGAATTCGCCCTCGATGCCCCACACCGTCGCGTCGATATTCTCGTTGATCGAGGTGTTGGCGAAGATGCGGGACACCTGCAGGCCCGAATAGTCGTAGTAGAAGCCGGTCAGGTTCGCCTGGAGCACGCCGTCGAAAATGTTCGACTTCACGCCGACTTCGTAGGCCTTGATGACCTCTGAGTCGAAAGTGAGCGGAATGTTGAGGGCCGTGAGCGTGCGCGGGTTGAAGCCGCCCGGCTTGTAGCCGCGCGTCCACGACGCATAGAGCTGAACGCTGTCGGTCGGCGTCCACTGCAGGACCGCGCGGCCGGTCGTCGCGTCGAAGTCGCCCTCGACGATGCGGAAGTCGTTGCGGCCGCCGCTCGCGCAATAGATTTCAAGCGAGGGACACTGAACGAGTTCGTTGGCGTCGAGGAGGCCCCTGACCGAAGGCGTGCCGAACGGCACGACCGCGGGGATTGCGCCCGGCACGCCGGCGACGGCCGAACCGGCGGACTCAAGCAGGTTGCCGCGGTCGCGAACGCCCTTCGTATCCCAGTTGTGGCGGACGCCGCCGGTCAGTTTCAAGGTGTCGGTGATGTCGAAATAGGCCTCGCCGAAGACCGAGGTCGAATCGAGGAACGAATCGTCCGTGTCGTTCCAGAAATACGGCGTGTAGAACGAATAGGCCGTACCCGGAGCGCCCGGCGCGCCGAGCGCCGTGGCGACGGTGGTGCCGAAGCCGTAGGCGAAATAATCGAGGCCCGTGGTGGCGACCGCGTAGTCGGCGAAACCATTCGACTCCGCATGGCTGACGCCGAGCAGGAAGTTGATGCGGCCGTCGAAGTCGGAGTTCACGATGCCTTCGGCGGACCAGTAGTCGGTCTCGCCGATCGACATATCGACCGCTCTGTAGTTGGACGAGCGGTCCTGGATGTTGCCGCCGATGACGCCGACGAGGCCATTCGTATTGGTGATGCCGACGTCGAAGGCCGAGAGCGGGAAGGTGGCCGGGCCCGCCGCGCCGCCCGTCACGGTGCAGACGCCGCCGAGCGGTCCGAAGGGTCCGCCGGCGCCGCAGATAAAGGGCGAGCGCACCAGCGTCGGGCCGACGCCCGCGTCGAAGTCCTGCCTGGACGAGACTTTCGAATTGCCCCAGCCGCCGTTGATCTTGACGGAGAAGGTTTCGAAATCATGCTTGAGGTTCAGCATGAAGATGGTTTCTTCGGCGTCATACTGAGGCTTGGTGTCGATGTTCACCTGCCGCAGGTCGGCCGGCTGCGTCACCCCGTAGATCGGCCCCAGCGCGAGGTTGCTGCTCGGGATGGCGTAACCCGCGACCGTCGCGGGCAGGCCGAGCCCGCCGCCGGCGAGCGCGAAGGCTTGCGGCGAGGTGTTGGCGAAGAAGCCGCCGCGCAGGTCCTGGCGGCCGAACGACTGCGGCATGTTGGGGTCGCAGCCGAGCAGCGGGGAAAGCGGACCTTCCTCGCACGCCTGCTTTTGCGAGCGCGTGCGGCTGTCCGATTCCCGCATGTAGCTGCCGATCAGGTCGATCGTCGTATTGTCCGTGGGCAGAAAGCGCACCGAGCCGCGCAGCGCGTAGATGTCGCGGTCGTCGATGTCGGAGCCGTCAAAGATGTTCTCGGTGTAGCCGTCGCGCATGATCATGGTGCCCGCGAGGCGCACGGCGAGAATCTCCGAGATCGGCACGTTCAAGGCGCCGTTGATCTTCACGGACTCGTAGTTGCCGTATTCGGCGTCGACATAGCCGCCGACGGCGTCGGTCGAGGCTTTCTTGGTGATGACGTTGATGACGCCGCCGGTGGCGTTGCGTCCGAACAGCGTGCCTTGCGGCCCGCGCAGGATCTCAAGGCGCTCGATGTCGAAGAACTCGGTCTCAAAGAGGCGCGGCGCCTGGATGTAGACGTCGTTCTGGTGGATCGAGACCGCGGGCTCGGTCGAGGCGCCGACCGCGAGCGCGCCGATGCCGCGCAGCACGATGGTCGAGCCGGTGAACTGCGACTTCGAGAAGTTGAAGTTCGGGACGTTGAACTGGATGTCCTGGAAGCTCTCGAGCTGGCGCGCCTGCAGGTCGCCGCCGCCGAAGGCCGAAACCGCGATCGGAACGTCCTGGAGCGATTGCTCCTGGCGCTGCGCGGTGACGACGATCTCGTCTTCAATCGATTGGGCGAAGGCGCCGCCGGCGATAATGGCGCTCAAGGCCGCGCCCGACAGCAGACGGCCGCCGAACGTCATCGGTTTCGTTCTCTTCATGGTTTACACCCCTATTGGCGCCCCTCCCTGAAGGGGCGATTGCAGGCGGAATCGTCAGGGGATTCCGCCGTTGTCCGAAGCATTACGCGCAGCCTCGCCCCCGTGCCAGCCGCCGCAGCGGAACATGGTGAATGCGAGGGCAGGGCGTTACTCAATTACAACAACAAAGCGAGCGCATCGTCAGCGAGCCGCCATATTGCGCTGCAACATGATGGCAGCGGACGACGCGGGGCGCACCTTGGCGGAAATCACTTAAGACCGGCTTAACCATGACCGGGGGCGGGGGGCCCGACAAGCAACAGGCTTGGCAACAAACGCCCGCCGCTCGCCAGCTGCGTTCTCGACGGCGGTCAGCCGCCGCGCGTCGTCGTATGTGAAGAGAAGATAGGGCGTCCCCGGAAAATCGATGCGGGCTGCCTGCCCGATCGCGTTATACTGAATATCCGTGCGCGCCTCGTCGGAGAGCCCCGGATTGACGGCGACGCCGATGAGGCGGTTCTGCGCATCGTAATCGAGATTGGCGAGCACGTTGTTCGGATCGCGCACGACCGTCGGCTGACCGACGGCGTTCACGGACAAGATCTCGGTGCGCCAGCCGATCTCATCGACGCTCGC
>JBEBFW010000272.1:0-4052 GCA_040081755.1 Parvularculaceae bacterium
GGCGCAGCCCGCTGCAGCGCCCGGCCAGGCGCCTGCCAGCGAAATTGCGACGCCCCTTTCAACGGAGCCGACCGCCGCTGCGCCGACGCCTTCCGCGCCGCCTGTCGGGAACGCCGAACCTGAGGGCTATGAGTTGCAGGTCGCGGGGCCCGCTCTGCCGGATGCGGCGGCGCCCGCGATTGACGCGGCGGCGCCGGCCGCGCCGCGCCCCGGGTCTCCATTGCCCGCGCTCATCG
The DNA here is from genome assembly GCA_040081755.1 of Parvularculaceae bacterium. GTDB lineage: Bacteria > Pseudomonadota > Alphaproteobacteria > Caulobacterales > Parvularculaceae > Amphiplicatus. The sequence continues at coordinate 237 of JBEBFW010000272.1, forward strand.
GGCTCGCGCTGGTCGCCGTCGGCGGCGGGTTCGTCGCCGCGCGCATGCTGCGGGCGAGGGCCAAGGGCTGATCGCGGGGGCTGATCGCGGGGGCTGCGGAGGCTGACCGCGGCGCGGTCACTCTTCCAGCTTGTGCCCGGCGATGCGCCGTGCGCTCCAGTCACGTTCGGCTTTATCCTTCGCCTTGACCGCTTTTGTGCGGCCGAACTTCACGCGGTTTTCCGCGGCGCGCGCCTCGTCCGCCGTCGCCCGCTTTTTCTTCCGTGCACGGTTCAAATTGACGATGTCCTCGCTCAAAGGCCGATCTCCTCGCAGATCTTGCGGCCAAGCTGCTCGCGCAGCTGTTTGGCCGGAACCTCCTCGATTGCGCCCTCCTCGAGCGCGCCGAGCAGAAACGGTCCGTAGCCGGTCCGAATAAGGCGGTTCACCTTGAGCGCCAGATGCTCCATCACCTTGCGCACCTCGCGGTTCTTGCCCTCGGTGATGGCGACGGTGAGCCAGACATTGTCGCCCTGGCGCTTGTCGAGTTCGGCGCGGATCGGCTTGTAGGCGACGCCGTCGATTTCGACGCCTTCCTTCAGCGCGGCGAGGGCTTGCGGCTCGACGCTCCCCCAGGCGCGCACGCGGTAGCGCCTGACCCAGCCGGTCGAGGGCAGCTCCAGATGGCGCGAGAGAGCGCCGTCATTGGTGAGCAGGAGCAAGCCTTCCGTAGTCAGATCAAGCCGGCCGACCGAGACGACGCGCGGCAAGCGGTCCGCGACGGCCTCGAAGACGGTTGGCCGCCCTTGCGGATCCTTGTGCGTCGTGACGAGCCCCGCCGGCTTGTGAAAGCGCCAGAGGCGCGGCGGGGCCTTGTCCTTGACGCGCGTTCCATCGACGCGCACGTCCATGCCGGGCGTCACCTTGAAGGCGGGCGTCGTCAGCACCGCGCCATCGACGGTCACGATCCCGGCCTCGATCAGCCTTTCGGCCTCGCGGCGCGAGGCGATCCCGGCGCGCGCGAGGTATTTGGCGATCCGTTCGCCGTCTCCGAGCGCTTCGGCCATGGTTTATCGCTCCTTAACGCCTCAACGGAGATAAGCGCAGTTGGAGCGGATTGGAACCGGACTCATGGATCTGAAGGAAGAAAACGCCATCGGCGGCGACCCCATGGCGCACTGGTATTACATCGCCAAATGCCGGGCGATCCGCAGCCTCATCGGCTCGAGGCAGTTCGACCGCGTTCTCGATGTCGGCGCCGGCTCGGGCGTCTTCTCCCGCATGCTGCTCGCCGAGGGCGCGGTCCGCCACGCGACCTGCGTCGATCCCAACTACCAGGACGAGTGGACAGGCGCGCGCCGCTCCGACCGCATCTCCTTCCGAAAATCGGTGAGCGAGGTCGATGCTGAACTCGTCTTGATGATCGACGTGCTCGAACATGTCGATGACGACAGGGGCTTCATCGCGCAATACGCCGCCATGGCGCCGTCCGGCGCGCGCTTTCTGCTTACGGTCCCGGCGTTCAACTTTTTGTGGTCGAGCCATGACGAGTTTCTCGAACATCGCCGCCGCTACACGCTCGACGAGTTGAAGGCAGTTGTCACGGCGGCGGGTCTCGATGTCATCGACACGCGCTACTTTTTCGGCATGATCTTTCCGGCCGTCGCGGCGCTCAGAATGGCCTCCCGCGCGCTCCAGGGCGACAAGCCGGCGACGCAGAGCGGGCTCAAGGCCGCGCCGCAATGGCTGAACGATGCGCTGGTCGCGCTGCACGATCTCGAGCGGGCCGCTCTCTTCCCGGTGAACCGTCTCGCCGGGGTCACCGCGTTTTGCCTCGCTGAAAAGCGGGGCGCAGCGCGTCGGCAGGTCGCGTAGGGTAGCCGCCATAATCGCACTTTACTTTGTGGGATGGTCGCGCCAATTTTTATTGGTTATTTCGTGATTTCAGAATCTGCCCTTGGCAAGATCCCCAAGAGGCAGCAATCAGGCGGTCTCCATTCGCTTGACATCGTGTACACGAATGTGTATTAACGCTGGCGAATATCGTTGAGTTGAACGTCGCAAGCCCTCAAAAGGCCGTGGCGAGCGACACGTCGAATTCAACGGAATACGAGCCAATGAGATTCACCTATGATGAGGCCAAGCGCGAGGAAATTTGGGAGGAGCGGGGGATCGATCTCTTGCGCGTGGCGCGCATGTTCGATCAGCAGGACAGCGTCGAGATCCACGAAGATACGCGCAAAGACTATGGAGAAAAGAGGTTCAACGCGATCGGGCGCGTGCAGGATGTCTGGTACGAACTGGTCTATGTTGTCCGAGATGACACAATTCATCTGGTTACCGCGTGGAAATTGAATGAAAAAAGCAAGAGGAAGGCTCAAAACCGTTACGCTAGACGAACTCAACGCCCTGGAGGCGAGAGGTGAGCTTCGCGACCCCCGTCCCGATGCGCCGGAATTCGACGTCTCTCCGGGTTTCTGGGAGAACGCCAAACCCTTTGTCGCGCCGGGCAAGTCTTCTGTGCATTTGCGTCTCGATTCAGATGTGCTCGATTGGTTCCGAGCGCAAGGTTCCGGCCATTTGACGCGGATGAATGCGGTCCTGCGCAGCTATTATGAAGCCCATTTGAAAAAACCCGGCCGGCGTGCGCGTGACTGACGACGGCAGGTTTATGGCGCTGGCGCTCGAAGCAGCGCGCGGCGCTGCGGCCGCCGGCGAGGCCCCGGTCGGGGCCGTGCTGGTCGGCGCTGATGGAGAAATCCTTGGCGCCGCCGGCAACGCGCCGATCTCCTCGCATGATCCGACCGCGCATGCGGAAATCCGTGTGCTGAGGGAAGCGGCTTTGAGGCTCGGCAATTACCGCCTGCCGGGAACGACGCTCTATGTGACGCTGGAGCCTTGCGCCATGTGCGCCGGCGCCATCTCTCACGCCCGCGTCGCGCACCTCGTGATCGCCGCGAAGGACCCCAAGGGCGGCGCGGTGTGGCACGGGGCCAGGTTCTTCGAACAGCCCACGTGCCATTCGGCCCCTGACATCGTACAAGGACCGCTGGCCGCGGAATCGGGCCAGCTTCTCAAGGACTTTTTCCGCGCGCGACGCTGACGCTAGAGAGCGCGTTTCCGAAAAGTGTGCGCGGTTTTCGGTAAAACGCGCGACAACTCAAGAATCTGGACCAGTTTCTCCGACTTGCATTTCGGAGAACGCGGTCCAGACGGCGCCGCCGCGCGTCGGTCCAAAATGCGCAGGCGAAGGTCGGTTTGGGAGGGTTTCATGCGCTTTGGTGCATTCCTTTTGGCGGCGTCGCTGATGCTGGCCGCCTGCGCCACGACGATGCCGGCCGGCGAGGCAGAAGCCGGCGCCGCTGCGCCGTCCGCGGATGCAAGCGACGGAGCGCCGCGGCGCCGCGAGCCCTGCGGCGGCGGGCCGGTCATCTTCGAGGAGCCCGAGCCGTCGCCGGATGCGCCGCCGAAATAACGGCGCTCCTCTCGCTCACTCCGAAACAATCGGCTCGCCCGCCTCTTGATGGCGGGAGAGGGCCGGGGTGAGGGCTCGCGAGCTCGGTTTACGGATGAATACGGAACTCGCTGGCGCCCTTCGCGACGCGGCGCCGAGGCGCCGCTCCTCAGGGTGAGGCGGAGTTTGTTGCGGCGTGGACGATTCAAGGCCTCATCGCCGAGGAGCCTCGCGAAGCGAGGCGTCGCGAAGGATGCGGCTAGGCCTTCACGCCGAAACAAACCGCAGCAAAAGTTCATCGCGGGAGATGGTTCGTATACGGAGCGCTGATTTTTCGCGAGGTTAACCATCGAAACGCCTGAAGGCGCGCCGGGATTTGAAAC
>JBEBFW010000273.1:0-4045 GCA_040081755.1 Parvularculaceae bacterium
CGCCGAATGTGAGGACGGAGCCCGAGGCGCTGAGAGCCGGCGCCTATGCGCTCGATCAGAAACACGCCGCGCTTCTCTTCAAGGCGGACCATCTCGGCTTTTCGAAATTCGTCGGGCGCTTTGAGTCCTTCGACGCGAGTCTTGATTTCGAGGCGGCGAACCCCGAGGCGGCGCGCATCGACGCCGTCATCGACATCGCCTCGCTCGACGTCGCCAATGACGCCTTCGCCAGAACGCTGACGGGTCCGGACTGGTTCGATTCAGGCCAATTCCCCCAAGCCCGCTTCCGCTCGACAGCAGTCACGAGGACCGGCGAGACCTCGGGCCGCATGACGGGCGATCTGACGCTCCACGGCGTCACTCTGCCGGTGACGCTGGAGATCGCTTTCAATGGCGGCGCGCAGGACCTGATCCGCGGCGGCTACGTTGTCGGATTCTCCGCACGCGGCGTCTTCAACCGCGGCGATTTCGGCGTCGATAGATATGACGGGATCGTCGGCGACGAGGTTGAAATCGAGATCGAGGCCGAGTTCGAAAGGAAGCAGCGCGGCTGAGTTGGCTGCGTTCAGTCCTCAAGCGTCATGAGGACGACGGCGCCCGGCGCCACATCGACCGCCGCTTCGTCGAAGCGCGGCTTGCGCAGCTTGGGCTTCACGCCGTTCGAGAATGCGTAAGGCTCCTTCGGCTTGCCGAGAACCGAGCCGCGGTTGAGTTGTCCGTCGCCATTGGCGTCGTAGTAGGCGACGAAAGCATAAGGACCCGGATTGAGTTCGCGCAGTTTCAAAACGGCGACGCCGGTCTCATCGACCGTCGCCTGGTCCTTCAGCGTCGCGACTTCAAGGAAGCCCTCGGCGGTGTCGTAGACCGACACCCGCACGGCGCCGCCGACGGCCGGGAACTCAGCGCGGATGGCGAGCGTGACGCTTTCAGGATCGGCGAATTTCTGAAGGTCGCCGAGCGGCGGAACCGTGACCGCCATGGCCGCGAAACTGGCGCAAATTGTCGCGCCAAAGGCAGCCGCCGCTCGAACCGTTCTAACGCTCACCGCCGACACACCCCAAGAAACGCCAAGACCCCAATCCTGAACCGATACGCCTAACGAATTGGATTCACATCAAGTCTTCGCCTTTTTCGGGGCGGCGCGTTTACAATTAGGCAAGCTGTATCTTCGCTGCAACGCAACCGCGGTCCTATCGCCGGCGGCGGTGCGGCGTGAAGCGGGCCGCCGTCATGAGGCCGAGGGCCGCGACCGGCCAGCCCACGAGATGCACAGGCGAGCGGGCCGCGTTCAACGTCGCCGCGGAGAGGCAGCCTTTGACCTCGCCCTTGAGGGCCCCGGCGCAAAAGCCGACCTCGGCGAAGAAACTGACGGCGAACAGCGCCACGCCAGCGAGCGAAGCAAGGCCGATCAGCGTGGCGGCGGCTCTGGTCATGCGGGGCTCCATTCTCACGAATGCTCGCCGCTGATATTGCAGCGATTCGAGTTGGAAGGGCCAGACGATGCGCCGCCTCGCGCGACCGCAAGACCTCAGCGCTGTCCACGCCATCTTCATGGATGCGCGGGTCAATCCGCATCTCGGGTTCGAGCCGATGTCGGTCGATGCCTTCCAGCCGATCTTCGAGAGATTCCTCGCGGGCGGCGCGTTCCATATGTTCGAGGAGCGCGGCAGGATCGCCAGTTTCTATCTGGTGATGCGCTTTTCGGGGCGCGGCGCGCATGTCGCCGAACTCGGCGCCCTCGCGATCGATCCAGCGCTTCAGGGCAGCGGCGTCGCCGCCCGCATGATGGAGGACGCGCTCGCCCGGCTGCGCGAGGAGGGCGTGACGCGCGTCGAACTGCGAACCGACGCCGGCAATCTGCGCGGCCTCGCCTTCTACAGGAAGATGGGCTTCGAAGTTGAAGGCGTGCTCAAGAAGGCGTTCAAGCGACAGGACGACCCGGAGCCTATCGACGATGTTCTCCTGGTGCGGTTCCTCGAGCGATGAACTACCGCCACGCCTATCACGCCGGGAACTTCGCCGATGTGCTTAAGCACGCGGTCCTCGCTCTGTGCATCGAGCATCTGAACCTGAAGGAGGCGCCTTTTCGCCTCATCGACGTTCACGCCGGCGTCGGGCGCTACGATCTCGCCGGGCTAGAGGCCGGCAAAACGCTCGAATGGATCGACGGCATCGGCCGGCTCCTCGGCATGGATGCGCCGCCCCTGCCCGCCGCGATCGAGGAGCTGTTGCGGCCCTATCTCGGCGTCGTGCGCGGCCTCAATCCCGACGGTCTCCTTTCGACCTATCCCGGTTCGCCGACGATCGCGCGGCGCCTGATGCGCCGGCAGGATGCGCTGGTCGTCAATGAGCTGCACGCGGAGGATCAAACCTCGCTCGCCGCCCTGTTCGCCCGCGACCGACAGACGAAGGTCCTCGCGCTCGACGCTTTTGTCGCGATCAAGTCGCTCTTGCCGCCGAAGGAGCGGCGCGGCCTCCTCCTCATCGATCCGCCGTTTGAAGAACGCGACGAGTTCGAAAAGCTTGCTGCGGCGCTCGTCGAAGCGCGCCAACGCTTCGAGACCGGCATGACGATCCTCTGGTATCCGATCAAGGACAGGCGCGCGGTCGAGGCTTTCATCGCCGCCGCCGCCTCGGGCCCCGGCTCCGGCAAGACCTTGCGCGCCGAGCTTCTTATCCGTGCGCCGACCGACGACGCGAAGTTCAACGGCTGCGGCCTCTTCATCGACAATCCGCCCTGGACTTTGAAAGCGGCGCTGGCGCGGCTCGGCCCCTTCCTCGCCGAGCGCCTCTCGCAGGGCGCGGGGGCGCGCTTCGATCTCAGCTGACTGCCGCGCCGGAGGGCGCACGCGGCGCCCTTCCGCTCAAAGACTGTGTGGCCCAGGTTTTCAGGAACCCGCGAGGCGGCGTGCGCGCTCCGTCAGCGTGCTTGTCAAATTCCCGACGATGCGGTGCTTGAGGCCGGCCTTGCGGAGCTTTCCGGCCTCATCGTTCAGCCGATCCGGCAGCTCCGACGCCATCGCGCGCGCGCGGAGGACGAGCGCGTCGCCGTCGGTTCGAACCTCAGCCGCCAGCTTGCGCCACTCGGCGGCGCCGATATTCGACAGCCGGTATTCGTCGCCGACCTTCATCGCCAGCTTCGCTTTTCGCGGATCGATTTGCGGATACGCGAGAATGCTGGCGAGGTCGTAGAGCGGGGCGAGTCGGACCGACCCGCCGGCGCCGATCAGCAGCGAGTAGTTCTTGGCGTGCGCGTCGGTCCCGCCGATCAGCCAGTTGAAGATCAGAGCGCCGAGGAAAGTGTTCATGTCCGTCACCATAAACGGCGTCGCCGTCTCGTTGACGGCAAAGGTGTTGACCGCGTCGTCCGGCGGCTCTCCCCGGACATTGGCTCGCAAGAGTTCGATCATCTCGCGTGGACTCGGCCCGCCCTCATTCTGATACTTCTTCGCCGGATGAACGCCGAGCGCCTGACACAAATCTTCTTGATGCACGCGGCGGACGGCGCCGCTCGCGCGCACACGGTCATAGCGTTCGACCATGATTGCGGTTTCATCCTCGAAGCGTCGCACCTCCGAGCGCGCCGCCGGCAAGCCGAGCGCACGGGCGAGCGCTAGGCACAAATGCTCGTTCTCGGCATGGCCGTCGAGTTCGCCCGACGGCGGCTTCAGAATATGCGTCGTCGGCGTTCGTCCCGAAGGAACGCCCCATCGCCCGCGATCTAGCATGAATGCGATTTTCGGCTGCGCGCCCGCGAGGCTGAATTGGCCTGCGTCGCTTGTTCTGCGCCACGCGCTCGGATCTGCGCGCAGATCTCGCAGGCGCGCCGCCACGTCCGCCTCGGTCAGCCATTCGACCTTTGACGCGCGCGCGGAGAGCAGCGCTGCGGTGCTCATCGGGCACATGGCGATCTGCCATTCATCGAGTTGCTTGCCTGTGAATGTCGCACCGCGGTCGCGCGAGAGCAGCAGCCTCATGCCTCGATGCGTCTGCGCGGTGGCCACGCGGTACTCCTCACCGAACCCAGCGCTGATGGCCTCCAGCA
>JBEBFW010000063.1:0-14630 GCA_040081755.1 Parvularculaceae bacterium
GGCGCTCGCTCGCCAAGATCGCCCGCAACGTGACGGTGAAGCTGCCGCTGACCATCGACGGCCTCAAAGCCTGCCGGACCCTGAGCGATGAAGACGTGATGACCAATGTCACGCTGTGCTTCTCGGCGAACCAGGCGCTGCTCGCCGCCAAGGCGGGCGCCCATTTCGTCTCGCCCTTCATCGGCCGGCTCGACGACATCGGCCAGGACGGCATGGAGCTCATCCGCGAGATCCGCCAGATCTACGACAACTACGATTTCCGCACCGAGATTCTCGCCGCCTCGATCCGCTCGCCCATGCATGTGAAACACGCCGCGCTCGCCGGCGCCGACGTTGCGACCGCGCCGGGCGCCGTCATCAAAAGTCTTGTCAATCATCCGCTGACGGATAAAGGCCTCGCCCAGTTTCTCGCTGACTGGGGCAAGACCGGGCAGAAGATCCTGTAGGAGCGCGCCATGCTCGACCTTCGGCCGAATTGCGAATGCTGCGGCGCAGACCTCGCGCCCGGCGCCGATGCGCGCATCTGTTCATTCGAGTGCACGTTCTGCGGTCGTTGCGCCGACGGTGTGCTCAAGGGCGTCTGCCCGAACTGCGGGGGCGGGCTCGTCGTGCGGCCCATTCGGCCGGCGGCGCTTCTGTCCAAATATCCGCACTCGACCAAGCGCGTGGTCAAGGACAAGGGTTGCGCAAGCATCTGAGGGTCCATGGAAATCACCGGCATGGCGCATGTGTTTCTGACAGCCGGCGACTTCGCCAGGTCGGCTGCGTTCTACAGAAAGCTGCTGCCATTTCTCGGCATGAAGCTTGTTCTTGATGGTGAGACCATCATTTACGGCGTCGGCGGCCGCACCGCGCTCGGCGTGCAAGCGCCGTCGCCCGAGAACAAAGGGGCGCGCTTCGATCAGTCGCGCGCGGGCTTCCACCACCTTTGCTTTCGAGCGAAGGATCGTGAGAGCGTCGATGAGCTTCACGCGTTTCTGAAACGCGAGGGCGCCAAGATCGTGCGGGCGCCGGAGGAGGGGCCCTGGGCGCCCGGCTATTATTCGCTCCTGTTCGAAGACCCCGACGGCGCCCGCCTCGAAATCAATCACCTGCCCGGGCGCGGGCTCCTCGAGCCTGGCGCAACAATTGGAGGCGCATCCTGAGCGTCTATGTTTTCGATCCGCCCGTGCAACCCGCCGTCGTCGTGCAGGGCGGCGGGCGCTTCCCCGTGCGCCGCATCTTCTGCATCGGCCGGAACTACGCCGAGCATGTGAAGGAAATGGGCTCGGACCCAAAGTCCTCGCCGCCCGTGTTTTTCACCAAGCCCGCTGACGCAATCATGGCCAGCGGCGCCGTCATTCCCTATCCGCAGGGCACGGAGGATTTTCACTTTGAGGGCGAGCTGGTCGTCGCACTGAAAGCGGGCGGCCGCGACATCGCATCGCCAGACGAGGCGCTGGCGCTGATCTTTGGTTTCGCGGCGGGATGCGACCTCACGCGCCGCGACTTGCAGGCGGCGGCCAAGAAGGCCGGCGCGCCGTGGGACGCCGCCAAGGGGTTCGATCATTCGGCGCCGGTCGGACCGGTTGCGCGCGTCGCGGATGCGCCGGCGGATTTTCTTGAGACTGCAAGGCTAAGGCTCTCCGTGAATGGCGCGGAGCGCCAGAATGCGCCGCTCTCTGGGATGATCTGGTCCGTCCCTCACATGCTTCTCGGCCTGTCGCGGCTTTTCGAACTCAAGGTCGGCGATCTCGTCTTCACCGGCACCCCGCCTGGCGTCGGACCGCTGGGCTCCGGAGATAGAGTGCGCGTCGAGATCGCGCCGCTGCCGGCTCTTGAGTTTTCGATCAAATGACGACGGCGGGGCCAGGCATGTTGAGCGCAAGGTGGCTTGGCGTCTGGGCGTTCCTTGCAGTCCATGCGTCGATGCGGTTCGCCGGATTGTTCGGTCCGGCGCAATGGCGCCCGCTCATCCTTTTGAGTTTTCTTCTGTTGTGGATCACGCCTTTTGTCCTGTTGGCGAAGCAGGATCGTCAGGCGATCGGCATGCGATCGCTCAAGGGACCGCTCGGGCATGTATCGGCGCTGTCCGTCGGAATGGCGACGGCTCTCGCTGTGTTCGCCGTCGCCTGGGCGCTCTATGGTCTGTCGCCGGATCATCCGTTTTCCAGCGTGCGCGACAGCTATTTCAGCGGTGTGACGCCCAATCTTGACGCGATCGGACTGTTCCTGATCTTCACCGTACCGGCCCTGATTTTTAGCCCGATAGGCGAAGAGTTCTTCTGTCGCGGCGTCATCGCTCGCCTGGGCGAGAAGAGCTTTGGCGCGATGGTGGGCGTCGTCATCAGCGCGGCTGTCTTTGCAGCGTTGCACGTCATGCATCACGGTCTGCTGCGAACCCCGGACGGCTGGAGCTATGTCGGCTGGTCTGGCGCGACGTGGTTTGTGCTGATGTTCTCGACATCCCTGGTCTTTTCGATGCTACGGATGCGCAGCGGCTCGATCTGGACGGCCGTTGTCGCCCATGCGGGATTCAATCTGGCTATGAACGGCATCATTTTCACATTGTTCCTTTAGGCGGCAGAAAGCATGGAAGTTCGCGAGAAAACCCGGCGCTACTCAGAGGTCGCGGCCGAGATCGCGGCGGTGATCGAGGGCGAGGCCAATCGGATCGCCCGTATGGCGACGGTTTCGAACATCCTGCATCACGCGTTCGAGCATTATTTCTGGACGGGTTTCTATCTCGTCGATCCGGGCAAGCCCGCCGAACTCGTCATCGGCCCCTATCAGGGGACGCTCGGCTGTCTGCGCATCGCCTTCGGCAAGGGCGTGTGCGGCGCTGCGGCGCTGCGGCGCGAGACGGTCATTGTTCCTGACGTTCATGAATTTCCCGGCCATATCGCCTGCGACTCGCGGTCCGAGTCCGAGATTGTGGTTCCGGTGTTCGATGGAAAAGGCGCGCTGATCGCGGTCTTTGATGTCGATAGCGATCGCAAGGCGATGTTCGACTCCGTCGATCAGGCGGGGATCGAGGCGATCCTCGCCGCGTCGTTTGCGCGGGTCTGATGACCCGCCTTGCGACGTGAGTTATGAGAGCGTGCGTCGGACCGCCGTCTTCCAGCCCGCGATCAGCGGATCGCGTTCCGCGGCGGTCATTTTCGGTTCGAAGCGTGCGGCGCGCGCCCAGATTTTTGCCACATCGTCCGTCGATGAATAGACGCCCGCCTTCAGCCCGGCCAGAAATGCGGCGCCAAGCGCGGTCGTCTCCATGATCTTCGGTCGCTCGACCGGCAGGCTGAGCATGTCGGCGAGAAATTGCATCAACCAGCCATTGGCCGTCATGCCGCCATCGACGCGCAGGGCCTTCGGCGCCGCGCCGTCATGCGCGATCGCTTCAAGGAGATCGGCCGTCTGGTAGGCAACGCATTCGAGCGCGGCGCGCGCTAGCTCCGCGGAGCCGGAGGCGCGGGTAAGGCCGTAAATGGCGGCGCGCGCGCCTGGCGCCCAGTGCGGCGCGCCGAGGCCGACAAAGGCGGGCACGAGATAGACCCCGCCAGTGTCCTTGATGCTTTGCGCAAGCGCCTCCGTTTCACTGGCGGACTTGATGAGCTTGAGGCCGTCGCGCAGCCACTGGACGGCCGCTCCTGCGATGAAGATCGAGCCTTCGAGAGCGTAGGTCGTGCGTCCGGCGATTCGCGCCGCGATCGTCGTCAGCAATCTGTTCCTTGAGCGGACCAACGCCTCGCCTGTGTGCGCAAGCACAAAGCAGCCGGTCCCGTACGTGCTCTTGATGTCGCCAGGCCTGAAACAGGCCTGGCCCACGGCGGCCGCCTGCTGGTCGCCGGCGACTCCGAGGACCGGAATGGGGCGGCCGAAAATCGATGGGTGCGTTTGCCCATAGTCATCCGCGCTGTCCTTGACCTCAGGCAGCACGGCTCGCGGCGCCCGGAAAATTTCAAGCAGCTCTTCGTCCCAGGCGTTGGTCCGGATATTGTAAAGGCTGGTGCGCGAGGCGTTGGTGGCGTCCGTTGCGTGAACCGCGCCGCCGGTGAGGCGCCAAATCAGGAACGAGTCGATCGTGCCGAAGGCAAGCTCGCCCTTGTCGGCGCGCGCGCGTGCGCCGGCGACACGATCGAGAATCCAGGAAAGCTTCGTCGCAGAAAAGTAGGGGTCGAGCACAAGCCCCGTGCGATCGGCGATGACATCCTCGAGGCCGAGAGCCTTCAGCCTCTGGCATTCATCGGCGGTGCGCCGGTCCTGCCAGACGATGGCGTTGTGGATTGGCTCGCCGGTCTTTCGATCCCAGACAATTGTCGTCTCACGCTGGTTGGCGACGCCGATTGCTGCGATGCGGCCGCCGCCGCTCTCGGCCTTCTCGACAGCGGCGCGCGCTGTCTCAAGCGTCGTGCGCCAGATGTCTTCCGGGTCGTGTTCGACCCAGCCGGCCTCGGGATAGATCTGCGGGAATTCCGCCTGCGCGACGGCGACGATCTCGGCATGCCTGTTGAACGCGATGGCGCGGCTCGACGTCGTGCCCTGGTCGATCGCCAGGAGAAGGTCTGTCGGCATTCGAGGGCTGTCCGCTAGAGAAGTTTGACGATGTCGCCTTCAAGCGAGGACGGGCTCGCTTGCGGCGGAAAGCGTGCAGTCACTTCGCCAGTGCGATCGGTGAGGAACTTGGTGAAATTCCACTTGATCGCCTTCGTCCCGCCGACGCCCAGCTGTCGGGCCTTGAGATGCTCATAGAGGGGATGGGCGTCGTCGCCGTTGACATCGACTTTCGCGAACATCGGGAAAGTCACGTCGTAATGCGTCGCGCAGAATTCCATGATCTCGTCGTCCGGCGCCGGCTCCTGCCCGCCGAACTGATTGCAGGGGAAGCCCATCACCACGAGGCCCTTTGGCGAAAACCTCCGATGCAGCGCTTCAAGCCCTTTGTATTGGGGCGTGAACCCGCATCGGCTCGCGACATTCACGACAAGAAAGACTTTGCCCTTGTAGTTCGAGAGGTTGACATCGTCGCCGTCGATGGTCTTCGCGGTGAAATCGTAGACGGTCGCCATGTCCAAACCCTCCGGTTCGATGGCGCGGAGTATTCCTCTCAAAACGACGTTGGTTCAAGCAGAAATGCGTGGATTTCGGCGCTTGCCAAGTGGGCTGGGCGCTGAAACAATGCCCGCAAAAGAAAAGTTCAGGGAGCAGGGCCATCGCTATTGCAAAGGACCCGGCGGACGCCGTTCGCGCCGCCATCGCGACGCTTGAGGAACGCATCGACGTCATTGCGACGACTCTCATGGGGACCAACGAGTTCGCGGGGGCCGCCAATGCGGCCTCGCAGATTCAGTTGCGCATGAAGAAGGGTGTCAGCGATCACATGGGCCGCCAGCTCGCGCTCTTCAACATGCCGAGCCGGGAGGATATTTCCTCGATCGGAGAGCGCCTGATGACCATGGACGAGCGGCTGATCAGGATCGAGACCTTGCTCGCGCGGCTCGCGCCGCCCGCGGTCCCGCCCGCGGGACGCCCTGCGCGCACGCGGAAACCTGTCAAAAAAGCGAAACCCTGACCTATGGCGGCGCAAGCAGGCGATACGGAGCGCGAGGGCCGAGGAGCCCGCATCCGCGGCCTTGTCGAGCGCACCATCCAACGCAATGTAAGGGGCGTCGAGTACTTCGCCTCGACCGCGCCGCCGGTCGGCCTGACGCCGAAAGACGTCATCTACAAGCGCGGCACGCTCAATCTCTATCACTACCGTCCGGTCACGGATGAACTCTATCGCGTGCCCGTGCTGATCGTGATGGCGACGACGAACCGGGCTTATGTGCTCGACATCCAGCCGGGCGGCAGTTTCGTCGAGTTTCTTGTCAAGAACGGCTACGACGTCTTCTGCATCGACTGGGACGCGCCGCGGCCCGAGGAGAGAAAACTCGGTCTCGCCGACTACACGCAGAGCTTCATTTCGGACTGCATCACGCGCGTTCAGGAGATGACCGGCGAGCCTGATGTGACGGTGGTCGGCTATTGCATGGGCGGCGTGCTCGCTACGATTTACGCAGCGACCCATGCGGACGGGCCATTGAAAAATCTCATCTGCTTTACGACGCCCATCAACTGGCGCGAGTTTGGGCTCTTCAGCGTGCTCTCCGAGAAGGGGCATTTCGATGTCGATCGCCTGGTCGATATGGTCGGCAATGTGCCGCCCGACATGCTGCTCACGGCGTTCGACCTGCTGCGCCCTTCCGGGCGCGCGGCGAACGCCATCAATCTCTGGGACAACATGTGGAACGACGAGTTTGTGTCGAGCTATCGCAAGTTCGATCGCTGGGCCAACGACATGCTGCCGCTTGCGGGCGAATATTTCCGTCAGATAACCAAGGAACTCATGTGGGGCAACAAGCTTTACACGGGCGAGCTGAAGGTCGGCGGCAAAAGCGCCGATCTCGGGAACATCAAGGCGCCGCTCTTCCACGCTGTCGCCGAGCACGATCACATCGTGCCGCGCGGCGCCAGCGCGCCGCTGGTTCAGCTTGTGAGTTCGACGGACAAGACGGAACTCGTTCTCAAAGGCGGCCACATCAGCCTTGTCGCCGGCGCCAACGCCGTGCGCAGGCTCTGGCCGAGGCTTGACGACTGGCTCTCCGAACGATCGGTGTGAACGCGATGCAGGACATCTCTTATCCGAAGACCATGACGCTCGGCGGCCTCGCCGTGACCTTGCGCGAGATGCGCGGGGCCGACGAGAAGGACATGCTCGACTTCGCGCGCTCTTTGCCTACCCATGACCTCCTCTTCGTGCGGCGCGACATCACCAACCCGAAGGTGATCGCCGCCTGGGTCGAGGCCATTCGCGCCGGCACAATCTGGACGGTGCTGGCGCTAAAGGGCGAGGAGATTCTCGGGTGCGCCGCCCTCATCCGCGACGCCTTGTCGTGGTCGCCGCAGCTTGGCGAGCTGAGAGTGCTCGTTGCGTCGGGCGCGCGTGAGAAGGGTCTCGGCCGCGTGCTGATCCAGGAGGCATTCCGCAAAGCGCTGCGCCTCAACATGAAAAAGCTGATGGCGCAGATGACGGTGGACCAGAAGGGCGCCATCGCCATCTTCGAGGAGCTTGGCTTTCGGGGCGAAGGTCTTCTCAAAGATCACGTCATCGATCGCGACGGGACCACGCATGATATCGTCATCCTGTCGCAAGATGTCGCGCGCGCCGAAGGCCGGCTGAAAGCTTACGGCGTCGATCAGAAAGAGTGAAGCTCGTCGTAAGGCTCTCGCCTCGGGCGATCGTTCGCGCTATGCGATCGGCCGTCCTGACAGCTCTCGATCCAAGGAACCGACATGTCTGAATCCGAAGTGAAATACGGCCTCGCCGGCGTCATCGCCGACGACACCGCGGTGTCGAAGGTGATGCCGGAGTCGAACTCGCTTACCTATCGCGGTTACGCCGTTCAGGATCTGGCGACCAAGTGCCGGTTTGAAGAGGTCGCCTACCTCATCTGGAACAAGGAGCTGCCGACGAAGCTGCAGCTTGAGGCGATCAATGCTGCCGAGAAGCGGGAGAGGGGCCTCGCGCCGGAGATGCTGAAGCTCATCGGCATGCTCAATCCCAAAGCTCATCCGATGGACACCCTCAGAACCGCCGTATCCTTCATGGGGCAGGCGGACGATAGTGCGAACGATTCCTCGCCCAAGGGGCTCTACGACAAATCGCTGCGCATGTTCGCGAAAATCCCGGAAATCGTAGCGTCCGACTGGCGCATCCGCACGGGCAAGAAACCGATTCCTTCGGACAAGGCGCTCGGGTTCTCGGAAAACTTCTTCCATATGTGCTTCGGCAGCGTTCCGGCGCCTGAGATCGTCAAGTGCTTCGACATCTCGATGACGCTCTACGCCGAGCACTCCTTCAACGCCTCGACATACACTGCGCGGGCCGTCGCCTCTTCTCTTTCGGACGTCTATTCGGCGGTCACCGGCGCGATCGGCTCCCTGAAGGGACCCCTCCATGGCGGGGCCAACGAAGCCGTCATGCACCTGTTGAAGGAGGTCCGGACGGCGAAGGGCGCTGAAGGCTGGATGCTCGACGCACTTGCGAAGAAGAAGAAGAACATCATGGGCTTCGGTCACCGCGTCTACAAGAAGGGCGACAGCCGCGTGCCGACCATGACGGCGGCCTTCAAAAAAATGGTCGAGGTGATCGACACGAAGGAAGCGCGCGAATACTGGGAGATCAGCCGCATCCTCGACGCGACGATGGTCCGGGAAAAGAACATCTACCCAAATCTCGATTTCCCGACCGGGCCCGCCTATTACCTGATGGGCTTCGACATTCCAATCTTTACGCCGATTTTCGTCGTCAGCCGCATCACCGGCTGGACCGCGCATGTCGCCGAGCAGCTCTCGGCCAACAAGCTCGTGCGGCCGCTCTCGAACTACACGGGCGTTCCGCAGCGCGACGTCGTTCCGCTGGAAGCTCGCAAGGGTTGACGTTGGGCCTTCGCTCGCTCCTCTTTGTTCCTGGCGATCGGCCGGAACGCCACCAGAAGGCGGTCGATGCGGGCGCGGACGCCGTCTGCATCGACCTTGAGGACGCCGTGGCGCCCGACAGGAAGGATCACGGGCGGCGCTCGACAATCGAATTCTTGACGAGGGCTCCCGCGGGCGCATCCGTTGGGGTGCGGATCAACGCGATCTCGTCGCGGGAGGGCGCGCGCGACGCCGCGGCGTTGGCGGAGAGCGGCGTCTCGCCCGCCTTCGTGATGATCCCGAAGGTTGATGGCGCGGCCGACATCGCCTTGGTCCAGCGGAGCATTGTCGCGCCCGTCTGGTCGCTGATGGAGACGCCTCAGGCCTATTTTGCGCTTCCCGAGATCGCGGTGGCGATCGGGGAGGCCGGCGGCATCCTCTTCGGCGGCGTCGATTATTCCGCCTCGCTCGGCTCGGATATGAGCTGGGATGCACTCCTCGCGGCGCGCAGCGCCGTTGTCGCCGCTGCCGCCCTGTCGGGCTGCGCCACGCTCGATGTCCCCTACCTCGACGTCAGGGACGAAGCGGGCCTCATCGCCGAGACGAAGCGCGTCAAATCCCTCGGGTTTCAGGGCCGCGCCGCCATTCACCCCAAGCAAGTTGCGGCGATCAACGTTGTCTTCACGCCTTCGGCGGCCGAAATCGAACGCGCAGAAGCCGTCGTCGCCGCTTGCGCAGCCGCAGGCGGAGGCGCTGCGCTGCTTGACGGCAAGCTCATCGAAAAGCCGGTCTTGCGCGCTGCGGAGCGCGTGCTGGCGGCGCGGCGTTAATCTCCTGCGAGCTTCCTCTCATAGGCGGCGACCAGCGTCATGTAGGGATTGACGCGGTCGATGAAGGGGGCCTCGCCGTTCGTCGGCGCGTAGGACTCCTTCATGTCGAGATGCAAATGAATGGTCGTCGGCACCGGATTGCCGTCATTGTCGAAGAAGACGTTCGAGAATTTCCCGATGCGCTGTCCGGCGACCACCTCCTGGCCTTCGATGACTGCAAGGTCGTTCATCTGGAGGTGCAGAAACTGATACCAGGTTCCGTCGTCGGCCATGAGGCGCACGCCATAGGTTCCGATGTCGTAAATTTCGCCGGACTCCGGGGCGACGGCCCAATGGCTTTCCTTGAGGCAGGTCGCCGGGCGGATATCGACGCCAGTATGACCGCCTTGCGCACAGAAATACTGGTTGCGGCCGCGCTTTTCGCAAAAATTGTCCCGCCACGGATAGCTGTAGTTTTCCGTGTCGCACTGGTTCGTATTCTTGCTGTTGAGCGCCGCCTTGCTGCCGCCGTTCATGTAGACTTGGCTGTTGAGAAAGACCGGGCCCTCCGCCGGGAAGACAATAGTCGCATCGTAGATCGTGGTATCGACGACGATCGCCTCAGGCGCGCTCCCAGGAATGAGCGCGCCTGCGGGGTGATAGGAAAAGACCTGACCGTTCGCATCGACGAGGACATCGTCCTCCGGCGGCGGCGTGTCGGCGTCATTGACCGGCGGCGGCGTATCGCCGTCCGGCGGCGTGGCCGTATCGTCAGCCGGCGGCGGCGTGTCGTCCGGGTCTGTGGTCGCAGGATTGCCGCAGGCCGCGAGCAATCCGGCTGACAGCGAGGTGAAGATCAGTGAGCGGATCATATGTCACTCTCCAGCGAGCTTGCGCTCATACGCCTTTACGAGCGTCATGTAGGGATTGACGCGGTCGATGAAGGGGGCGGCGCCGTTTGTGGGCGCGTAGGATTCTTTCATGTCGAGATGCAAATGAATGGTGGTCGGCACGGGGTCGCCGTTCGCGTCGAAGAACACATTGGATATTTTCCCGATGCGCTGTCCGGCGACCACTTCCTGGCCTTCGACGACGGAGAGGTCGCTCATCTGCAGATGCAGGAACTGATACCAGGTGCCGTCATCCGCCATCAGGCGCACGCCGTAGGTTCCGATGTCGTAAATCTCACCGGCTTCCGGCGCCACCGCCCAGTGGGCCTCTTTCGCGCAGGTCGCGGGCCTGATATCGACGCCGGTGTGACCGCCTTGCGCGCAGAAATACTGATCGCGGCCGCGCTTCTCGCAGAAATTGTCCCGCCACGGATAATTGTAGTTCTCCGCGTCGCACTGGTTCGCATTCTTGCCGTTGAGCGCAGCCTTGCTGCCCCCGTTCATGTAAACTTGGCTGTTCAAATAAACCGGGCCTTCAGTCGGGAAGACGATCGCCGGGTCATAGACCGTCTGATCGACAACGATCGACGGCGGAGCGCTGCCGGGAATGAGATCGCCCGTCGGCCGGTAGGAAAAGACGCGGCCGTTCGCATCGACCAGCACATCGCCCGGCGGTCCGCCGCTCGGCCCGCCCGATGCGCAGGCGCCCGTCGCCAGCAGCGTGAGGAAGCAGAGGGCGCGCCTCACGGCGCAGCTCCTTCCTCCGGATTGAGAATGGCGAGGCTGTCGGCGAGCGACACGACATACTCGTCGCCCGAGCAGTGCGCGTCGCCGTCCGGATCCTTGCAGTAGACGGAAATCTGGTAGGCGACGTTGAACCGGGAGAACGAAAGATCGACGCCCTGTTCGTGATGGCTGATCTCGTAAGGGGCGCTCAAGGCCGCGAGCTCCGGCATGGCGGCGGCGCGAGCCTGCCTGCGCATGCTCATCGTCTCGGAAGTGCCGCCGACGACGCGCATCCTGGTTCCAATGACTTCGACGTAATCGCCGTCGGGCATGTCGCCGAACGCCGAGAAGGCGTTTTCGCGCGCGGCGACCTTCATGGCGCCCATCATGTCGGGCAGCATGGGGACGAGCACGGGCACGCGAGTCTCGCGCACTTCACCGGAAGTGACGCGCTTGAACTGCTGCGGCGCGGCGGTCCGCAGGCCCTTGGGGCGCATCTTCTGCTTTTCGGATTCGCTCAAGGGACGAGTCAGCTCCATGGCGCGCACCTGGCGCTGGAACTCGGCGTCAGAGGCCTTCGCTTCATCGACCTCTTCCTTGACCGCATCCCAATCGACGGATCCGGCGGATTTCACCGGTCCGGATGCGGCCGCTGCGGCAATCGACGGCACGCGGGATTTGCGGGGGACAATGACCGGCGCGTCGTCGGCTGACGCCGCTCTCTCTTTTGCAGCTGTGTTGTCGGGCTGCGCTGCGGCTGTCAGGACAAGCCCGAGGGCGCCGGCGCCCGCGAAAGCCCAGATCGCTTGCTTCAACATCGAGAATCTCCCCTGATCGCAGCGGAAACAAAGGCGTTACGAGTACGAAGGGATTAGAATTCACCCCATTTGGGGCGTTTTCAAGCCCAAACCGATTGCGAACAAAAGGCGCGGCGCGCGCCGTCAGTCCCGGGGCGCGCCGCGATTGGATATAGACCTGTCCCGACTCCGAGGGACGCCAGCGTCGGAGGCTCCCGGCTATTTCTGCGGGAGCGTCGAGGTAGGAGAACCGGTAAAGATCTGGTTGTTCCCGTAGGAGATGATTTGGCCGCCGTTCAAGGCCTGCACGTCCGGCCCCTGACCAAGCATGATCGAGTTGGAGAGGATCGCGACCGTCAGCGCGCCATCGACGCTGACGCCGACCGACGAATTTCTGTCGATGCGGCTATTGTCAACGAGGATGCCGGCGGAGTTTCCGCCCGACTGGACGACGCGGATGCCGAACGTGTTGTAATAGATGGACGAGTTCGACACGAAGACTCTGGACGGACTGGTCGCTTCCATCGAGATCCCCGCGCCGCCGACGCTGGTAAAGCCGCGGATCAGGCAGTCCTCGATGTGCACGTCGCCCGCGAGAACGCGGATGCCGTTGAGGCTCGTCGCGGTGCCGTCGATATCAAGACCTTGAAGCAGCACTTTCGCGCTGGCTGCGTTCACGATGATGCCGTTCGTCCCGGAGACAGCGATGCCGGCAAGGTCCCCATCCGCAATGATGCTGATGGATTTCGTGATGGTGACGCCGCCATATCCGCCCGGATCGAGGACGTTGATTTCGCCGCCGTCCGCCGTTTTGCTGATGGCGCCAGCAAACGTTTTGCACGGCGCCGTTCGACTGCAGGGATTGGCGTCGTCGCCGACGCCGGAAACCCAGGTTCTCGTCGCCTGCGCGAAGGCGGGCGACAGGGCGGCGAAAGCCGCAAATACGCCGATGACCGCTCTTACAAGATGCATAGTACTCCCGTTTGCTTGACGCATCGCCCTCAGTAGGCGTGTGCGGAACATTTGCCAACATGTTTGACTACAAGAACCGCTGCCCGAGGCGCGGTCTAACGCGCGTCGAGCTTGAACTCGATGCGGCGGTTCTGGGCCAGTGCGGCCGCTGAGGAGCCCTGCACCAGCGGGGCTTCGGAGCCCGATCCGGTCGCCATGAGGCGCCGGCCCGGCACGCCCTTGCTCTTCAGGTGCTCGACGACCGAGATCGCGCGCTGGGCCGAAAGATCGAGGTTCGAATCGAAGAACTGCCGGCATCCGGGGCCCAAGGGGGTCGCATCGGCGTGGCCATCGACCCTGAGGAGCCAATCGACCTCGGTCGGGATCTTGCTCCTGATCTCGAGAAGAACGGCGGCGAGTTTGTCGAGTTCGAGCTTGCCGGTCTCGCTGATCGTCGCGGAGCAGGGCGGGAAGAGGATGTCGCTATCGAACACAAAGCGGTCGCCGACGACTTTGACGTCGGTTCGATCGCCAAGCGCCTCGCGCAGGGCTTCAAAGAACTGCGAGCGGACCTCCTGCAGTTCCTGAACCTTTCGTGCGAGCGCCGCGTTGAGGCGCTGGGAGAGGTTCTCGATCTGGGCCTGCTGCTCCTTGTCTTTGGCTTCGGAAGCGTCGAGCGCCTCCTGCAGGCTTGCGAGCTGCCGGCGGAGCGCGGCGAGCTGCGCATTCAGGGTCGCGAGTTCCGATTTCTGCTGGTCGGTCAGCGCCTTCTCGGCCTTCAGTTCCTCCGCGGACGCCGCAACCGCCGTCGCGGCGGCCGTCGCGGCCGCATTGGCCGCAAGGAGCGCCTGCTCCTTCTCGGCGATGGTCGCTTCGAGCGCCAGCATTTGCGCCCGAAGCGCATCCTTTTCGGATTGCATGAGGCCCAGCTGCTCGGCGAGTTCGTTAATGCGGGCGGTCAGGCGCGCGAGCTCCGAATCCTTGCTGAGGAGTTCCTCTTCCACGGAGGAGAGTTTCGCCCCGAGATAGAACTGCGCGACGACGAAAATCGAAAGCACGAACATCAAGGTGAGCAGGAGCGTCGTCAAACCATCGACGAATCCCGGCCAGATGTTGGACTCCGATACGCGCCGGCGCCGCGCCATGGCTTATTCCTTGCCGCCGCGGATCAGCGATCGGTTGAGGGCCCGAATCTCTTCCTTCAATTGAGCCGTGTTCGCTGCATGCGCTTTCACAACCTCCTGCGTATGTGCGGAGAACGCCGCCTCCATCGCCTGCAGCGCCGCGCCGAGATCGCCTTCGAACGCTTGCGCCGTGCGCGCGCCTTCCGAACGGACGGACTCGGTCATTCCAGAAAGCCAGTCTTCAAGGTCGCTGTAGAAGCGGCCCTGCGCCTGGGCGGCTTGGAGATCGAGAAAGCCGACGACCAACGAACTCGCCAGCCCGAACAGCGAGGAAGAAAACGCCGTGCCCATGCCCTCGAGCGGCGCTTTGAGGTTGTTGATGAGCTGCGTGACGGCGTCGCCCGTGTCGGCGCCGCCGACCGCCAGTCCGCTGATCGTGTTGACGACCCCGTTCACCGTCTGGATGAGACCCCAGAACGTTCCGAGGAGTCCGAGAAACACCAGCAGGTGACCGATGTAGCGGCCCATCTCGCGCCCTTCGTCCATTCTCGTTGCGATCGAATCCAGAATGGCGCGCGTCGATTCAAAGCTGAGGCGGCCGCCTCGTTCGTCCGCATCGAGAAGAAGCTTGGCCACCGCGTTGATGAGGCCCGGCGGACGCGGCAGGCGCGCGCGTCTCGGATCGACGGTTTCGCGGAAAGCCTCGACCCAGCGTATGCAGGGCTCGATGATCCCGGCTTGGCCCAGATTGTAGACGATGCCGACGACGAGAACGCCGAGGATGAGACCGTTGAGAGCCGGATTCGCATTGAAGGCGTCAAGGAGGATGCTGGACGGCTTCGGACTCAAAGGCGACAGGTAATAGACGACCGCCGACACCGCCAGCAGGAACAAGAG
>JBEBFW010000064.1:0-14590 GCA_040081755.1 Parvularculaceae bacterium
GTTTTGCGATAGCGCGGCGCCGTTCGGCGCGGCGATGGTTTCGGCGGCGGACTTTGGCCGCGACGGGATCAGGAATTGCCACGCCGCAATGGCGACGACGATCGCGGCGATCCCCGCGGCCGCGCCGATCAGCGCCGGACGCATTCTGTTCGTCTCCTCGCTTTGCGCGATTTTTGCGGCAGGAGCCTCGCCGCCGATGCGCCGCCGCAACGATTGCGTGAGCTCGTCGATTTCGGGCGAGACCCCGCCGGTCCATTGCGAGAGATCCGCGGCCTGGAACTGGCGAAAACCGATCGGAACAGGCGATCCGTCGAGCCGGATCGGAACAAGCTTTCCCTGATCCCGGCCGTGCGCAGCTTCATCGCGCACCCATGGCGAGGCCGCGGCCGCGGCCGACCACGCCACGATTACGGCTTTAGACTCGTTCAGCGCCGCTTCGATGTCGCGACTGTATTCCGAGCCGCTTTCGAGCTGGCGGTCCCACCAGACCGAAAACCCGGCCCCTTCGAGGGAGCGCGCCAGCTTTTCCGCCCGATCGCGGTTTTCGCGCGCGTAAGAGATGAAGACGTCAGCCACGATCGGGAAGCATCCTTTCCTTCAGCTTACGCCGTTTTTGCGGTGAACAAAAAAAGCCGGCGGAGCAGGGTCCGCCGGCGCATGGAGTTTGAAGGAAGCTGGAAGGGCGTCGAAGGATCAGCGGGCCAGAACGAAGAAGCTCGAAAGGCCGAGGCCGCCGGACAAAACCATCATTCCAACGAGGACGGTGGTGAGGACTGTCAACATGGCGGCAACTCCCTTTCTTTCCCCCAAGGCGCTCTCCGTTCCGGCCCGCCTTGATGAAATGAAGATAGGCGTCATCCGGGAGGCGCCCTGTGCGCCACGTCACAGGAATCGACGGGTTGCCGTGACTCTTTAGTAACTGATTGAAGTTGCAGGCGTTTTTTGCCTTCTGCTGCTCCGATAGCTGCCGGATTTCCCGGATCCGCCACAATGTGAGGGCGTCGGAGACAGAAACTGGCCGGCGGGGGCGAGCCGCCGGCCATCGGGACGTTTCGGAAGGTTGGGCTGACCTTGCCTCTCTTAGCGGGCCAGAACGAAGAAGCTCGAAAGGCCGAGGCCGCCGGAGACGATCATCATTCC
Source organism: Parvularculaceae bacterium (assembly GCA_040081755.1). GTDB lineage: Bacteria > Pseudomonadota > Alphaproteobacteria > Caulobacterales > Parvularculaceae > Amphiplicatus. Next base: position 1,141 of record JBEBFW010000064.1, read on the forward strand.
AACGAGGATGGTGGTGAGGACGGTCAACATGGCGGCTTCCTTTCTCTCTCCCCGAGGCCTTCGTTTCTCCCGCCTCGATATCAATGAGATGGGCGGGGCCGCGGGCGGCGCCTGTGCGCGAGGTCACAGGCGCGTGGCGATCCTCGATGAGCGCCATCGGTCCACGATTGCGCGAGCGACCCGCTTGCGTTTGCCCGGAAAACCTGTATTGACCGCGCCCGTCCGTCCGAACCGGCATTGTCCGGCGGGGCGGGCGACCTGTCCGAGACTGCGGGCGCCGGGAAACCCCTGGCTTAATCTCCCGCAATAGACAGCGGGAAAGCGGATTTCGTCGGCCGAGCGCCGGCGGGCTCCAATGACCTTCTGGGACAGGCTCCGGCGCTGAACGCGCGGAGCCTTTTTGGCTTCGCTGGTCGGCGCCGCTGCCAAGAGGGTCCGGATGGTCCGGGCCCGCCGACAGGGATGAAGTCCGATGGACAGAACCCAAAAAGCGGAAGCGGTCGGCTGGCTCGACAAGGTGTTCGCCTCGAACGCCTTTGTCGTGGTCGGCAATAACGGCCTGACTGTCGCCCAGATGACGGAGCTCCGGGCGGAGCTTCGCAAGTCCGGCGCGACCATGAAAGTCATCAAGAATCGGCTCGCGAGGATCGCTCTCAAGGGTAAGCCCAGCGAGAAAGTCGGCGTGCTTTTCAAGGGCCCGACCGCGATCGCCTATGCCGAAGACCCGGTCTCGCCGGCCAAGGTCTTCGAGAAATACGCCAAGAAGAACGAGAAGCTCGTCATTCTCGGCGGCGCCATGGGCGCAGAAATCTTCGACGCCAAGGGCGTCAAGGCGCTCGCGTCCCTGCCGTCGCGAGAAGAGCTCCTCGGCCTGATCGCGGCGACGATCGGCGCGCCGGCCTCGAACCTCGTCTCCGCCTTCACGGCGCCCGGGGCCCAGATCGCCGGCATCCTGGAGACAATCGAGAAGAAAGCCGCCTAGCGAACGTGATTGGGTTTTCGGTTTTCGGTTCTCGTCAACCGATGTCCCCGAACACCTAAAACCGAACACCGAAAACCGAACCACAACGGAGAACCACATGACTGACCTAAGCAAACTGGCCGAGCAAATCGTCGGCCTCACGCTCCTGCAGGCCGCAGAGCTGAAGGGCATCCTGAAAGACAAGTACGGCATCGAGCCGGCAGCCGGCGCTGTCGCCGTCGCCATGCCCGGCGCCGCTGCCGCCGCTGTCGAAGAGAAGACGGAATTCAACGTCGTTCTCGTCGACGCCGGCGCCAAAAAGATCGAAGTCATCAAGGAAGTCCGGGCCATCACGGGCCTTGGCCTCAAGGAAGCCAAGGACCTCGTCGAGGCGGGCGGCAAGTCGGTCAAAGAGGCCGTCTCCAAGGCCGAAGCCGAGGACATCAAGAAGAAGCTCGAGGCGGCCGGCGCCAAGGTCGAACTCAAGTAGTCTTGCTTTTCCACAGGGAAAGGCGGATGCTGGGCGCGGCGCTGGAGATATTTCTCCGAAAAGGGTTGCGTGCCCCCCGTGTCGCGCCTATTAACGACGTTCGCCCCGGCGGTCCGCCGCCGGGTCGGTTGGCTGTGGCGGCCAAATGAGCGGCGCATTTTCGTTGAAACCGGCATTCGAGTCGAAAAATTGAGGATCTGACCCCGCGGCGGTCTCAGTAAGGACCGGCTTTGCGGGCGTTTTCGCTTACGCGCCGATCCCGGTCGGCGCGTCGGGCGAGGTGTCGGTCCCCCATGAGGAACAAGATGGTCCAATCCTTCGTTGAAAAGAAACGCATTCGGTCGAGCTTTGGGAAGATCGGCGACGCCACGCCGATGCCGAACCTCATTCAGGTTCAAAAGGACTCCTACGAACAGTTCCTCCAGCGTTTCACCAAGGCGCCCAAGCGCCTGAACGAGGGTCTCGAAGCGGTTTTCAAATCGGTGTTTCCGATCACGGATTTCACCGAAACCGCGGTGCTCGAATACGTCTCCTACGAATTCGAGAATCCGAAATACGACGTCGAGGAATGCCAGCAGCGCGACATGACCTACGCCGCGCCGCTGAAAGTGACGCTGCGCCTCGCCGTGTTCGAGGTCGATGAAGAGACCGGCGCCAAGTCGATCCGCGATGTGAAGGAGCAGGAAGTCTACATGGGCGACATCCCGCTCATGACCGACAACGGCACCTTCATCATCAACGGCACCGAGCGCGTCATCGTCTCCCAGATGCACCGCTCGCCGGGCGTCTTCTTCGATCACGATCGCGGCAAGACGCACTCGTCGGGCAAGCTTCTGTTCGCCGCCCGCGTCATCCCCTATCGCGGCTCCTGGCTCGATTTCGAGTTCGACGCCAAGGACATCGTCCATGTCCGCATCGACCGCCGCCGCAAGCTGCCGGCGACGACGCTGCTCTACGCGCTCGGCATGGATCAAGAAGAGATCCTCGACGAGTTCTATGTGCGCGTCGCCCACAAGCGCATCACGGGCGGCTGGTCCATGCCCTACAGCCCGGAGCGCATGAAAGGCCTCAAACTCGAGGCCGATCTCGTCAACGCCAAGAACGGCGAGGTCGTTCTCCAGGCGGGCGAGAAGCTCTCCGCGCGCCAGGCGAAGAAACTGCACGAAGAGGGTCTGAAGCAGCTGCTCATCACCGACGAGCAGATGGCCGGACGCTACTTCGCCTCCGACCTCGTCAACTTCGAGAGCGGCGAGATCTACGCCGAAGCGGGCGACGAAATCACGGCCAAGACGCTGACCCTTCTTGAAGAGATCGGCATCGACTCCTTCGACACCATCGACGTCGATCACATCAATATCGGCGGCTATCTGCGCAACACGCTGCATGTCGACAAGAACTCCAATCGCGAGCAGGCGCTGATCGACATCTACCGGGTCATGCGCCCGGGCGAGCCGCCGACGCTGGAGACTGGCGAGGGCCTCTTCTACGGCCTGTTCTTCGACGGCGAACGTTACGACCTCTCGGCGGTCGGCCGTGTAAAGATGAATTTGCGCCTCGGATTCAAGACCGAAGACACAGTGCGCATCCTGCGCAAGGAAGACATCATCTCGATCCTCAAGACGCTCGTCGCCCTGCGCGACGGCAAAGGCGAGATCGACGACATCGACAACCTCGGCAACCGCCGCGTCCGTTCGGTCGGCGAGCTGATGGAGAACCAGTACCGCATCGGCCTCCTCAGAATGGAGCGCGCGATCAAGGAACGCATGTCGTCGGCCGAGCTTGAAACGCTGATGCCGCACGACCTCATCAACGCCAAGCCGGTCGCCGCGGCGGTCAGGGAGTTCTTCGGCTCCTCGCAGCTCTCGCAGTTCATGGACCAGACCAACCCCCTGTCGGAGATCACGCACAAGCGCCGCCTCTCGGCCCTCGGGCCGGGCGGCCTCACGCGCGAGCGCGCGGGCTTCGAAGTGCGCGACGTCCACCCGACGCATTACGGGCGCATCTGTCCGATCGAGACGCCGGAAGGCCCGAACATCGGCCTCATCAATTCGCTCGCGACGCACGCGCAAGTTAACAAATACGGCTTCATCGAAAGCCCCTATCGCAAGGTCGACCACGGCAAGGTGACCGATGACGTCATCTATCTCTCCGCGATGGAGGAGCAGCGCTTCGCCATCGCCCAGGCGAACGCCGAACTCGACAGCCACGGCAGGCTGAAGAACGAATTCGTCAACTGCCGCGTCGGCGGGGACGCGACGCTCGTGCCGCGCGCCGACGTCGCCTATATCGACGTCTCGCCCAAGCAGCTCGTTTCGGTCGCCGCCGCGCTCGTGCCGTTCCTCGAGAACGACGACGCCAACCGCGCGCTCATGGGCTCGAACATGCAGCGCCAGGCGGTGCCGCTCCTCCAGGCGGAAGCGCCCTTCGTCGGCACCGGCATGGAAGCGATCGTCGCGCGCGATTCCGGCGCCGCCGTCACCGCGCGCCGGCCGGGCGTCGTCGAGCAGGTCGACGCCCAGCGCATCGTCATCCGCGCCACGGAAGAGAAAGACCCGACCAAACCCGGCGTCGATATCTTCAACCTCCGCAAATTCCAGCGCTCGAACCAGTCGACCTGCATCAACCAGCGCCCGCTGGTGAAGATCGGCGACATCGTGCGCGAGGGCGACATCATCGCCGACGGTCCGTCTACGGACCTGGGCGAACTTGCGCTCGGCCAGAACATGCTCGTCGGATTCATGCCGTGGAACGGCTACAACTTCGAAGACTCGATCCTGATTTCGGAGCGCGTCGTCGCCGAAGACCGCTACACGTCGATCCACATCGAGGAATTCGAGGTCATGGCGCGCGATACCAAACTCGGGCCGGAGGAAATCACCCGCGACATTCCGAACGTGTCGGAAGAAGCGCTCCGAAATCTCGACGAAGCGGGCATTGTCGCCATCGGCGCCGAGGTCAATCCGGGCGACATTCTCGTCGGCAAGATCACGCCGAAGGGCGAGAGCCCGATGACGCCGGAGGAAAAACTCCTGCGCGCCATCTTCGGCGAAAAAGCCTCCGACGTTCGCGACACCTCGCTCAAGCTGCCGCCCGGCGTTCAGGGAACGGTCGTCGAAGTCAGGGTCTTCAACCGCCACGGCGTCGACAAGGACGAGCGCGCCATCGCCATCGAGCGCGAGGAGGTCGAGCGCCTCGCCAAGGACCGCGACGACGAACTCGCGATCCTCGAGCGCAACATCTTTGGCCGTCTCAAGACGATCCTGGTCGGGCGCGACGCCGTCTCCGGCCCCAAGGGGCTTGAGAAGGGCAAGATCACCGAGGAAGCGCTCGCCGAACTGACCAAGGGCCAGTGGTGGAAGGTTGGCGTCAAGGACGACGCGGCCAACCGCGAGATCGAGGCCATCAAGAAGCAGTACGACGAGAGCCGCGCGCGCCTCGAAGCGCGGTTCGACGACAAGGTCGATAAGCTGAAGCGCGGCGACGAGCTTCCGCCGGGCGTCATGAAGATGGTCAAGGTCTTCGTCGCGGTGAAGCGCAAGCTCCAGCCCGGCGACAAGATGGCCGGCCGCCACGGCAACAAGGGCGTCATCTCCAAGATCGCGCCGATCGAGGACATGCCGTTCCTCGAAGACGGAACGTCCGTGGACATCGTCTTGAATCCGCTGGGCGTGCCGTCGCGCATGAATGTCGGCCAGATTCTCGAGACGCATCTCGGCTGGGCCTGCCGCGGTCTCGGCCGCCAGATCGGCGAAATTCTCGAGAAGTGGAATGCGGGACAGGCGACGCGCGAAGACCTCGTCGCCAAGATCCGCGACATCTACGGCGAGGACCAGCAGCTGCCGCGCACGAATGAAGAACTGAAAGAGCTCGGCGGCAATCTCGCGCGCGGCGTGCCGGTGGCGACGCCGGTCTTCGACGGCGCCCGCGAGGCCGACATCGTCGAGATGCTGAAAGCCGCAGGCCTCAAGGAGACGGGTCAGGTCGAGCTTCCATGACGGGCGCACGGGCGAGAAATTCGTCCGCCCCGTGACGGTCGGCTACAAATATCTTTTGAAGCTGCACCACCTCGTCGACGACAAGATCCACGCGCGCTCGATCGGGCCGTATTCGCTGGTGACGCAGCAGCCCCTGGGCGGCAAGGCGCAGTTCGGCGGACAGCGCTTCGGCGAGATGGAAGTCTGGGCGCTCGAAGCCTATGGCGCCGCCTACACGCTGCAGGAAATGCTGACGGTGAAGTCCGACGACGTCGCCGGCCGCACCAAAGTCTACGAGGCGATCGTGCGCGGGGACGATGCGTTCGAGGCGGGCATCCCCGAAAGCTTCAACGTGCTGGTCAAGGAAATGCGCTCGCTCGGCTTGAACGTCGATCTGCAGGGCGGGTGAGGTGCGCGCTATGTCTGGGATCCGGACAAGGATCGGCAGAACCAGAAGAAGCATGGGATCAAGTTTGCAATTGCGGTCGAAGTCTTTCTCGACCCGCATCGCATCGAGGAAATCGACGATGAAGATTACGGCGAGGAAAGACTGACGATTATTGGCATGGTGCAGCTCGACCTGTTGTTTGTCGTTGTGACGGAGCGCGGAGAGGGTTTGATCCGCGTGATATCGGCTCGATCTGCCGAGCCGGATGAAGAGCGTCGATACGAGGAGGCGCGCGGCGAGTGGTGAGGTCATGGCGTTGATCCAAAAAACCCTGGAGGAGATCAAACGCGACGCTGCGGCGCGCCCCGGGGAAAGACTGCCGAGGCCTAGCCCTGAAGAAATTCGCAAGGCCGCCGAGTCCGATCCGGACACTTGGCTGCCGACGAAAGAACAACTGAAGCGATTCAAGCCATGGCGAGAACGGGCGGCCGCGAAGGAGACGAGGGCGTTTTCGGAAGGCGGCAAGAAGTTCGAGGACAAGGAATAAGGCGCCGCCGCCGGGATTTGCGGCCGGCGGCCTGGAACGTGAATGAACGAGTGAATGCGCGCAGGCGCAACGAGGAGAGCTAAATGTCCCAGGAAATCCTGAACGTCTTCAATCAGACCGCGGTTGCGGCGCCGACGTTCAATCAGATCAGGATTTCGATCGCCTCGCCGGAGAAGATTCTCTCCTGGTCGTATGGCGAGATCAAGAAGCCCGAGACCATCAACTACCGCACCTTCAAGCCGGAGCGGGACGGGCTCTTCTGTGCGCGCATCTTCGGTCCGGTGAAGGACTATGAGTGCCTGTGCGGCAAGTACAAGCGCATGAAGTACAAGGGCATCACCTGCGAGAAGTGCGGGGTCGAGGTGACGCTGACGAAAGTCAGGCGCGACCGCATGGGCCATATCGAGCTCGCCGCGCCCGTCGCGCACATCTGGTTCCTGAAATCCCTGCCGAGCCGAATTGCGCTCATGCTCGACATGACGCTGAAAGACGTCGAGCGCGTCCTCTATTTCGAACAGTACATCGTCATCGAGCCCGGCCTGACGCCGCTCGAGCAGCACAGCCTGCTGACGGAGGAAGACTACCTCAAGGCCCAGGAAGAGTATGGCGAGGACAGCTTCACCGCCGGCATCGGCGCGGAAGCCATTCGCGAGATTCTGATCTCGATCGACCTTGAGGCCGTCGCCGAGCAACTGAAAGTCGAGATCGCCGAGTCGACCTCGGAGCTGAAGCCGAAGAAGCTCGCCAAGCGCCTGAAGCTCATCAACTCGTTCATCGATTCCGGCAACAAGCCGGAATGGATGATCATGACCGTGATCCCGGTCATCCCGCCGGAACTGCGCCCGCTCGTGCCGCTCGACGGCGGCCGCTTCGCCACCTCCGATTTGAACGACCTTTATCGCCGCGTCATCAACCGCAACAACCGCCTGAAGCGCCTGATCGAGCTGCGCGCGCCCGACATCATCGTCCGCAACGAAAAGCGCATGCTGCAGGAAGCGGTCGATGCGCTGTTCGACAACGGCCGTCGCGGCCGCGTCATCACCGGCACCAACAAGCGTCCGCTTAAGTCCCTGTCCGACATGCTGAAGGGCAAGCAGGGCCGCTTCCGGCAGAACCTGCTCGGCAAGCGCGTCGATTATTCCGGCCGCTCGGTCATCGTCGTCGGCCCGGAGCTGAAGCTCCATGAATGCGGCCTGCCGAAAAAGATGGCGCTCGAACTCTTCAAGCCGTTCATCTATTCGCGCCTCGACGCGAAAGGCCTCTCCGCGACCGTCAAGCAGGCGAAGAAGCTTGTCGAGAAAGAGCGCCCCGAAGTCTGGGACATTCTCGACGAGGTCATCCGCGAGCATCCCGTTCTCCTGAACCGCGCGCCGACGCTGCACCGCCTCGGCATCCAGGCCTTCGAGCCCAAGCTGATCGAAGGGAAAGCCATTCAGCTGCACCCGCTCGTCTGCACCGCCTTCAACGCAGACTTCGACGGCGACCAGATGGCGGTGCACGTGCCGCTGTCGCTCGAAGCGCAGCTCGAAGCGCGCGTCCTCATGATGTCGACGAACAACATCCTCTCGCCCGCCAATGGCAAGCCGATCATCGTGCCGAGCCAGGACATCATTCTCGGGCTCTATTACATCACGATCGAGAAGAACAACGAGCCGGGCGAGGGCATGGTCTTCGGCACGATCGCCGAGATCGAGCATGCGCTCGAAGCCAATGTCATCACGCTGCACTCGAAGATCCGCGCGCGCTGGGAATCCGTCGATCTGAGCAACAAGCCCATCCGCGAGATCGTCTCGACGACGGCCGGCCGCATGAAGGTCGCGCAGGTTCTGCCGAAGGACGGCAACGTGCCCTTCCAGGTCGTCAACCAGCAGCTCACCAAGAAGACGATCCAGGGGCTGATCGACATCGTCTACCGCCACTGCGGCCAGAAGCAGACGGTCATCTTTGCTGACAAGGTCATGGAGCTCGGCTTCAAGGAGGCCTGCAAGGCCGGCATCTCCTTCGGCAAGGACGACATGGTCATTCCGAAGGCGAAGGAAAAGCTCGTCGGCGAGACACGCGCGCTCGTGCGCGACTATGAACAGCAGTACGCGGACGGCTTCATCACGCGCGGAGAGAAGTACAACAAGGTCGTCGACGCCTGGGCCAAGTGCACGGACAAGGTCGCCGACGAGATGATGAAGGAAATCTCCTCGAAAAAGGTCGACAAGTCCGGGCGCGAGATCGACATCAACTCGGTCTACATGATGTCGCACTCGGGCGCGCGGGGGTCTCCGGCGCAGATGAAGCAGCTCGCAGGCATGCGCGGCCTTATGGCGAAGCCTTCCGGCGAGATCATCGAGACGCCGATCATCTCGAACTTCAAGGAAGGCCTCACCGTGCTCGAGTACTTCAACTCGACGCACGGCGCGCGCAAGGGCCTCGCGGACACCGCGCTGAAGACGGCGAACTCGGGCTATCTGACGCGCCGCCTCGTCGATGTGGCGCAGGACTGCATCATCCGCGAACTCGATTGCGGCACCAAGGCGGGCATCACCATCCAGGCCGTCATTCACGGCGGCGAAACGGTGGTTCCGCTGTCGCAGCGCATTCTCGGGCGGACCGCGCTCGTCGAGGTGAAGCACCCGACGACGGGCTCCTCGCTCGCGAAGAGGAACGACGAGATCGACGAAGAGCAGGCCGAGTCGATCGAGGGCTCTGGCATCGTTCATGTCCGCGTCCGCTCGGTCCTGACCTGCGAGGCCAAGGTCGGCATCTGCGCGAGGTGCTACGGCCGCGATCTCGCCCGCGGCGCGCCGGTCAACGTCGGGGAGGCGGTCGGCGTCATCGCCGCGCAGTCGATCGGCGAGCCGGGCACCCAGCTCACCATGCGCACCTTCCACATCGGCGGCACGGCCCAGGTCGGCGACACCTCGTTCATCGAGGCGAGCCATGACGGCGTTGTGCAGGTCGAGAATCGCAGCGTCGTCAAGGATTCGAGCGGCGACCTCATCGTCATGGGCCGCAACACGCTCGTGAAGATCGTCGACGCCAACGGCAAGGAGCACGCCTCCTACAAGATCTCGCACGGCGCGAAGCTGCGCGTCGATGTCGGCGCCAAGGTGACGCGCGGCCAGCGCCTCGCGGACTGGGACCCCTACACCATCCCCATTCTCACCGACGTCGCCGGCAAGGTGAAATACGAGGACCTCTCCGAGGGCTTCTCCATGCAGGTCGTCGCGGACGAGGCGACGGGCATCGCCAGCCGCGTCGTCATCGACTGGCGCTCCAATCCGCGCGCGTCGAGCCTCAAGCCCTCGATCGTGGTCATCGACAGCAAGGGCAAGCCGGCGAAATCGCCGAACACCGGCGCCGAGGCCCGCTACCAGCTCCCGGTCGCCGCCATTCTCTCGGTCGAGGACGGGGACGACGTGCGCATGGGCGACGCTCTCGCGCGCATTCCAACCGAAGGCGCCAAGACCCGCGACATCACCGGCGGCCTGCCGCGCGTCGCCGAACTTTTCGAAGCGCGCCGTCCGAAGGACCACGCCATCATCGCCGAAGTCGATGGCAAGGTTGAGTTTGGCCGCGACTACAAGAACAAGCGCCGCATCCGCATCGTGCCGACCGACAAGAAAGCCGAGCCGGTCGATTATCTCGTTCCCAAGGGCAAGCACATCGCTGTTGCGGACGGCGACATGATCGCCAAGGGCGAGTACTTGATGGACGGCAATCCGGCGCCGCACGACATTCTCCAGATCCTCGGCATCGAGGCGCTGGCGAACTATCTCATCAACGAGATCCAGGAGGTCTATCGCCTGCAGGGGGTGCCGATCAACGACAAGCACATCGAGGTGATCGTCCGCCAGATGCTTCAGAAGATCGAAGTCTCCGACCCCGGAGAATCGCTGTTCCTCAAGGAAGAGCATGTCGACCGCATGGAGTTCGAGGAGACGAACCTGAAGCTCGAGGACGAAGGGAAGAAGCCTGCGAAGGGCGCCCGCGTTCTTCTCGGCATCACCAAAGCGAGCCTGCAGACGCGCTCCTTCATCTCGGCCGCCTCCTTCCAGGAGACGACGCGCGTCCTCACCGACGCCGCCGTCAACGGCAAGATCGACACGCTCGAAGGTCTGAAGGAAAACGTCATTGTCGGCCGCCTCATCCCGGCGGGCACGGGCGGCATGATGTCGAAGCATCTCCTTGAGGCCGATCGCCGCGATGCGGTGCTGGTCGCCGAACGCGAGAAGCGCGCCGCCGCCGCCCTGCCGAAACCGGCGCTCCCGCCGGCGCCGGCGCCGGTCGAGACCCAGGACGCCGCGGAGTAGGACGCGCGAGGTCCTCACCCGCTCGGCTTCGCCTCGCTGGCCTCTCCCTTGGGAGAGGCGGGCGCGCGCCTGGCCTCCGGCGTCCGATGGTGTGCGCAGCTCGCGCAGCGACGATCGCCTCTCCCCTGGGAGAGGCCAGCGAACGGCAGTGAGCGGGTGAGGGTTCGAGCGTCGGCGTGGCGCCGCTGGTTTGGCGGCGCCCGGCGGACCCAGGCGGTTTCGTTCAGAGGGCGGAGCATGCTGGAGTGGGCGGCCTGATCGGATCGCGCGCCCGATTGACGGCGCCCTGAACCGACCGTAAGCCCAGCGATCATGCTGACCGAAAAGCAGAAGCGCTCGTTCCAGGGACTGATCCTGACGCTCCAGAATTACTGGGCCGAGCAGGGCTGCGTCATCCTCCAGCCTTACGACATGGAGATGGGCGCAGGGACATTTCATCCGGCGACGACATTGCGCGCGCTCGGTCCGAAGCATTGGCGCGCCGCCTATGTGCAACCGTGCCGGCGCCCGACCGACGGGCGCTACGGCGCAAACCCCAACCGCTTCCAGCACTATTACCAGTTCCAGGCAGCGCTCAAACCCTCGCCGCCGAACATCCAGGACCTCTATCTCGGTTCGCTCGACGCCATCGGCGTCGATCGCGCCGTGCACGACATCCGCTTTGTCGAGGACGACTGGGAGAGCCCAACCCTCGGGGCCTGGGGGCTCGGCTGGGAGGTCTGGTGCGACGGCATGGAGGTGACGCAGTTCACCTACTTCCAGCAGGTCGGCGGCTTCGACTGCAGGCCCGTGACCGGCGAAATCACTTACGGGCTCGAGCGCCTCGCCATGTATGTGCAGGGCGTCGACAACGGCTTCGATCTCGATTTCAACGGCGCGGAGGGCGACCTCGCCGTCACCTATGGCGACGTCTTTCATCAGCAGGAGGTCGAGTTCTCCGCCTACAACTTCGAAATGGCGAACACGGATGTTCTCCTCAGCCAGTTCAAGGACGCCGAGACCGCCTGCCTCGCCATGATCGAAGGCGGCGAAAAAACCGGGAAATCCTGCGCGCTGCCGGCCTACGACCAGTGCATCAAGGCCTCGCACCTCTTCAACCTGCTCGATGCGCGCGGCGTCATTTCGGTCGCCGAGCGGCAATCGTTCATTCTCCGTGTGCGGACGCTCGCCAAAGCCTGTTGCGAGGCCTGGCTCGCGAGCCCGCAAGGGCGGACCGCCGGCGCCGGGATCGTCGATTACGAGCGGGCTTGAGCCGCAGGCGCCGTCCGTGGTCCGTCTCGACGCCGGACCCTCACCCGCTCGGCCTCGCCTCGCTGGCCTCTCCCAAGGGAGAGGCGCACACTCGCGGCGATCGCGGGCCCATGGTTCGGCGCCCTGAAGTTGCGGCGCGCCCCGCCTCTCCCTTGGGGGGAGATATATACTTGACTGACGGGAATCGAACAGCCACATCCGCCGGGCGTGACAGGCCGGAAGAAATCGAAATCACTCCCGAGATGCTTTCAGCGGGAGAGGAAGCTGCTTGGGAGGGGCTTTCCGGGAGCGAGCCTTCGAACTCTTTTTCTGCCCCCGATTTGGTGGTTGTGGTCTACCGGGCCATGGAGTCCGCGCGCCGTCGTCCCAATTCCAAGGGGACCTATATACGTGTGTGACCTAACTCTTCCGCGTCACCTGCCGGAAAACCAGGAGCGGCGATAGACCGAAACAGCCATCGGGGCGACCCATCATCTCCCGGAGGCCATCCGCCACCTTCCGAAAGACATCGTAAAGCGCGCCGCTCACGGGCGGCTGGTAGTCCTTGTCAACGTTCTCGCTGGCCAGCGCGTCAACGGTGCCGAGCACACTCCAATCGCCAGCGACGTGTGACCCGTGAGACAGCGTGATGCCTGAAGGCGGCGTGACCCAATTCTCCCGCAGAAGGTTGCACCACACCTTGGCGCTGTTCTTATGGAATATGCCGTGCACGCTCGGGGGCATGTTCCCTAGAAGCGCCTTCGCCTCAACCAGCGCGCTGCCTTCAAGCCCGGAGCCCGCCTCCAAAATGGCATCCCACGATCCATGCACGGATGAAATGTCGGCCAGATGAACTTGGCCGGTGAAAAGCGCAATCGTTCCAAATCGCCATTCGCGCGGTTCGCGATTTATGATGTCTTGATCGGTTAAGAGGCGCAATAAGCTCATGGGTAGCGTATACTGAACATCAAACCGACGCTTGGTTTCAAGCGAGCCCGAAAGCTTTCCTGAGCCCTCGGCATTAGCTTCAAGAAGCTTCCAGTCGCCAACTCCGATTTTGCCAGCGACATCCCCGCTGCCAGATAATTCGCCTTCAACCTTGTTCGTCTCTTCCAAATCTATGGGCACGCCGCTCGCGTGCAGTTGCGAAATCAGCGACCGGATGCGCGTCGCATCCACGTATAAAAAGTCATAGACTGAAATCTTTTTTCCCAAGACGAGCGCCCCTCTTGATGTTGCTATGCGCCGATTTGATCATCCTTGCCGCGCCTTCCGCGATTTCGGAGGCTTGTCGTTTTTTCGCCTCGTATTCGTCCTCAATCTCAGCAAGTTCTTGCGGCGATGTCTGCGCCAATCGCTCAATGGCTTCTGCGAATGGCATTCCTTCCAGCGGGCGCTTTCGTTTAGCCACAGAACTGGCGCGCTTCCTCTTACTCACGCAATCAACGCCTTGTAGGTTAGAGCCCGTTTGAGAACCTGATTCCCTGACGGGACGATTTGTGATTCAAGCTTGCTATGTGGACACAAGCAAGCCGTGGCCGGATGGCCAAGATTGA
>JBEBFW010000065.1:0-14533 GCA_040081755.1 Parvularculaceae bacterium
AGTCCGCCATGCGGTCCTTCTCGAAGGCGAGCACGACGACGGGGCCCGGCGCGTCGCCGCCGCCAGTGCGCCCCGCCGCATCGAGCGCGGCAAGGAGCCTGCTGACGCCGAACGAGAAGCCGGTCGCCGGTACCGCCTCGCCGCGGAATCGCGCAACGAGGTCGTCATACCGACCGCCGCCGCCGACCGACCCGAAGTCGATGGGCTTGCCGGTCTCCGCCGAGGAGACCTTGAGATGAGCCTCGAACACAGGGCCGGTGTAATAATCGAGCCCGCGCACGATGGAGGGGTCGAAGGCGGCGCGCGCATCATCGACGCCGCAGCGATCAAGAATATCGGCGATCGCCGCAAGATCCGCGATCCCCGCTTCGCCCTCGGCAGAGCCCTTGAGCGCCGCTTCGAGGTTGCGCAATGTCTCTCGCCGGGTCGCCGCCCCGGATTTCAGGAAGGCCATCACGCGGTCGATGGCCGCCGCGTCGAGCCCGGCGCCCGATGTAAAGTCGCCGGATTCGTCCTTACGCCCACGTCCAAGCAGTTCTACGACGCCTCCGGGCCCAAGGCGGTCGAGCTTGTCGATGGCGCGCAAGACCGCCGTGCGCTGCGCCGCCATCGCCTCTCCGCCAGCCGCCAGATCGAGGAGGCCGTTGAGCAGGCGGCGCGTGTTGATCTTGAACGCGTATTCGCCGCGGGCGATGCCGGCGGCCTCGATCGCTTCCGCCGCCATCATGACGATCTCAGCGTCAGCTGCAACGCCGGGCACGCCAACCGAATCGGCGTCGCATTGTGTGAACTGACGATATCGTCCGGGCCCGGGCTTTTCGTTGCGCCAGACGGGGCCGGCCTGCCAGCGGCGAAACGGCCGCGGCAGATCGTTCCAGTTTTCCGCCACGAATCGTGCGAGCGGCGCAGTCAGGTCGTAGCGAAGCGAAACCCACTGGGCGTCGTCGTCCTTGAAGGCGAAGACGCCCTCATTGGGGCGATCGACATCGGGCAGGTATTTGCCAAGAGCATCGGTGTACTCGATCGCGGGCGTTTCGAGGCGCGCGAAACCCCAGCGCTCATAGACGCCGGCGATCGCGGCAACGAGACGTTCCTCCTCCGCAACCTGCCGGTCGAGGCGATCCTGAAAGCCGCGCGGCTTGCGCGCTTTGAGAAGACTGGTCGTAGCCATGATCGAACTTTCGAAGCGCCGATCCGCTCAGGGCGTCCCGGCGGCCTCTTGTATTGCGCCCGCGCGCACCGCGCCAGCCAGCCGCGCGAAGTCCTCCGCCATATAGCGATCGCGATCGACCAGCGGAAAATGCCGGGCGACTTCGGCGCAGACCCGCTCGCAGGCGGGGCTGAGGCGCGCGTCCTTGGCGCCCATCTGTCGCCACCAGACGCGCTCGCAAGTCTCGACGGTCGGCATCGAGATCGCTTCAAAAGCGTCAGGGTCGCGGCGGGCGAGTTTCTCGAGCGCCGGCGTAATATCGACGGGGCGCACGCCCTCACGGGGGACACCCGCCTCGCCAAGATCGTCCTCGCTGACGAGCGGTCGGGCTTTCAGTTCGAGCCGGACCTTGCGGATGGCGGCGGCCTGCGCAGCGTAGGCGAGTTCGATGGCGAGAGCCTCCGACAGGCGCAAGGCGGCGTCATGGGCGCGGATGGCGACATTCGCCGCCATGCTCACATGATCTTCCTGTCCGGAGTCGGTCGATACGGACATGAGATGCGAGGGCATGGCGAGGCCCCATATCCAGTTGGCGACGCCGCCGCTCACATATTCCGGGATGAGCATGCCGTTCTCGGTGGCGAGGCGGTCCTTCGTTCGTCCCTTCGCCACCTTCTCGGGCGGCTTCGATCCGTCGCCCGGCCATTTGAGCTGAGGCCCGAGCCCGCGATTGCGCGCGGCGTCCGTGTAGCGCACGCAGCGCATATTGATGAGCCGCGCGGCGATGCCGGCCGCCTGAATGAGCCCGTAGGCGTCCACAGCAACGGGCATGCCGTGGAAATGCCCGCCGGAAACGATATCCTCCGCTGTCGGCGTTTGGCCGTGCGGGCTCACATCGATCGGATTGTCCGTGACGCTGTTCGCCTCGATCTCGACGGTCCGGACCGCGCGCGCGACAAGGTCCTCACAGGCGCCGAGAACCTGCGCCGCGCAACGCAGATTGTATGGATCCTGGACTTCGCCATCGACGTCAAACCGGCGGTGAAAATCGCGGATGGGCGACTTCTCGAACAGCTTGCTGACGCGCTCGGCGATGCGCTGGGCGCCGGGATGGGGGCGCAATGCGTGGAGGTCGCGGCGGTACGGCGTGTCGGCCGCGAACATCACCTGTCCCGTAAAAGCTGTCGCGATGGCGGCTGTATCGATGAGCCGGCGCATCAAATGTGCGGCGAGAGCCGTCCAGGCCGTCGCGTACTGGCAGCCATTGTTGAGAGCGAGACCCTCCTTCATTTCGAGTTTCAGGGGCGCGATGCCTGCGGCTTTCAGGGCTGCTGCTGCACGCTTCCTGGTCTCGCGGCCCTTCGCGTCCGTGACGATGACATCGCCCTCGCCGATCATGGCGAGCGCGATGTGAGAGAGCGGCGCCAGGTCGCCGCTCGCTGACACCGAGCCGAGCATCGGCACCACCGGCGTGATTCTGGCGTTGAGAAGTGCAACGAGCGCCTCAACGACCTCCGGCCGCACAGAAGAATGGCCGCGGGCGAGAGAGCGCGCACGCAGCAGCATGGCGGCGCGCACGACAGCAACGGGCGCCGGGTCGCCGACGCATGTCGCGTGCGAGAGAATGAGGTTTCTCTGCAGCGTTTCCAGCTGATCGGCCGGCATGGCGTCGCGGACATTGCTCCCGAACCCCCGGTTGAAGCCGTAAAGCGGCCTCGAAGGGTCGGCCCGCACCGCCTTGACGATCGCGTCTCGCCGATGCTGCAGGAGCGCCCGCGCCGGACCCGCGAGTTCGACTCGCTCGAACGCGCAGGCGACCGCGTGAATCTGGTCAAGGGTTAGGGTCTCTTCCGGCTTCGTGCCGGCCGACAGCATGATCGTCATGAGGAGCGCCGTTGCTTCGCTGGCCTTATCGGGACCTGTCATATCGGGACGATTGGGGCAGGACCAGCCGCTCAATTTAGGGGGGGGTGCCGTCTACTCCGCCGGATCAACCCGAATAATCACGACGGCTTCCTGCGGGACTTCCGCTTCGAAGGGTCCGCCCGGGCCGGTCACGACGGCGCCAATGGCGTCGACCACTTCCATACCGCCGATGACCCTGCCGAAAACGGCATAGCCGTAACGGGGCCCGAGATCGTTGACGAAATGGTCGAGCTGATCGTTGTTGTCCTGGAGGCTGATGAAGAACTGTGAGGTTGCGCTATCGGGGTCGGGCGTGCGCGCCATGGCGAGGGTGGTGCGATAATTCGGCAAGCCGTTGTCTCCCTCGTAGGGGATCGGCGCGCGCGTCGGGCGCTCGATATAGGACTTGCTGTATCCGCCGCCCTGAATGACGAAGCCGGCGACCACGCGATGAAAAATCAGGCGGTCGTAGTGGCCGTCCGTCGCATACTGAAGAAAGCTCGCGACGCTTTTCGGCGCCTTGTCCGGATAGAGTTCAACGTCGATGTCTCCCATCGACGTGACGATCTTCGCTCGCATCGCCGTGGCCGGCCAGGTAAAGCCGTCAGCAAGCGTCGGCGGCGACGCAACGGCCTCAGACGGCGGCGCCGCATCTTCCGAAACCGGCTCGCTCGGCGCGGCTTCCGCTTGCGTCGATTGGGCGGGCGCAGCGCCACGCTCGTCCCTGTCTTCGCCTCCGCAGGCTGCCGCGAGCAGGATTGCAAGCGCGGCGATGATCTTCCTCATCTCGTTCGGTCCTCATGGCTTCTTCGTCCGATACGCATTGATACGGTCGATCAACTGGCGGGTCGATGCGTCATGCGCTGAGCCCGGCGACGCCCTCGATCTGAGCGGCGCGATCTCCGGGAGAATAGAGCCGGCGAGCGACTTGCCGAGCTCAACCCCCCACTGATCGAAGGAATTGATGCCCCAGATGACGCCCTGACAGAAAATCTTGTGTTCATAGAGGGCAATCAAGGCCCCGAGCGTTTGAGGCGTGAGCCTCTCCATCAAAATCGTATTGGTCGGCCGGTCGCCTGCGAAGACCTTGTGCGGCGCGAGCCGGTCGATATCGGCCGGCTTGCGGGCCTCGCGCGCCATCTCTTCGCGCGCCTCACCTTCGGTCCGGCCCCGCATCAGCGCCTCGGGCTGGGCGAGAAAGTTGGCGAGGAGCATGCGGTGATGATCGCCAAGCTCGCCATCGACGCAGGCGGCGGCGATGAAATCGGCGGAGACGATGTCCGTGCCTTGATGAATGAGCTGATAGAAGGCGTGCTGGCCGTTCGTGCCCGGTTCGCCGAAGATGACAGGGCCGGTCGCGCAGGAAACCGGCATTCCATCGATCCGCCGGCTCTTGCCGTTTGATTCCATGTCCGCCTGCTGAAGATAGGCGGGGAGCCGCGCCAGATGCTGATCGTAGGGCAGCACTGCATGCGAGCCGATGTTGAGAAAATTGCGGTTCCACACGCCGATGAGCGCCAGAAGCGCCGGCAGATTTTTCTCAAGCGGCGCTTCCCGGAAATGGGCGTCCATGGCCTCGCCGCCCGCAAGGAGCCGTTCGAAATTCTCGAATCCGGCCTGCAGGGCGATCGCCAATCCGATGACGGACCAAAGAGAATAGCGGCCGCCGACCCAATCCCGGAACCCGAAGGTCTGTTCGGGCGAGACGCCAAAATCGCCAACGGCCTGCGTATTGGTCGAAAGCGCCGCAAAATGGCGCGCGACATCGCCGGGCTTCCCGCCCTTCTCGATGAACCAGGCGCGCGCGCTCGCCGCGTTAGTCATCGTCTCCTGCGTCGCAAAGGTTTTCGACGCGACGATGAAAAGCGTGCGTCCGGGATCCACTTGCGAGAGCGCAGCCGCGAGATGGCGCCCATCGACATTGGAGACAAAGTAGGTGCGGCGCCCTTCGATCCAGAACGGCCTCAACGCTTCCGTCGCCATTTGCGGGCCGAGATCGGAGCCGCCGATCCCGATATTGACGACCGTATCGAGCGGCGCCCCGGCGAAACCTCGCACCGCGCCGTCATGAACCCGGGCGCAAAAGTCGCGCATGCGCTGTCGCTCCGCCTCGGCAATGGCAGAGGCGTTCTCTCCATCTGTCGTGTAGCCGACGCCCGAAAGGTCGCGCAGGGCGACATGGAGAACCGCGCGATCTTCGGTTTCGTTGATCTTCTCGCCAGCGAACATGCGCGCGCGCGCGTCTTCGAGCCCCGCCTGCCGCGCGAGGGCCAGCAAATCGCGAAAGATCGCGTCATTGATTCGATTCTTCGAAAAATCGACGAACAGCCCCGCAGCCTCCAGCGCATAGCGCGTCGCCCGCCCCGGGTCGTCCGCGAATGCGTCGCGCAGACGCGGGGCGGCGCCCGCCATGCCGCGAAGGCGCCGCCATTCTTCGGTCGTTGCAATATCGATCATGAGGCGGACAATTTTCCACGCTTTTTAGGAAACGCGCTGAGCCGGACTTAACGCCCGTTCGTTACGGTTCGGTCATGCCCAAGCCGAATCCGCATTCAAGCCTTGTCGGCCGCGCCGTCGCGAACCTGATCGCCGTTGTCGCGGTCACAGCGATTTTCGGTCTCAAAACTCATATTGACACCGCTCACCGCCACGCCGAGGCCGAGAAATTCGCCGCCCGTCAGGCGGCGGTCGTCGCCTACGATCCGTATTTCACCGAGCAGCCATAGGGCTTGGTCCGCTTGTCGGCCACCGGCTCGCCCTTGGCGACGCTGTTCACTGCAGCGAGCACGAAATTCGAGGCGCCGTTGACGGTCGCGTGGTTGGCCGACGGCTTGTCGTCGATAGCGCCGTCGTAGCGCAACACGCCTTTTTCATCGATGACGAACATATGCGGCGTCGTCTTCGCGGCGTAGGCCTTGCCGATGGCGCCGCTTTCATCGAGCACGACAAAATCCGGGTGCGCGCCGCGGTCGGCGGTCAGTTTGTCGGCGCCCGCCGGATTGACATGGCCCTGCTTTCCGGGCGCGGACGAAATGACAGTGATCCAGATCGCCCCGGATTCCTGGGCGGCGGCCTGGGTCTTCTGCATGTTGCCGGTCTCGTAGTGCTTCTGCACGAACGGACAGCCGTCATTGGTCCACTCGAGGACCACCGGCGCGCCCTTGAATTGGTCGAGCGTGATCGTCTTGCCCGCAGAGGTGATCGCCGAGAAGGCCGGCGCTACAGCGTCTATTGCGGGATCAGCGAAAGCCGGCGTTGCAGCCAGGGCGAACGCAAATGCAAGGCAGGCAGCAGGTCTGATCATAGGGGTTCCTTTCATGACTGGATCGCTTCGATTATCGCACGCTCCGTCAGCGGCTGCGACAGCTGACGGGGCTCGCCTTGCGGCGGGTAGTAGATATAGAGCGGCACGCCATTGGCGCCGAAGGCGGAGAGCGCCTTAGTGATTTGGGGATCGCGCCGTGTCCAGTCCGCGGACATCAGCGCGGTGTCTTGAGCGGCAAAGGCCGCAGCGAGTGACTTGCTGGACAAGACCGTCATCTTGTTCACCTGGCAGGTGACGCACCATGCGGCGGTGAAATCGATGAAAACGCCGCGCCCGCTCTCCCGGAGCGTCGCAATCTGCGCCTCGTCGTAGGCGAAGGCCTTCAGATCGCCATAACGCTTTTCTTCAGCCTGCGCCGCGTCGACCAGCTTAAGATCAACTGAACCCATGAGAGCGAGCACAGCGACCGCCGCGGCGCCGGCGCGCATCAGGGCCGTACCGGCGCCTTTGCTCCGCTCGAAGAGGAACGCTGCAAAGGCGAGGAGAAGCGCGCCGGAAAGGGCGCGCGCAAGGCCTGCTGTTCCGGTCTGCTCCGTCAGCACCCAGAGGAAAAAAGCCGCGCTGGCGAAGACCGGAAAAGCGAGGACCTGCTTGAAGACCGACATCCACGCTCCGGGCTTCGGCAATAGGCGGCTGAGGGCCGGCGCAAACGACAGCAGCGCGAAGGGCAAAGCGAAACCCAGCGCCAGGGTGAGATAGATCGCCATACCGCGCACTGGCGGGAGGGCGGCGGCCGCGCCCATCGGCGCGCTAAGGAGCGGACCGATGCAGGGCGCAGCCACGAAGACAGCGAGCGCGCCGGTTGCGAAGGCGCTGAGCGGGCCGCCCTGCGCCGCTGCGCCAGCGCCGACATTCTGGAGGCTCGACCCCACCGTAAACACGCCGGCGAGATTGAGGCCAACCAAAAAGAGGACATAGGCGGAAAGCAGCACGACGAGCGGCGACTGAAGATGAAAGCCCCAGCCCAGCGCCGCGCCGCCGGCCCGCAAGGCAAGCAAAAGGCCGCCGAGCGCCGCGAAAGTTGCGACAACGCCCGCGACATAGAGGAGAGCGTCTCGTCGGACCTGCGCCGGCGATGCGCCTGCTCCCTTCGCCCACGCCGCCGCCTTGAGGAACAGGATGGGAAAAACGCACGGCATGATGTTGAGGAGCATGCCGCCGAAAAAGGCCGCGAACAGCAGACCGATCAGGCTCGCATCCTGCGGCGCTGCGCCGAGACGAGACGTCGGCGGCGCCCCGCCATCCTGCCGCGCAGCGTCGATGTCGTAGCCGAACCGGGTGCCGCTTCCGTCTTCGAATACAAGCACGCCCTTGAGGGTCTCGACCTCTTCGGGCTTGTAGGCGAAGCCGCCTTTCGTCTTGACGGTCAACTCGCCGTTTTTCCGGACGACCTCCTGAGGCGCCGAGGGCTCGACCACTCCCTCTGTGTGCGGAAAGAAAAACGCCCTGGAGAATTTCGCCGGCGCCTTGGTCTTGAGTACGACCCCGGCGGCCGTCGCCGTGAACGCCGCTTCGACCGGAGGAGGCAGCGCCTTGCGCGCCGCGGCCACTACGGGTGCGCCTTCCGCGTGCGGCGTCGCGCCGGCGCCGACCGGCAGGCTCAACAAGAAGGCGCCTTCCTCGGGAACGCAGATTTCCTCACAGATGAGCCATGTGGCTTTCAAGCCGATCTCGACCGCCTCGGTTGTGAGTTCGGCGGGCGGCATGATCGGGATCAGGAACGTCGCTTTGCCGTGATGACCGAAATTGGCGAGCGGCCCGATCGGGATTTGTTCCGGCAACGGGTAGACCGTCTCGCCGGCCGTGAACCCCTCCGGCAAGCGCCAGCGCAGGTCCAGCGGCAGACCGGAATCGCCCGGGTTCTTCCAATAGACATGCCAGCCCTCGTCCATTTTCTGGTCGAGGGCGACCCAGAGCGGCTTTCCCGGCTCCACGCCGGTCTTTTCGGGCAGAAGCGTCGTCTCGGCGTGCGCCGTCACCACCGGCGCTACAGCGGCGCCGGCGGCCGACGAGGCCAACGCCATCAAGACCGATAAGGCGATGCTGCGCATCGGCCGATCATGCAACAGATCGGCGGGGCCGCCAATCAATTCGGCGTTTAGTTGAGGCTGATCCGCTTCAGGAGATCGGCCTGGGTGAGGCCATAACGCTGCGACCGACGGTTCAAAAGCTCGCGCCAGTTCGAAAACGACATCAGATGCGCGAATATGACCGGCATCAGACCGCTCTTCCACAGCTCAAGGATCTGGTTGTCGGGAAGCTTGCCGAGGCGCTCGGCGTCAACGCCCCAGTACTCAGCGAAGACAGCCTGCTCCGTCTGGCCCTCCGGCGTGAAATTCGCTTGTTGGGGCGACAGAAGATCGAATTTCTGTAGAATCTCCATCGAGCGCTGGGTCATGACCCTTTCATTCTCGAACATCTTGCAGAAGTCGATCGCTCTTGTGGTCCCTTCGGCCGGCTGGTCGTTAGCGAAGAGCGCCTGGCCGCCGTCGCGGACAAATCCCTCGTGAGCCGTGTCAATGACGACGGCGAACCGGTCGCCGCCATTCTCGTTCGCGACCGCGAACGGATATCGGCGCACATAGGCGGGCACATAGGCGCCGGCGTCCCACATGCCTTTGTCGTCGACAAACAGATTGACGTCGTCGATGACGCCGACGACGGCGATCATCACGGGATTTTCCTTGGTGGTGAAGACGATCGGATAGTGCCTCTGCGCCAGCGCGACTTCTGTGATGTTGACGGGCAGGGCCCGGGTCTTTGAGCAGAAGCCGAAGGGCTTTTCCGCCGCAACGAGGCCCAGCGCGCCATGCG
The DNA here is from genome assembly GCA_040081755.1 of Parvularculaceae bacterium. GTDB lineage: Bacteria > Pseudomonadota > Alphaproteobacteria > Caulobacterales > Parvularculaceae > Amphiplicatus. Next base: position 9,195 of record JBEBFW010000065.1, read on the forward strand.
TTTCCTTGTTCAAAAGCTCCGGGCGCTGATAGAACAGCATCGAGCCGGTGACTTGCGGGGCCTGCTGGCTTTCACTCATGACGGCGTTCCTTTCGATCGGCGCGAGGCCGAGAGTTCCAAATTCGCGCAGGCCTTAGCAAAAAGGAAGCGCGGCTCCAAGCGCCAGCTCTCAGGGACCGGCCGAAGCCAGGAATTCGGCGGCGGCGTGAGGCTTTTCCATCGGAACAAGGTGGCCGACGCCGTCCAGCATCTTGACTTCAACGCCCGCCCGTCGAAATCGCGCACGAGCGCCCAAAAACACGGTCGTATCCCGGCCGTCAGCCGCGAGAACTTGCATGGGCGCAGGCCGCACGCGCACGGCGCGCCAGAAATCCTGCCGCATGGCAGCGTAGTTCGCGGCCTCCCAGGCCGGCTCGCAGGAAAGCCGCAGCGCCCCGGCTCGCTCGCTGAGACCGTCTTCGAGATAATCCGCAAGGCATCCGTCCGCCCAAGCGGAAAACAGCCTCTTGCGCCCATAGGCCGCCGCAGCGGCGTCGCGATCCGGCCATTCCGCCCGTCTGGACAACGCACCGCGCACCAGCGGCATGCGCTTCGACAACAAAGGCCAGAGCGGCGTCCCGGCGATCCACGTCATGATTTCCGGCGGGGCCACCGGCTCGATGAGCATGAGGCCGGCGATATCGGACCTCCCTTCGGCCGCGAGCGTCACCGAGACCGCGCCGAGCGAGTGACCGCCGAGCAGATATGGAGGATTCCAGTCAGGTCGAAGCCGGTCGATCAGGGCCCGGATGTCAGCGCCGTAGACGCTCCAGCTTTTCAGGCGACGCGGCTCCGCGGGCAGCGTCGTGCGGCCGTGACCGCGGAGGTCAGGCGCAATGATGTCGAACCGATCCGCCAGAGCTGTGAACAGGCGTCGATAAGCGGACGCGCAAAAACCATTGGCATGACAAAAAAGGAGGCGCGGCGCCCCATCATTGCGCCAGCGCCAGCCCGCAACCATTCCCGCATCGACTTCGATCGCAATGCGCGTCCCGCGCGAAGGGCCGTCGGATTTCATCAGGCGACAGAGGCGGGACGCAGGCCGTGCGTCAAGAGCGCGGCGCCGTCGCCGTTCGGGCCAGCGTGTAGATTGTCTGTAAGTGCTTGGCGTCAGGGCCTGCACGGTGGCGCCGCGGGCTGATTTGCGCGGCGCGGCGCAGCGCCGCTTCCTCCCGCGCGCCGGCGAGCGGGCGCATGAGCTTTCCGAAATCATTGAGCGCGAAGAGCTGCCTCGTCTTGGCCGCCGAAAACAGACGGAAGAGCCAGAACCCGTCCCAGTCCGGCGCGTCGGACCATACGGTGCACTCGGAAAGCGCCGCGTTAAGTTCCTCGGCCACGTCTCGCGCGTCCTTGCCGTCGCGCTCGAGATCGGCGCGACGCACGCCGTGAAGCGTTTCCGCCTCGCGGCTCCACGCGGCGTCCAGCCAGGAGGGATCGGGCCTGATGAGCAAGGATCGAGGGGCGCCGCGACCGAAAACCCAACCGACTTCGATGGGCCAGGACGCCGCCGAGAGGCTCGATGCCTCGAGATCGACGAACGCCATTTTCCCGGAAGTCAAATCGATCTCGATGCGCCTTTCCGCCATTAGCCCACAATCTTCCCGGCCTGCGATCTATATGGGATTCCCGGCGGGCGGACAAAGCCAATGATGCGCTGCGGCGCAGCATGCCCGGCGTTAACCAATCAGCATACCTATCAATCTCGCCTCGCGCTCATTTCGCGCGATAGACGCCGCTTGCCGCATCCAGTTCGAGATCGATGACGCCCTTGCCTTTCGGCGAGCGCATATCGTGGACCCTGTTCCTGACCGACCGCGCCCGACGCTCCAAAGCGCGATAAAGCGCCATCGCGCCAAGAGCCGCTGCGAACCCAGCGGCGATGCTCGTCACCGGACCCATACTCTCGCCTCCAGTTCGCCCGGCGGGCAAAGGGCGTCCTTCCGCCGCAGCGCTGCGTCGGCAGCTTAAGCGGCGAAGACCGCAAAGTCGATTGAACGATCCGCGCTTTCGCCGCGTCAAACGCTCGCCCCGCCTTGCGCCGACATATCGCCGCGGCGTCCAGCCTTGACCCTCGGATGCCGTTTCACCAATGTAAAAAATCTCGCATTCGCAAAAAGGCGATTCCCTTGGGACTGGCGGCCGCGACAACTGACGTCAAACCCCGGAGCGAGAGCGAATTTCGGCGTGCGGTAGCGGCTTTGAGTGCGTTGACCGCCCACGACCTCGAAAAGGTCGATGCCGAGATCTTGCACGGCGTGCGCTCGACTGTCGGCATGATCCCTGAACTCGCCGGACATCTGGTCGCCGCCGGCGGCAAACGACTGCGGCCGATGCTGACGCTCGCCTCGGCTGGCGCTTGCGGCTATGGCGGCGCCGATCACATCAAGCTGGCCGCCGCCGTCGAACTCATTCACGGCGCAACCCTCCTTCACGACGACGTCGTTGACGGCTCCATCCTTCGGCGCGGTCTTGAGACGGCGAATGTCATCTGGGGCAACAAGGAGAGCATCCTCGTCGGCGACTTTATTTTCTCGCGCGCGTTCGAACTCATGGTCGCCGCACGGAACCTGAAAGTGCTGCAGATTCTGTCGGCGGCGTCAGGGATCATCGCCGAAGGCGAGGTCCTCCAGCTGGCGACACAGAAGAACCTCGCGGCGACTTTCGAAATGTATCTTGCGGTTGTTGAGTCCAAGACCGCGGCCCTCTTTGCGGCAGCGGCGCAAGCGGGCGCCGCCATCGCGGAAGCGCATTCTGGCGTCGAGATCGCGTTCAAGCGTTACGGCGCGCAGCTCGGCGTCGCCTATCAGCTTGTCGATGACGCCCTCGACTACTCAGGCTTTGACGCAACGCTCGGCAAGCGAACGGGCGACGATTTCCGCGAAGGAAAGATGACGCTGCCGGTCGTCTATGCGCTTGAGCGCGCCGACGCTGGAGAGCGCAAGTTCTGGAAGCGCACGATCGGAGACGGCGTCCAGACCGCCGAGGATTTCGTCGAGGCCTGCGCGATTCTTGCCCGGACCGGCGCGGTCGAGGACACCATCGTCTGCGCGAAACGCTACGCCGGCCGCGCCATCGTCGAACTCGGCGCCGCGCCGGACAACGACTTCACCCGCGCGCTCATGCGGCTCGCGGAAACCTCCGTGCTCCGCTTGTCCTGACTCTACGCGGCCCTCTCAAGTCCCTCATTCCACTGACCGAGTTGAGCAAGGCCGTTCATCGCCGCGCGATGCGCGAACGCGCGCTGGCCGGCGGCGACATTTTCCGTTTTGCCGCTCCAGGCTTTCAGCGGCGCGGCCTGCAGCGCGCGTCCATAGGAAAACGACAGCTTCCACGGCATTTGCGCGCCATATCCCTTGTTCATGGCGTTCAAATGCGCCGTCGCCTCGATGTCGGACTGGCCGCCCGAGAGAAACACGATGCCTGGCACGGCCGCTGGCACGGCGTTCCGGAAACATCTGACCGTCTTCTCGGCGACTTCCGCTACGGACGCCTGCTTCGTGCATTTCTTGCCGGCGACGATCATGTTCGGTTTGAGGATGGTCCCTTCCAGGGCGACATGAGCGTCGAATAGCTCCTGATACAGAGCCTTCAGCGTCCACAGCGTCGCGTCATAGCAGGCGTCCGCATCGTGGTCTCCGTCCATCAAAATCTCAGGCTCGACGATCGGAACGATCTGCGTCTCCTGACACAACGCCGCGTAGCGGGCGAGCGCATGCGCATTGGCCTTGATGCAGTTCCCCGAGGGCATGGACCGGTCGCCGTTGCGGCCGATATCGATCACGGCGCGCCATTTGGCGAAGCGGGCGCCGAGCCGGTGATACTCGGTCAGGCGCTCGCGCAGGCCGTCGAGGCCTTCCGTCACGACTTCACCGGGCCGCGCGCCGGTCAACGCCTTGGCGCCGGCATCGACCTTGATGCCCGGAACGGCGCCGGCTTTCTCGATCAACTTGACGAGGGGCGTTCCGTCCCTGGCGTTCTGCCGGATGGTTTCGTCATAAAGAATGACGCCGGAGATGCGCTCCTTCATGGCGCTCTCGGTCCGGAACAGCATTTCGCGATAGTCGCGCCTCGTGTCAGCCGTCGATTCAACGCCGATCGAATCAAAGCGCTTCTTGATGGTGCCGGCGGATTCGTCCGCGGCCAGAATTCCCATGCCGGGCGCCGTCATAGCGAGCGCGACCTTGTTCAAGGCGTCGAGATTCATCGTCAGTCCCCAATTCTTCAATGTGTTGATTGCACGGCGTCAATGACGGCTGAGCGCCGCGACGCCCGGCAGGGTCTTTCCCTCCAACCATTCCAGAAACGCTCCGCCCGCGGTCGAAACGTAGGTGAAATCATCGGCAACGCCAGCCGCGTTCAAGGCTGCGACGGTGTCGCCGCCTCCCGCCACAGCGACCAAACGCTTGTCCTTGCACAGTCTCGCAGCGAAGCGCGCTGTCTCGATGGTTCCGGTATCGAACGGCCGCGTCTCGAAGGCGCCGATCGGACCGTTCCAGACAAGCGTTTTTGATGTCTCCATCCGGGCGGCAATAGCGTCGACGGACTCCGGTCCGAAATCCAGAATCATCTGGCCGGGGTCGACCTTGCCCACCGCGACGACCTCGTGGACGGCGTTCTCCTTGAACTCCCAGGCGACGACCGCATCGACCGGCAAAACAATCTCGACGGCGCGCCTTTCCGCTTTCGCCATGATCTCGCGCGCCGTGTCGGCGAATTTGGGCTCAGCGAGCGATTTGCCGACAGAGAGGCCTCGCGCAGCGAGGAAGGTGTTCGCCATGCCGCCGCCGACGACAAGAATGTCGGCCTTCTCGACAAGATTGGTCAGGAGTTCGATCTTCGTCGAGACTTTCGCCCCGCCGACGATCGCCATCAGCGGGCGCGCCGGGTTGAGCAGCGCCGCGGCGAGGTTATCAAGCTCGCGCTCCATCGAACGTCCGGCCGCCGACGGCAGGAGGCGCGCGAGCCCTTCAGTCGAGGCATGGGCGCGGTGCGCAGCTGAAAACGCGTCGTTCACGTAAAGATCGGCGTTTTCAGCGAGCGCCTTGACGAAGGCCGGATCGTTCTCCTCCTCACCCGGATGAAAGCGCGTATTCTCCAGCATCGCGACATCGCCTGACTTCAAGCGCGCTGCCGCCTCGCGCGCGGGCGCGCCGACGCAGTCCGCCGCGAAGGCGACGGGCCGCCCCATGATTTCGGCCAGCTTCTCGGCCACCTGGCGTTGCGAAAATTCCGGATTGGGCTTTCCGTCGGGCCGGCCGAGATGGGACAGCAGGATGACTTTGGCGCCCCTCGACGCGAGC
>JBEBFW010000274.1:0-3985 GCA_040081755.1 Parvularculaceae bacterium
GGATGGCGGGGCCGGAGTTGTTGCCGGAGAGGTCGAAGGAAATCTTCTCCGCATCCGGCACATCGCCGAGCAGCACCTTGAGGCGCTTGGTCACTTCTTTCGAGCCGAGGGAACGGGTCTCGGGCGGGGTCAGCGCGACATAGGAGCGGACGACATTTTCCTCGACCGACGTCGCCCAGCTGCGCACGACGCCGTCGGACTTCGCGCCCGTGTTCGGGTCGTCAATCGCATACTCGGCGGTCTCGGCCTCGAGCGCGCGGCGCGCGCCAGCGAGCTGCTCGGCCACCGTCTTCATGCGATCGAACGGCGTCGATAGCGGCATTTCGATCGAGGCGACCATGAAATCGCCCTCGACTTCCGGCATGAACACCTGCCGCACCCGGCCGGTCGACAGAAGCGAGATCGAGATCAGGAAAAATCCGAAGAAGATCGCGAGCGTCAGATAACGCCAGCGCAAGGCCGCCTTCAGGAGTGGTCCGTGCACGTTGTGCGCAACCCAGATGACCGAATGAGCGGATTTCTGCTGGAGCGCCATCAGGCGTGCGAAAAGCGACTTGCCGGGCTTGGGCGGCGCCACATGCGACAAGTGAGCCGGCAGGATGAGCAGGGACTCGATCAGCGAGAAGACGAGCGTCGACATGACGACGACGGAGATGGCGCGCGTGAACTGGCGCGCGTCGCCGGAGATGAACATCCACGGCGAAAACGCCATCATGGTGACGAGCACCGAGGCGACGAGCGGTTTCAGGACGAGCTGGGTCGCGAGAATCGAGCTGTCAACGCTGCCGCGCCCGAGGCGCTCCGACCGCTCATAGACGGCCTCGCCGACAATGATGGCGTCATCGACCATGATGCCGAGCACGAGCAGGAACCCGAACACCGACATGAAATTGAGCGACACATCGACGTAGGGAAGAATGAAAAACGATCCCGCGAAGGCGGTCATGACGCCGACCGTCGCCCACGCCGCGACGTTCGGGTGCAGGGTCAAGAGCAGCAGGACGAAGATGAGAAAGAAGCCCTGCAGCGCGTTCGAAAAGAGGATGTTGATCAGCGTCTCGAAGTCCTCGAGTTCATCATAGAAGATGCGGATGCCGACGCCTTGCGGCAGCTCGGTGCGCATTTCGTCGATGACCTTGTGCACGGCGGGCGAGGTCTTGAGGATGTTGAATTTGTCGGCCGTCAGCACCGTCACCAGCACCGAGGGATCGTCGCCAAGCCGCTCGTAGACGTTGCGGTCTTCAAATCCCTCGATGACCTTGGCGACATCGCGAACCTTGACCGCCCCGCCGCCCGGCGTCTCGCGCACCACGATGTCGGCGAACTCGGTTTCGGAATCGGCCAGATTGCGCGCGGAAAGCTGGTAGTCGCCGTCGGAAGTGCGCACGCGCCCGGACGAGGCGTCGAGCGAGGACGCCCGGATCGCCTGCGCCACGTCGTCGAAAGTCAATCCGAAGCGCTGGAGCGCCGTCTGCGATATCTCGACGGAAATCTCAGGCGTCCGCGCGCCGACGATGATCGTGTTGACCCCGCCATCGACGAGCGCCAGGCGATCGCGCAACGTCTTTGCAGTTTCGCGCAGCACCTTCTCCGACGCATGTCCGTGGACGGACATGATGATCGACCAGTTGCGGCCGATCTGGCGCGAGACCTGCGGCGGCTCGATGCCCGGCGGCAGTCCGCTGATGGCGTCGATTTTTGTCGTCACCTGCTGGACGAGCGCATCGACATCGATGCCGGCGAGCGCCTCGAGGCCGACATAGGCGAAGCCCTCGCTCGACGTCGAGAACACGCGCTTGACGCCATCGACGTCTTCGGTCGCTTCCTCGAAGCGGACGGTGACCTGGGATTCGACGTCGCTCGGCGAGGCGCCGGGCCAGACCGCGCGGATCTGCACATAGTCGCCGCGTCCGGCAGGCCAGAACTCCTTCTCCATCATGAAAAAGGAGAGGAGCCCGCAGACGACGCTGGCGAGCATCATCAGATTGCCGGCGACGGGGTTTCGCGCCCACCATGCGACGATCGTATTGAGCATCGGCTTACTCTGTCTTCGTCTTGGCGGCGGTCTTGTCGGACTTGCGGCCCTTCTTCGCCTTCTCATCCGCGGGCTTGGCGGCCGCCGGCGCCGGGTCCTTGAGATCGCGGACCTTCATGCCGTCGCGGGGAGAAGGAAGGTAGGAGACGACCACGCGGTCCCCGGCGGAGAGGCCCTCGCGGAAGAAGACTTTGGTCGCCGTCGCGTGCGCGGCCTCAAGGCGATGACCCTTGATCGCGCCATCCGCCCCGACCGTGTAGACGTACTCGTTCTTCTTGAAGGCGCCGCGCGGGACGGCGATGAGATTTTCCTGCGTGCGGCCCTTGAGCTCAACCAAAACATAAAGGCCCGGCGCCAGCGGGGCGGCGCCGCCAAACGGATTCTTCACCTCGACAAGGCCGTAGACGAGCCGCGTCGTCGCCTCGAACGAGGCCTCGACCAGAGTGAGGTTGCCCGGCCAGGTCTGATCGGCGCGCGCGCCCGTTCCGCGAACGGTCGCCGCGGGGCCCGGATCGCCCTCGCTCGCAGCAAAGCCCGGCGAGACGCCGAGCACGCTCAGCTCACGATCCGTGAGCGGAACACGCACCTGCGCCACATCGACGGCGAAGAGGCCGGCGACCGGCGCGCCGGGGCCGACGAAATCCCCGACATCGACCCGGCGCGATTTCACGCGGCCGTCAAAGGGCGCGACGATTTCGGTGCGCGCAAGGGCGAGTTCAGCCTCGCCCACCGCCGCTTCGGCGGTGCGCAGGTCCGCGGTTGCGGAAGCGACCTGCGGCTTCAGGAGAGTCAATTCGGACGGGTCGCCTTTCATTCCAAGCTCGCGCCAGTCGCCCTCGGCAAGCTCGGCTTCGGAGCGCATGCGCGCGAGGTTCTCGCGCGCGCGGCTCACCTGGCTGCGGGCGCGCTCGACGGCGAGCTTGTATTCGGCCGGATCGATCCGCGCGAGAACGTCGCCGCTCTTCACCGCGGCGCCCGGCTCGAACATGGGCGCGACGTAAACGACCTGTCCGCCGGCGCGCGCCGCTACGTCGGCCTCGGTCTTCGAGCGCACTTCGCCCTCGGCGGTCACCTGCAGATTGGTTCTGACGCCTTCGACAGCCGCGATCTCGACCGCGATGGGGAGCGGTTCGTCCGTGCTCTTCTCGGGCTTCTTCGCGGTCGCGATCAGCAGGAAGATGACGCCGACCGCCAAGGCGAGCACCAGCAAGGGCGCCCCGATCAGGTAGAGAAGCGGCGGCCGGCGGCGGACGAGCGGTTCCGCAGCGCCAGGCGCCTCGCCCGGCATCTGCCCGGGCGCATAGCCGGGCGCATAGCCGGCGCGTCTATTTTGATCCGCCCTGACGTCCACTCGAACCCTCGTCCCCATCGCCAAACTATGTCGGCGAATCATGTCGCCTAACTATTCTTTGCGGCGCCGCAGCAATTAAGCCTCCAGGGGTCGCCGCGCAACGCAAAACGCCCCTCTATTCGCTGAAACGAAGCCATGGAGCGCCGAAAGAATAAGGCTCAGAGGTGGTTAACGGCTTAATACACCACGGCACACGTTCTCCTGCGCCCTCCCGGCCGGACCCGGGACCGGCGCGGCTTTGGAATGCCTTGAGGCAATCCTTCGGCGGCGCCGGCCCGCGGGTCCCCGGGCTTTGCGTTTTCGTTTGTCGGTTCCGTCACAGCAAAGAGAGCGATGCTCTGAAAATGGATAGTCGGCTTTCGGAGCGCGTCACGCGGCGGAAAGCCCAAAGGATTGAAGGAAATAATCGCCAAGGAGAAAAGCGATACCCTCGAGGCCGTTCCGGAACCAGATTCAATTGTCAAAGAGCGAAGGCTTCGAATTTGTGAAGAAAGGCAAGGCGCAAACCCGAACGCATCCACTCTAAGGGCGCTGGCGAGGTGTAGGATAAGTACGACCTGTTTCCCCTCGCGGGAGAAACCAACCATTGTTTTTGCAGG
>JBEBFW010000275.1:0-3970 GCA_040081755.1 Parvularculaceae bacterium
CCTCGGCATGCTGAAATCGATCGTCGCTTCCGGGGCCGTGCCGATCATGACATGCCTCGGAATCGCGCCGGGCGGGCAGCTTTTGAACATCAACGGCGATTCGGCGACGCGCGCCGTGGTCGCCGCGTTGCAGCCGATGAAGGTGATTTTCCTCACCGGAACCGGCGGGCTTCTCGACAAGCACAAGCGCCCCATGCAGTCGATCAACCTCGCCTCCGACTACGAAAAGCTGATGAAGGCCGACTGGGTCAATGGCGGCATGCGGCTGAAATTACAGGAGATCAAGCGCCTGCTCGACGCGCTGCCCCTGTCCTCGTCGGTCTCGATCACGACGCCCAAGGAGCTTATCCGCGAATTGTTCACGCATGGCGGCGCGGGCACGCTCATTCGACAGGGCGAGGCCATCCGCACATTCACCTCGAAGACGCGCCTTGATCGTTCGCGCACGGAAGGCCTCATCGAGCAGGCGTTCGGGCGCAAGCTGAAGACGGAATGGTGGGATACGCTCGACATCACCCAGGTCTACATGTCGGAGAAATACCGCGCCGGCGCCATTCTCACCAAGATCGACGACTTCATCTATCTCGACAAATTCGCCGTGACCGAGGAGGCGCGCGGCGAGGGCCTCTCGCGCACGATCTGGCGCCAGGTGACGAAGGCCAATCCCGTCTTCTGGTGGCGCTCGCGCACCGTCAACGGCTTCAACGCCTTCTACAACGACGCCTGCACGGGCTCGGTGAAGATGGGCATGTGGACCGTGTTCTGGATCGGAGAGAAAGAGTGGAACCGCATCGAGGCAATTGCGCCGAGGATCGCGCAATTGCCGGCGAGTTTTGTGGGATGAGCGCGGCGATGGTTTCACCTCCAGTTCCCGAGGCACACTCTGGCCTCATCCTGAGGAGCGCGCCTTTCAACTTGCTCCGTATGCGCTACAAGGGGCGCGCGTCTCGAAGGATGGCGGCAAGCGAGACGCCCCCGCGTCACACCATCCTTCGTGACGGCCCGCGAGCTTGTTGCGCCTACGGAGCAAATCGCGGGGCGGGCCCCCTCAGGATGAGGCCGGAGAGCGTTGCGACCGCCAACGGCGATACCGCGCGGCAACGGCCTGCCGCCGACTGCATATGAGCGAACCTTTCCTCATTGGCCTCGTCGGGGCGCGCGGGCACACGGGGCGCGAGTTGATCCGACTTATCTCGGAGCACCCGGAATTCATGCTCGCCTACGCCGTTTCGCGCGAATTGGCGGGCCGGCGCGTCAGCGAGATCGCGCCGGAGGACAAGGACGAGTGCATCTTCGAGGCGCTCGCGCCCGAGGAGGCCGCTAGGCGCCGCGTCGATGCGATTGTGCTGGCGCTTCCCGATGGGGCCGCCGGGCCTTATGTTGCGGCGATCGAGAGAAATGCGCCCGACAAGATCGTCGTCGATCTCTCTGCGGATTATCGCTTCGACGACCGCTGGGAGTATGGATTGCCGGAGCTCCGCCGCCTCATGGGCGAGGGCGAGCGGATCAAAGGCGCGACGCGCATCGCAAATCCCGGTTGCTACGCGACGGCGCTGCAGCTCGCTGTCGCGCCGCTTGTCCCGCGCCTTTCGGGGCCGCCATCGATCTTCGGCGTCTCCGGCTATTCGGGCGCCGGCACGACGCCCTCGCCACGCAATGACGCCCTGCGCCTGCGCGACAACCTCATGCCCTACAAGCTCGTCGGCCATAACCACGAGCGCGAGGCGACGCGCCATCTAAGACACCCGGTTCGCTTTACGCCGCATGTGCATCCGGCGTTTCGCGGCATCGTCATCACCGCGCATTTGCCGCTCGCTGGGTCGATGTCCGCCGGTGAGGTCAAGGCTCTTTACGAAACGGCGTACAAGGACGAACCGCTGATTGAAATTCGCGATGAAGCGCCCGAGTTGAAGGACGGGACTGGAATCCCGGGCGTCATCATCGGCGGCTTTGCGGTCGCTGCGGATGGCGGCCACGCCGTCGTGGTCGCCGCCGAGGACAATCTCTTGAAGGGCGCCGCCGTGCAGGCCGTGCAAAACCTTAATATCGCGCTCGGGCTTCCGGAGTTTCAGGGGCTCGCGACCTGATGATTGGCGAGGCCGACACCCTCTATGTCGTCATCCAGGTCGCCGTCGCGCTGGCGGGATTTGCGACCATCGTCGTCGCTTTGCGCGACGACAAGTGGCGCGACGTTCTCGACTTGAGACTGTTCAACCTGATCATCTGCGCCTTCGGCGCGCTCGGCGGCTCCTTGTTTGTCATATTCTGCATGCATGCCGGCTTTGTGTCGGAGACGACCTACAAGGCGGCGAGCGTCCTTTTTTTCGTCGGGTTCAGCGCCGGCTCGATCGCCAACTGGCGCCGGCTCGGGCGCATCATGTCGACAGACAAGGGATCCGTGTCGATCGTCCGGCTCGTCATCGTCAACGCGACGAACCTTGCCTGCGTCTCCCTCCAGATCGCCAACATTGCGATCTGGGCGGCGTTCTGGCCGGTCCTGCTCGCCGTCTATGTGCTCCTCGGGCTCGCCTGCCTCTCCTTCATCCAGCTGATCGGAGATGCGAAGTGAGGGCCGGGAGGCGAATGAGCCGCATACAGAGGATTAGCCGTTCCAGGGCGGCCGCCCGAACAGGCTGAAGCGCTGCGGACGGCCGTTCTCGGCGGCCAGCAGCGCGAGCGCCTGCGTCAGGCGGTCGGAGCGGAAGCTGAGCGAGGCCCGGGACTCCTCGTCTTCGGGCTCGGCGATCACGATATCGTTGATCCGGCGGGTGATTTCGATGGTGCGCAGAAGCTCGACATAGGCGGTCGGCAGGGCGTCGACAGCGCCGAGAAACCGCACGACATAGGTGAAGACGGCGAAGACAGCGCCGATCGCGGCGCCTTGCACGGACACCACGTGATAGAGCGAATAGAAAAGAACGCCCATGAGCGCGACCGAGTTGACCGAAAACATTGCGACCTGCAGGTCGGCGCGGCGGACCTGGTGGCCGGTGAGGGCCTTGAGATGCAGGCGGGCTTCTTCCGCGCTGCGCCCTGCATAGATATCGACTTCGCGCTCGAGCTGATCGTTGAGCGCCGCATTGACGCGCAGCAGGCGCCCGCTGAACGCTGCTGCAAGAGCGGCGATCACCACCGCGCCGCTGAGGCAGGCGACGAACACTTCCATCGAAAGGAACGCCAGAAAGCCGAGCGACCCGACGAGATCGAGAAATGAGCGCAAGGTCGCGGGCACGCGAAACTCGAAGAAGGTGACGACCTCGCGCAGCATGCTCGCGCGCGCCGCGACGCGGGTGATTTCCACGTTCGCCGCATGCGAGGCCGCAAGCGTCTCCGCGCCGATGTCGCGATAGATGCGCGTGTAGACCCTGACGTCGTAGAGCCGGCGCGCGGCGCCCACGAAGAGCGCCAGCGCCTGCAGGCCGGCGAGGCTGGCGACGCCGATCCATTGGCCCTTCGTCATCCCGTCGATGGCGACGCCAAGGAGGAAAGGCTGAAAGAGCCAGAGGCCCGAACTCACGATGATTAGGAGGAAAGTGACGAGGATCGAGCCCCAGTAGCGCCCGAAGATGCGCCCATGGGTGATGTTCAGCGCTTTTTGCGCCTTGTCTTTGCCGCGCTTTGTCTTCCCGACCATGAGCCCCCGCTCGCCGCCATCTCAGCGCGCCCAGCTTAGCGAGAGGCGGGGGGTCGAGGCAAACGTCCTCCAGGCGACTTCCCCGAAAAAATCCGGATACGGATCAAAAAACCACGGATGGCTTCGCTGGCCGGCCGCGCCGGCTCCGCTCAGGGGGCAAAAAAGGGCGAATACCTGCGAATGCGACTTAGAAGCATTTGCAGAAAAGCAGATTCTGCTAGCAAATTAACCATGGGAGCCCAGTAAGTCGGCAACCAGCAGGGGAAATGACCCTGACTTATCCTACACCTCGCGCCCGCCCTTATGATTGGAAATGTCGGCTGCACCCCCGGCCGA
>JBEBFW010000066.1:0-14380 GCA_040081755.1 Parvularculaceae bacterium
ACGACGGTCATCGACCTCAGCATCGACGGAGCGGACGAAATCGATGGACGGCTCAATCTGATCAAGGGCGGCGGGGGCGCGCTCCTGCGCGAGAAGGTCATCGCAGGCGCCGCGAGGCGCTTCGTCGTCATCGCGGACGCCTCCAAGCGCGTCGCCGAACTCGGGCGGTTTCCCCTTCCCGTCGAGATCGATCGGTTCGCCTACGGATTGACGGTGCGGCGCGTGCGCGAGGCGCTGGCTGCGCTGAAGCTGCCGACGAGGGCGAACCTGCGCGCAGCGCGGGACCGCACGGCTTTCCTCTCCGACGGCGGCAACTACATTCTCGATCTCAATCTCGAGCGCATTGCGGACGCCGCGGCGCTGGAGACTTCGCTCGCCAGCATTCCGGGCGTCCTCGAAACCGGGCTCTTCATCGGCATGGCGGATGCAGCGATCGTCGCGACCGACAGCGGCGCAGAAACACTGCTGCGCTCAGCATAAAGAGCGTCAGTATACGGACAAGAAAGACGCTCCCGCAAAGAGGCGTCGGAGCGCGACCCAAACGGTCCGCGCGGGCCCTCCGACGCGTCTTGGCGCTGAAATTGCCGCAACCGTCTGTTTTTACAGGGAATTTCCAGATTTCGCCGCGAGGCTGAATCATTGCCGAGACGGCAACCCCGGCGTGCAAACGAACATGAACACCACCTCCGAAACGATCCCCGCCAACGCTCAATCTTAACCATAAAACGGGGATAGATATCCCCGCGTTATCCCCGCGGATCGAGGCGGCCTTATCCTGTCGTTCGACGTTCAATTCAAACCGCGACAAGGAGGCGGCCGATGGCGAAGATCAGAACACAGAAGTTTTCCCCCGTAGACGGGCCCGCCTCCCGCTCGCCGGTCGCATAAGGAAGCCTTCTCATGTCGAGTTCCCCGCGTTTGGGTCTTTCATATCTCAGTCCGCAACAGGCCCAGAAGCATGTCACCGTCAATGAATCGCTGCGCCGGATCGACGCTTTGGCCCAGCTCGCCGTCAAATCGAGGAGCCTTGGCGCGCAGCCGCCCGCCCCGGTGGAAGGTGAGGCCTACATTCTCCCGGCGGCGCCGGGCGGCGCGCAATGGAGCGCCATGGCGCAGCACGATCTCGCCGTGTTTCAGGACGGCGCCTGGGCGCGCATCGTTCCCAAAACCGGCTGGCGGGCCTTCATCGAGGACGAAGCGCGCCTTGTTGTCCGTTCTGCAGCCGGCCCGTGGAGCGAGATCGGAGGAGGAGAGAGCGCCGCGAAGTTCGGCGTCAACGCTACGGCCGACACGACGACGCGCTTCCAGGCGAAAGCCGAGGCGTCGCTCTTCAGCCATGACGACGTGACGCCGGGTTCAGGCGATCATCGCCTGAAGGTCAATAAGTCGGCCGCCGCCCGGACCGCGTCGCTTGTCTTTCAGGACGCCTTCTCCGGCCGCGCCGAATTCGGTCTGACGGGGGACGACGATTTTCACGTCAAGGTGTCCGCAGACGGATCGATCTGGAAGGAAGCGATCGTCGTCAACCGCGCAACGGGCGCGGTGAGCCTGCCATTCACGCTGCAAAGCGCCGGATCCGCCCCCAATCTCCTCGTCAACGGCGATTTCCAGATCAACCAGCGGGGCTTTGGCGGCGGCGCCCTCTCGGCGGGCGCCTACGGCTTCGACCGCTGGAAGGCGGCGAGCGGCGGCGCCAATGCGACGCTGTCGAGCTACACGCTCAACCTCGCCTCCGGCGAGATCGAACAGGTTGTCGAGCCGGGGCTCTTCGGCCTCGCCTCGTTCGCCTCTCTTGCCGTCACGGTCTCGGTCGAGGCCCCGGGCGCCGACCTCACGGTCACGTTCGGCAGCCAATCGGGAACGATCTCCAGCGGCGCCGGCCGGAGGTCCGCGACCTTGACGCTCGGCGCGGGCGATGCCGGCAACCTCCCCTTCAAGATCAGGAAGGCGTCCGGATCGGGCGTCGCCTTCGGCCGGGTCAAGCTCGAGATCGGCGCAGCAGCGACCGCATGGGCGGCGCGCTTTTCAGCCGAGGAGGTGCGTCTGTGCAAGCGCTATTACTACCGTCTCGGCGCGCAAGCCCACTTCGTACTGGCGCTTGGCTTCGCCTTCAACAGCACCACAGTCGAGGCGCGCGTCGAGCACCCGGTCGAGATGCGGGCCAATCCAGCGATGACAGTCAGCAACGTCGGAAACATTCAGGCTGGCACGGCAGGCTACAGTCAGGCGCTCTCTGCGCTCGTGCTCCACGGCGGCGTTACGCACAGTGCCAAATCGGCCTATCTGCTCGCCACCCTTGCGTCGGCCGTCGCGACGACCGGGGCCGGCAACCGCCTTCAGAGCGACAGCACCAACAGCGGCCTCGTGGAATTCGGAGCGGAGCTATGAGGGGTCCGTCGCCACGGCCGGCGCGGCCTATATCGGCGGCGGCTGGACCGCCTCTGCGGAGCATTGACCATGTGACAGGGCTTCCCGCCATTTTTGCATTGATCGCGAGGGCGTCCCCTTTTAGAGGAACGCTGCGGCGACCTCGACCAGCGCCGCGTCGGAGAGGTGGCAGAGTGGTCGATCGCGCCGCACTCGAAATGCGGAGTGCTGCAAGGCACCGGGGGTTCGAATCCCTCCCTCTCCGCCAGTTTTGCCCATCCGGAATTGTCCGGGCCCGGCCGCAAGCTCGGTGTTCGAACCCCCGAACTCAAAAACTCGCGCGCGAAGCGCGCGGGGGGTTCGAATCCCTCCCTCTCCGCCATCCGCCTTCGCTGATTTTGGCGATGCCAAAATCCAGCTTCGGCGCGACGAGCCGAAGCGTGCGAAGCGGATGCCGCGCCGAAGTGAAACGAAGGCGGGCCGTTCGAACGCCGTCCCTCCCTATCCGCCGGCCTTCGCTCCCCCACGCCATCCCATTGAATGTCCCGGCTAGCTGTGGGGCGCTGCGATCCCTATCTTGCCTCACATGCTGACTACGACCGCCATAGACGCGCCCAAACTCGACCTCGGCCTTCCGGCCGGGGCGCGGGTCGTGGTCGCCATGTCAGGGGGCGTCGATTCGTCGGTGACCGCCGCGCTCGTCAAAATGTCCGGCTACGACGCGGTCGGCGTCACCTTGCAGCTCTACGACCACGGGCTCGCCATTCAGAAGAAGGGCGCCTGCTGCGCGGGTCAGGACATTGCGGACGCGCGGGCTGTCGCCGATCGCCTCGGCATTCCTCATTACGTTCTCGATTTCGAGAACCGCTTCAGCGAGGCGGTGATGGAGGATTTCGCCGACACCTATCTTGCAGGCGCGACGCCGATCCCTTGCGTGCGCTGCAATGAGCGCGTGAAATTCCGCGATCTTCTCGACATCGCTCGCGATCTCGGCGGTGAGGCGATGGCGACCGGTCACTATGTGCGGCGCGCTTTGGGTCCTGACGGTCCCGAGTTGCGCAGACCCGCCGACGAGACGCGCGACCAAAGCTACTTTCTTTTCTCGACATCGAGAGAGCAGCTCGATTTCCTGCGCTTTCCCTTGGGCGATATGCCGAAGTCGGAGGTGCGGCGCATCGCCGGCGAACTCAATCTCGTCGTTGCGGAAAAGCCTGACAGCCAGGACATCTGCTTTGTGCCCGAAGGGAAATACGCCTCCGTCGTCGAGCGCTTGCGTCCTGGATCGGCCGAGCCCGGCGAGATTGTCCATATCGACGGCACGGTCCTGGGGCGCCACCCCGGCGTCATTCATTACACGGTCGGTCAACGCCGCGGGCTTGGCCTCGCCGCCGGCGCGCCAATCTATGTGACGCGCATCGATGCGGCGCGGCGTCAGGTCATCGTCGGCCCACGGGAGGCCTTGCTCATCAAGCGCTTGCGCCTGAAAGAGACATCCTGGATCGGTGCGGGCGCAGTCGATGCGGCGGCGCGCGGCGAGACTTCCGTCGCGGTCAAAGTGCGCTCGACCCGGCCCCCGGCGCCGGCGCGCCTCATTTGGCGCGACGGGCTTGTTGTCGAGTTCGAGGACGGCGAGGAGGGCGTCGCCCCGGGTCAGGCGTGCGTCTTCTATACGCCCGAGCAAGGCCATGACCGCGTCCTCGGCGGGGGGTGGATTTCATCGACCGAGTCAGCGCTACAAGGCGCCTTGCCGGGTCTGAAGGGGCGTCATGGTCAAGAAGCTGTATAATTGCCTCAACTGTCCGGCCTATTGCTGCTCCTACACGCTCATTCCGGTGACGGACTTCGACCTGAAGCGGCTAGCCAAGCATCACGGGGTCAGCGTCAGGAAGGCCGAGGCCAAGTACACGAAATACGGCGACAAGCAGAATCCGCGGGTTCTCAGACATACCGTAGACGAACATTTCAAGAGCGCCTGCATGTTTCTCGACAAGGAGACGCGGCGCTGCACGACCTATGAAGGGCGGCCCGGCATCTGCCGCGCCTTCCCGACGCAGTCGCGCTGCGGCTACTATGAGTTCCTGAAATTCGAGCGCGACGTGCAGGACGACCGCGACTGGGTCGCGACGACGAACTGAGATGGCCGAGCGCGTCGATGTCGTGGTCGTCGGGGCGGGGGTGGTCGGCCTTGCCTGCGCCCGCGCGCTGGCGCTGCAGGGCCGGGAGGTCATCGTGCTCGAACGGCACGGCGCCTTCGGAACCGAAACCTCCTCGCGCAATTCGGAGGTGATCCACGCCGGGATCTACTATCGGCCGGGAGGCCTGCGGGCCCGTCTTTGCGTTCCGGGGCGTAAAGCGCTCTACGCCTATTGCCGGGAGCGCGGCGTCGGTCACGCCAATTGCGAAAAGCTGATTGTCGCTTGTGACGAGAGCGAGAGACCGAAGCTCGATTCGCTGCTGCGGGTCGCCGGCCAAAACGGCGTCGACGATCTGAAGCTGATCTCCGCAGCGGAAGCGACGGCGCTTGAGCCGGGCCTTGTCTGCGCAGCGGCGATCCTTTCTCCCTCAACGGGGATCGTCGATGCGCACGCTCTGATGCTCGCTTATCTCGGCGATCTTGAAAACGCAGGCGGCGCCCTGGCGCTGTCGAGCCCGGTCGCCGGCGGGCGCGTCGGAACCGATGGCGTTGAGCTTGAGGTCGGCGGCCCCGAACCGATGACCTTGCACGCTCGCCTTGTCGTCAACAGCGGCGGGCTCTGGGCCGACAGGATTGCGCGCTCGATCGCCGGTCTCGATGCAGCGAAGATCCCGGCGCAGCGCCCCGCCACGGGCCGTTACTTTACGGTTTCGGGGAAGGCGCCCTTCTCGCGGCTCATCTATCCTCTGCACACGCCGGATTCTCAGGGCGTGCATTACACGCGCGATCTCGGCGGCCAGGCTCGCCTTGGACCCGACATCGTCTGGGACGCGCCGCTCGGCGATTATTCGGTCGAGGATGGAGCGCGCGACGCGTTTTTCGGGGCGGCGCGCCCGTTTTGGCCGGCGCTGAGGATCGAGCAGCTGACCCCCGGTTACGCCGGCCAGCGCCCCAAGGCGACCGGGCCGGGCGAGGAGGGCGATTTCATCATTCTGGGGCCGAGGGACCACGGGACGGCGGGCTACATAGGCCTTTACGCCATTGAATCTCCGGGGCTCACGGCCTCCCTCGCCATCGGCGAACTGGTCGCTGCTCTCGCGAAAGGAGCGGCCCGGTGATAGTCTGTCTGTCGGGGAAACGGAGGGGCCGATGCCAGCCATGATCGAGGCGCGAACGCCGCCGGCGCAAAGTCTGCCGGGCGAGGAAGACCTGCGCTTCATCCGCAATTTTCACGACATATTCCTCAGTATCGGGATATTGATGTTCGCGGCCGGCCTCGGGCTCGCCACCTCGATCGCGCTCGGGCCGACTGTCGCCGAAGCTTTCGGCGCCGGCGAGGAGGGATGGCGCCGTGCACTGACGATCATTGCGGGCGCGGCTGGCGCGAACGCGGTCGTCATGTGGCTGATGGCCGAGTTCTTCACGCGCGGGCGGCGCCTGTTCCTCCCGTCGATCGTCATCCTGGTCGCTTTTGTGGGGTTTTTCTTCGTCGCGGCGGCGGCGTCCTATGGCGCCTTTGTCGGATTCGATCGTGACTTGCTCCAGCGCCTCAACGACTCCGCACGGCCCGCCGCGGGCGAGTCCTGGGCCGAGAGCGCGATCATCCTCGAGGCGATCCGCGAGGGATCGGAAGCCGTCATCGTCATCCTGGGCGCGACGACGGCGGCGATTCTCGCCTTCTATTTGCGTATGAAGCTGCCTTTCGCGATGGGCGTCTTTGCACTCTATCTGAGTTTCGTCGGCGTCGCCGCCGCCTACAACGCGTGGCCCGATCGCGTGCTCGACATCGCCGAACCCGCTCAGCTTCTCTCCGGCGCATTCTTGTTCCTCCTTGGCGTCATGTTCGATGCGCGCGATCCGGATCGGAAGACGCGCCTGTCGGACAACGGCTTCTGGCTGCATTTTTTCGCCGCGCCGCTGATCCTCAATGCGTCTCTCGGCATGCTGATCGGGGTGGAGCGCGTGGCGGAGAATCCGACCGGCGCCGCGCTGGTGACGCTCGGGGTCGTCACGGCGTTTTCGTTTGTCTCGCTGCTGATCAATCGGCGCGCGCTGCTGGTCGCGGGTCTCCTCTACGCCTTGATCGCTGCGGGCTACCTGATCTCGAAGACGGGTCTCAGCGGCGCGTGGACGATTGCGGTGACCTTGCTCTCGCTCGGCGGGGCGATGGTGCTTCTTGGCGGCGGCTGGCACGCCATCCGGCGGATCGTCGTCGCCCCGTTCCCCAAGCGCGGCTTCCTTGCGCGCATTATTCCGCCCGAGCCGTCGAAGGAGGACCGCGCTGAAGCCGTCACCGAGTAGCTTTGCGCCTTGAGCGGGGCGGTCTTGCAGGCTCGGGGGGCGGGCGTTATAGACGCCTCCTTTCCGCGAGTCGGCCTCTTTTTGCGGCTCTGCCGGCGGGGTAGCTCAGTTGGTGAGAGCGTGGGATTCATAACCCCAAGGTCGGCGGTTCGATCCCGCCCCCCGCTACCAAACTGATCGCCGGGATCGGGTTCCGCGACTTGGTCCGCATATCATCCGTGGACGGACGGATAGGCGGCGCGTGATTCGCGGGTTTGGCGGTTTTGCTCCTTCCGATCTTTGCATCGATGGCGGCCCGAGGTCGGTCCTGCAAAGAATTCATCCAGCGACGATGGGTGGAAAAGGGCTGTCGGCCGGCATTTACGGATGGTTAATTTGCGGCCGCAGCGCCGCGCGGGCCAAAGAAGCGTCAAGCACGACAAGTTGGCGTAATCTCGAGGAAGGGCATCCGGCATGTTGAATATGTCTCTCGTTGCGCGCGGCGCCGTCGCCGCTGTCGCGTTGACGTCGGCCTTTCTTCTTTGCCCGACCGACGGCGGCCTCGGGACTCCCTCGGCGCTGGCGCAGTCGGCGACTCCTTCCGCGCCAACCGTGTTGCCCGCGAGATTTCCAAACACGAGCGACGGAAAACCGGTCACGCAGCTCGGCCTCTATTGGTGGCGGCCGTGGAATCTGGAAGAGCCGTTCATCGACATCACCAAACAGAACAGCGCGCGTTGGGTTGCGTACAGGGCGAACGGCGGCGATCGGATGGAGTTCGCGGATCTCTGGCAGCGCGGCTACATCGACAAGACGACGCTCTATCCAAAGGCGATCCCGCCGGGCTATGCGTCGATCGGCGGTGGGCGCGTGCGCCACGGCGCCTATCTCATTCCGTCCGCTTATTCGGGAACCTACGTTCTGGAGTGGGAAGGCGATGCCGATCTCGCGGTCAACATTCAGCCGTGCTCAGTCGTGCTGCGAATCAACTGCTTCAGGAAAATTTCAGCGACGCGTCTTGAGGCGACTTACGACGGCGCGTCATCGCTGCTTACCGACTGGAGCATCACACGCATCGGCTCAAGCGGACTGAAGAGGGTTCGCATTTTCCGCAAGGAAAACGAAATGCTGCTGAAAACCGGCCGCATTCTCGATCCGAGGTTCGCCGCTCATGCGCGTCAGTACAAGATACTGCGTTTCATGGACGTGCTCGACGCATCGCAGGCCCGGCCCTTCCATACCGGCGACTTCGCCAAATTCGCGCAGGCGACATGGTCTCCCGAATGGGAGACGGACTACGCCAAGACGCCGGACGCGCCGAAGCTGGCCTCGTTCGAAGCGATATTCCGCACGTCGGTCGAAACCGATACGGCAGCGTGGGTGAACGTCGCCGGACTGCCGGGCGCGCCGGCGTTGTTCAACGAGCTGGCCGCGCAGACCTCCGATCCCGTGCGCTGGCGCGAGGCCTGCCGCGCCAATTTGCAGACGATCATTTCGTCCCCCGACTGGGGCGCCTATATGGATGAGATCGTCCGTAACCTGAGCGCCGCCAAATATCCGACAAATCGCATGGTCTATCTGGAGCCGTGGAACGAGGTCTGGAATTGGGGCGGACCCTGGGCGCGCATGACCCATTGCAGCGACGGGGTGAAAGACGCGCTCACCGGCAGCAACTATGCCGGGCCCGGAATGCCGCTGCGTTACGGCTTCGGCTATCTCGCCGCTCACGCGATGGTCGAGTTCGACAAGGCGCTGACCCGCGCCGGCCGCCGGCAAGCATGGACGCTCGCGCTCGCGTCGCAGATGGCCTGGGACCAGGTGACCATCGGCTCCCTCGAGGGCTTCCGACGCTACTTCGCAGACCGCGGCGTCGATCCAAAGCCGTGGCTCAGGAATGTCGGCGTCAGCACAGCGTCCTATTACAACGGCGTCTTCAGCCGCACCGAAGGTCTTATCGGGGCAGTCTCGGACGCCGAGCATCTCCAGAAATGGAAATCGCAAATCCTCGCCGATCCGGACGGACTTGCAAGACGTCGCGCCGACTGGACCATCGGCAACTCCAACGCCGCCGCCATCGCCGGCATGATCGTTCAGCGCAAACGCCACCAGTCGATCGCGCAGTCTTACGGCGCGTATTTTCTGGGCGACTACGAAGGCGAGAGCCATGAATTGCTGCCCGCCTATCTCGCGTCGGACCCCGTTGTCGTGAATTGGGCCGAACGGTTTATTGCCGGCTCCGAGGGAGAGCGCCTGACCAGAGCCTGGGCGGAGGCGCTCCGCGCCCAGAATCCGACGGCGGTGATCTCGAACTACATGTCGATATGGCCGCGCGATCCTGAAGGGGAATCGCTCACCGACGCCAAATTCACCGATCCATGGTTTGACGGTTATTACGGCGACCAAAGCGGGAGGACGCGGGGTCTGGCTGACATCTTGCGCTGATGCGCCGGCGTCAGTCCGCGTGGGCCGGCTTCATGCGGGTTCGCCAGGGCCCGGCGAGATCGCGCAGCTCTGCATTGACGGCGTCGACTTCGAGGCGCACGGCGCCGCCGCCGGCGAAAGTGAGCGTGATTTCGCCTGCTCCGTCTGCGGAGGGCTTGAATTCGATCGCGAGCACCTCGATTACCGCGTCGCGGGCGTCCGTCCGGATGTTGATCTGCTTCGCCGACCGCACGTCATCGAAGTGAGCGCCTGCGCGCGCGCGCCAGAAGGGACCGGATTTCCTTTCGCCGCCCGCCTCCCACAAAAACCGGTTGGCGACGAAGGCGAAACGGCGCTCGCGCGGCAAATACGTCATGTCGCCGATCTTGAGGATTGCGTCCTGAAGGCAGGCCGACAAGGCCTGCAGATCCTCGGCGTCAGCAGCGACGAGTCGCAAGGGCTTGTAGTCGCTGAATCCGGTCACGAAGGCCTTATCCCCTGACGCGCTCAATGAGCGCGCCGCATTGAACGAGCTTTTCTTCAAGGCGTTCAAAGCCGCGGTCAAGATGGTAGACGCGATTGACGATGGTCTGACCCTCCGCGCCGAGGCCTGCGAGGACGAGACCCATGGAGGCGCGAAGGTCTGTCGCCATCACCGGCGCCCCCTTGAGGCGCTTGACGCCGCGGACAGTCGCTGTCTGTCCGTCAACGGAGATATTGGCGCCCATGCGGGCGAGTTCCGGGGCGTGCATGAAGCGGTTCTCGAAGATCGTCTCCTTGATGACGGAGGTTCCGTCGGCAGTCGTCATGAGAGCCATGAACTGCGCCTGGAGGTCGGTTGGGAATCCCGGAAACGGCTGCGTCACCAGATTCACGGCCCGACAGCGATCGACCGATCGGCCAACGCGCACGCCGTGAGCGTCCTGCGCCAGCTTGAGGCCGGCCTCCTCGAGCGCGCCGACGGCGGCGCCGAGGAGATCGAGCCGCGCATGGCGCAAATAGAGTTCGCCGCCGGAGACGCCGGCCGCCATGGCGTAAGCGCCGGTTTCGATGCGGTCCGGGAGGACGGCGTGATCGGCGCCGTGCAGAACGGCGACGCCCTGGACGTGGATCGTCGAGGTTCCGGCTCCTTCGATTCTTGCGCCCATGGCGATGAGGCACGCGGCGAGGTCCTCGATTTCAGGTTCGCGAGCGGCGTTGCCGATGACCGTTTCACCTTTGGCGAGGACGCCCGCCAGCATCGAGTGCTCGGTCGCGCCGACGGAGACGAATGGCAGGTCGATGCGCGCGCCATGAAGACCCCGGGGCGCCGCCGCGATCACATAGCCTTCGTCGAGATCGATTTGCGCGCCCATCGCCGTCAGGGCCTTGAGGTGCAGGTCGACCGGGCGGGCGCCAATGGCGCAGCCGCCGGGGAGAGAGACCTTGGCCTTTCCTTCACGCGCAAGAAGAGGGCCGAGCACGTTGAAGGTCGCGCGCATCTTGCGGACCAGATCATAGGGGGCCTCGGTCGAGGAAATCGTCTTCGCCCGGAGGGTCAATGTCGAACCCTCGAAAGTCTGTTCAACGCCGTGCTGCGCGAGGAGTTTCAAGAGCATATCGACGTCAGCGAGCCGCGGCACATTGCGGATGGTCAGGGTCTCGTCCGTCAAGAGCGACGCAGCCATCACTTTCAAGGCGGAATTCTTCGCCCCGCTGATGGATACTTCGCCAAACAGGGGCCGGCCGCCGATGATCGCGAGCCTATCCATTTCCCGTCTCTTTTTTTTCGGCCGACTTTCGGCGCCGCAGATTCTCGCGCAACGCCGCCGATTCCCGCGCCTCGCGACGCTCACGCGCCGTCTTGGCATGAGGCTTCGGCGGGAATGCGGCCTGTCGAGGGCGGTCTTCGGGCGGGTCGTCCGGGTTCATGCGCGCCGAACCATAGAGCCGCCCGAGGCGCGGTCAACGGTCCCGGTTGCGTCCTCGGCCGTGCGTAGTAGGTAGGAGCCGCGCGCCGTGGAGCCGACACCGATGACCGAACCGTCAGAAATCTCCGGCGCCCTTCGCGGCGCTGTCTCTTTTGAGACGGCGGCGCTTCAGACGCGATCGCCCGGGCCCGGCGACATTGATGACCTCGGTCATGTGAACAACGCCGTCTATCTGGTTTGGGCGCAGCAGATCGCCGTCGCTCACTGGGCGAAATTGGCCGGGCCGGCGCTGATCGAAAAGCATCTGTGGGTCGTTTTGCGACATGAGATCGACTATCGCGAGCCCATCGTGCCGGGCGATCCGGTTGAGGTCCGCACCTGGCTCGGGCGTGCTGACGGTCCCCGATTCGCCCGTCACATAGAGATCCGGAGAAACGGATCGTCGCGCTTCTCGGCAAGGGTCCTTAGCGACTGGTGCCTCCTCGACGCCTCCACCCGCAAGCCCATGCGCGTCACGGCGGAGATTCTGGATGCGTTTGGCGTTTCGGGTTGAGACCGGCTAGGATCGCTGGCTGGCTGCGCCAGTCCGTCAGCGGATGAATAGCATGCCCGGCGGGCCCGGCCGAATGAACCGCCGCACAAGGAGGAATTTCAATGCGCAACCTTGCTTTTATCGCCATCCCCCTGGCGGCCCTCTCGGTCGTGATATTTGCCGAGACGAGGAGCGCCGCAGCTCCAGCCCGCGCCTACGGCGGTGTCTATCGCGCCATCGTCGATCAGTCAGCCGATCCGCAGGGCCAGGGGCGAATCAAGGTGCGTATTGCGCCCCTGCGGTCCGGCGCCGCCTCGCTTTCGGTTTGGGCGGCGCAGCTTGCGTCGCCCAACTCGACGATCCCGGAAACAGGCGACGAGGTTTTGGTGGCGTTTGAGCATGGCGACCCGGATCGCCCGATCGTCCTCGGGTCGCTTTGGAACGGCGCTCCCTAATTGCCAGGCGCTTGCCTGATCCAGTTCCATTTTCCTTCAACGCCGGTCTTTCCGGTCTTCACGCCAGCCCGCTTGATGAGATCGGCGCAGATGTCGCCGGTCTTCTCGCGTTCAATTTTGAGGACGTCGAGGGTGCGCTCGCGGCCGCCGCGCGCCTCATCGATGCGCGCCTTGATGCGCTCGACCCGCCCGGGCGCCATGTCCGGATCTTCCTTCAGTGTATTCTCGAGACCCTGAATCTCCTCCGACAGCTCGACGATCGCTTCCAGGGGAAAGGCTTCAAGGAGAAAGTGCCGGTGGATGCGCGCGCGCAGCGGGGGATCGAGAACGTCAAACAGTCGTTCGCGATTTCGCTCATAGACCTCGGCCTCGCGATGGGCCGTTTTGAACATGCGCACCGTGACGGACCCCCAGGGGTCTCCGACGCCTTGGGACTGGAAGGCAAAATCGAGAATCTCGTCGATGGAGGCGAGGATCTCGCCGAAGAATCGCGCGGCGTCGCGCTCGCGCCGTTTGCGCTCGATCTGATCTTCATAGTGTTCCGCGACGAGCCCGCCAGCTGTAGCGAGCAAGGCGCCCAGCACCACGGCGGCCAGCGTGTCGAGATTGGAAAGGAACTCGAAATTGTCGGTGCGCATATGCCCGATTTTGCGCCGCGTCGGCGTACCGAGGCAAGAAGGGGCGGACGTGACAGCGCTTTGCCTTTACGGCATTAGGGTCCATGAGCGCCAGAAACTCATTCATCGACGGGCCGAACGGGCGCCTCGCCTTCAGACGCCAGAGGGGTGAGGGGCCAGGCGCCTTCTGGCTCGGCGGCTTCGCCTCGGACATGACCGGAACCAAGGCGAATTTTCTGGCCGATTGGGCGGCTCGCGCCGGCAGGGCGTTTGTGCGCTTCGATTACTCCGGGCACGGCGCGTCCGCCGGGCGTTTCGCCGATGGGACAATCAGCGCCTGGCTCGACGACGCGCTCGCCGTCTTCGACGCCCTGACTGACGGGCCCCAGGTTCTTGTCGGCTCGTCGATGGGCGGATGGATGGCGAGCCTCCTCGCCCTGCGACGCGCGGAGCGAATCGCAGGTCTTGCTCTGGTCGCGCCCGCGCCCGATTTCACCGAGGAGCTGATCTGGAAGGAGCTTCCCGATGCCGAGCGCGCGCAGCTTATGCGTGAGGGTCGCGTTGAGGAGCCTTCTCCCTACGGAGGGACAAGCGTCATCACCCGCCGTCTCATCGAGGACGGCAGAAAGCATCTTGTTCTAGGCGCGCCTATCGCGATCGAGCGCCCAGTGCGCATCCTGCATGGCATGAAAGATGTCGATGTTCCTTATGCCCATGCTCTGCGTTTCGCCGATCGCCTGGCCTCGCGCGACGTGATCCTGACGCTGATCAAGGAAGGCGACCATCGGCTATCGAGCGAGCCGGATCTGGCGAGGCTCGCGTCGGCGGTCGAGGGGCTGGCCGCCGGGTCGCGCTGCTAGCCGAGGCGGCTCGGCCCGCGGGCTTGGCCCGGAGAGAACAACGCTCGGCCGCCCCAATCCCTCCGCTCGCCGCATTGGTCGCGAGCGCCCTTGCTACAGATGTAGCAACGCGGCATACTACAAATGTAGCAGGCCAACCGCCCGGCTGGGCGCAACGCCGCCGCCCGTCCAGCGGCGGGGCGTTCGCGTCAGCGGGGCGCCCAACGAACTGGAACAGATGTCGAGCGACAATCCATTACTGCCGACCAGGCCCGAACTGGAGATCCTGAAGCTGCTGTGGCGACGAAAGCAGCTATCGGCCCGCCAGATCGCCGATGAGATCTCCGCGCCGCTCGACTGGTCCTATTCGACGCTTCGGACCGTCCTTGAGCGGATGGTCGAGAAGGGTTTCCTGAAACGCCGCGAGGGCGAGAGCGTCAATCAATACGCCGCGGGCGTCGGCAAGGTTGCGCTGTTGTCGCGCCTGATCGAGGACTTCTCCGGCCGCGTGCTGGAGCTCGACTCCGCGCCGCCCGCCGTTACTTTCGCGAAATCCAAACTCCTGACACGCAACGAAATCGAAGAGCTTGAACGCACGCTCCGCAAGGAGGAGACGCAGTCATGACCCTGATCGGCAACTTCGAGCCCATCGCACTTTGCCTGCTCGCCTCGCTCCTTTGGGCGCCCCTGGTGCTGGGCGCTGCGCTGCGCATCGATCGCGGGCGGTCGCTCGCCGCGTCGGAGTTGCTTTGGACGGCGGCGCTATGCGTCGCCGTGCTGCCGACGCTTGTGGTTCCGGCGCTGTCGGCGGCGGGTTTGTCGCTG
>JBEBFW010000276.1:0-3897 GCA_040081755.1 Parvularculaceae bacterium
GATGTTCATTCGGTCCTCCGGGATTGCCGAGGCTTCGACACCTTCAGCTTCTCCCGGCTCGGGCCGGATGGACAACCTATTGAAAGCTCACAGCTAGATGATCGCTCTCCTTGAACTCATCGCCGTCGGGGTCTTCCTCCTTCTCGGGGCGCAGTTGCTGTTCGGCTTCAGGCTGTTCGGCGGCCGCAAGCCCGCTATCGAGGACCGCTCGCGGGCGCACGACCTGACGCCAGCCCAGACAGCCGCCGAGCATCTGCGAGAACTCTCCAACGCACAGGCCGACTTGAAGGCCCGCTATCCCGTCCTCTTCGCCATGTTCGGCGGGCATCTGAACGCCGCCGCCATCTCCGAAACCGGGAGCCTTGAAAGCGCGGTGCGGGCGATGGTCGCGGACTGGACGCCCCGGCGCGAGGACGTGAAGGAGGAGCTGGTGCGCGTCCTCGCCGAGAACCCCTTGGAGGAGGAGGTGCGCGCCGTGCTTTTGTCGTGCGGCGACGCCACCTTCGAGGAAGAAGGCTACCGTTCCTGGCTGATCTGGCTTTTGGGGAAGTTCAATGCGGCGTAGGACTGAGGACATTCCGTCGGAGGGAGAGACATGACCATGGATCACCCCGTCTTCATCGCCATTCTGGGCGGCCTCATCGTCGCCCTCGTTCTCATCGGCTTGCGCGAGCGGGCGAAACGGCTGCCGCACGACCACGAGCATCCGCCGTCTCCCT
The DNA here is from genome assembly GCA_040081755.1 of Parvularculaceae bacterium. Taxonomy (GTDB): domain Bacteria; phylum Pseudomonadota; class Alphaproteobacteria; order Caulobacterales; family Parvularculaceae; genus Amphiplicatus. Next base: position 720 of record JBEBFW010000276.1, read on the forward strand.
TCGACGGGGAGTCGCGGTGATGGCGGCCGCGCGAGTTTTGACCGGCCGGTGCCTGTGCGGCGCCGTCTCCTTCGAAGTTCCGTGCGATCGCGACCACGCCGACGCCTGCCATTGTTCGCAATGCCGCCGCTGGAGCGGCATGTTCTGGGCCTCGGTCAATGTTCCTTACGCGTCGCTGAGATTGACGAACGGGGAGGGGAGCGTCGGCTGGTTCCGCTCCTCCGAGTCAGTGCGCCGAGGCTTCTGTACGACCTGCGGCTCGGCGCTCTTCTGGCATCCGGACCGGCACAAGGAACATTCGCACATTCTCGGCGTCGCCCTGGGCGCCCTCGATTCGCCGACCGGGGTCAGGGTCGCCGAGCACATCTTCGTCAAGGACAAGGGCGACTATTACGAGATCGCCGACGGCCTGCCGCAGAAGGAGCGCTACTGATGGCGGAGTGTGGGACGCTGGCCTTGCCGCCAACCGGCAACCGGCAATCGGCAACCGTCAGGTGGGAATTGGGAACCGGTAATCGGGACTGGAGAAATCTCCGCCCCCTCCCTGAACACAGACGCTCCCCCTCCATGAGGGGAGGGACGGCGCCGCGAGTTCCGAATGTCGTCATTGTGCGAACGATCGCAGCCGCTTCCCCGGATGCGAGTATCGCGGGCGCGTTCTTTATCACTGAGCGCCGGACTCGCGGCGAAACTCCCCTCCTGGCTCCCCCCCCGAGGGGAGGAGGGGAGAATGATCATGGGTTGCCGGTTGCCGGTTGGTTGCCGGTTGCCGATCCCCAGAGGCGCCCCTGATGGACATTCAATCCATAATGGCTACTTCGGGCCTCGCGCTCTATCTCGCCATATTTCTGCTGCCCTTCCTGCAGGAGGACGTCGCCGTCGTCGCGGCGGCGACCGCCTCGCTCAGCGGCGCCGCGCCCCTCGCGCCGCTCTTCATCGTCGTTCTCGCCGGCCTCACTTGTTCCGATGTGTGGAAATACTGGCTCGGCTATTTCGCCCGGAAGAACCGCTGGGCGCACAAGTTCGCCGAGCGAAAAGGCGTCTCGGTCGCCGGCGACCTGGTGCGCACCGAACTCGTCAAGACGCTGTTCGCCGCGCGCTATATTCCGGGCACGCGCATTCCGACCTACGTCGCCTGCGGATTCTTCAAGGTCCCCTACGGACGCTTCGTCGGCTGGGTGATCTTCACGGCCTTCACCTATGTGACGATCATGTTCCTGCTCTTCCACACCGTCGGCGAAATCTGGGGCGAGCAGGCGAAGTTCATTCTCCCGGCGATCGCCATTACGCTGCTCGTCTCCTACGTCACCTTCCGCTGGATGACCCACAACAAGGACCAGCACGGCCCCATGACTCCGCTCACGGAGGAACGCGACCATCCGCTCTACGGCATGCCCGGCTTCGAGGGAACGCCGCTGGAGGGGGAGAGGAGGCGGAAGTAGGCAATGGGCAATGGGCAATGGGCAATGGGCGACGATGGTTTGTCTGCAAACGACCTCGACAAGGCCCCATTCGGATTTGAAGAAAGCGAAGGATCAATCGCCGATTTTCGCGACCTTGAAGTCTGGAAGATCGGGATGAAGCTTGCAGCTGCGGTCTATCGAGCGACCGCTCGCTTTCCGCGCGCTGAGCTGTACGGACTGACGTCGCAAATGAGGCGGGCGTCTGTCTCAATTCCATCCAATGTCGCCGAGGGATATGGCCGTCATTCCAGCGGCTCCTACATCCAGTTTTTGAAGATCGCTCTTGGCTCCGCCAAAGAGCTTGAGACTTTGGTCGAATTGTCGGCGGAGCTTGGGTTTCTCGATAGTGAGCCGATGCAAGAGCTGAAGTCCGCGGTCCAACGAGTGTCCAGAATGCTCTACGGGCTCATTCGGGCGATAGAGGCGCGAAGACGATGACACTCCCATTGCCCATTGCCCATTGCCCATTGCCCGAGTGAACACATGGATTTCTCCCTCACCTCCGACCAACTCGCCATCCAGGAAACCGCCCAGCGCTTCGCTGACGACGAACTCAAGCCCCACGCCGCCGAGTGGGACGAGAAGAAGCACTTCCCCGTCGATGTCATCAAGCGCTCGGCCGAACTCGGTTTCGCCGGCATCTATGTGCGCGAGGATGTCGGCGGCACAGGCCTCGGGCGCCTCGACGCGGCGCTGATTTTCGAGGCGCTCGCCTCGGGCTGCACGGCGACGGCGGCCTACATAACGATCCACAATATGTGCACGTGGATGATCGACCGCTGCGCGACGGAAGACGTCCGCAAGAAGTGGTGCCCGAAGCTCACCTCCATGGAGCTTCTGTCGAGCTATTGCCTCACCGAACCGGGCTCCGGGTCCGATGCCGCCGCGCTGAAGACGAAGGCGGTGCGGGACGGCGACCACTATGTCCTCAATGGCTCCAAGGCCTTCATCTCCGGCGCTCCGGTGAGCGATCTCTATATCGTCATGGTGCGGACGGGCGCCGAAGGGCCGAAAGGCATTTCGACCGTGCTGGTCGAGAAGGGGACGAAGGGTCTTTCTTTCGGGGCCAACGAGAAGAAAATGGGCTGGCAGTCCCAGCCGACGGCGATCGTCAACTTCGAGGATTGCCGCGTGCCGGTCGCGAACCGCGTCGGCGCCGAAGGCGACGGTTTCAAATTCGCCATGATGGGCCTCGACGGCGGACGTCTCAACATCGCCGCGACCTCGCTCGGCACGGCGAACGCGGCGCTGAAAACCGCGCTCGACTACGCCAACATCCGCCGCGCCTTCGGCAAGCGCCTCAACGAGCAGCAGGCGCTGCAGTTCAAGCTCGCCGACATGGCGACCGAACTCGAAGCCGCGCGCATCGTTCTCTATCAGGCCGCCTGGAAGCTCGACCAGAAGGCGCCGGACGCGACGAAATTCTGCGCCATGGCGAAACGCTTCGTCACTGATGCGGGGTTCAACGTCGTCAACGAGGCGCTGCAGCTCCACGGCGGCTACGGATATCTGCGCGACTATCCGCTCGAACGCATGCTCCGCGACGTGCGCGTCAACCAGATTCTCGAAGGCACGAACGAGATCATGCGCGTGATCGTCGCGCGGGAGATGCTGAGGGAGTACCAGGCTTGAGCGGGTCGGCAACCGGCAACCGGCAATCGGCAACCATGTTTGACTCCGCCCTCAGTCCGACCTCCCTCCCCCCCTCCTTGAGG
>JBEBFW010000067.1:0-14210 GCA_040081755.1 Parvularculaceae bacterium
CCCGACATGCGCCTCGTGTCGCCGCGCGCGGCGCCAAGCATTGGGAACAGGCCCTGATGCAATCCGGCCATCAAGGCGAGGATGAGGGCGATCTGGCCGATTTCCGCCATCATGCGTATCTTCCGCGCTCCGTCTTTTCCTCGGCCCGGCGCGCGGGGCGCCTGGAATGGGCGGGGGGCGGCCATCCTTCCACAAACGCTATCTTACTTCGCCCGAAAACCCGTGACATCGGCGCCCCTTCGCGCAGCCCTGCGAACTATGCTCTTTAGCGCGGTTTTCACCTCTGCGGCCAAGCGCGCGGGTCCTCGATGCACGAATTCCTGAAGATGGGCGGCTATGCGGCCTATGTCTGGCCTGCTTACGCCGTTTCGGTCCTCGCCATTGGCGGTCTCGGCTTCGCAATCTGGCGGCGGGGACGCGCGCTCCAGCGTAAACTGAAAGAACTCGACGACCATGGCGGCGCAAAGTGAAAGGCGACCCGCGATTGAATTCGTGCCTTGAGGCTGAGGGTCTGGCGGTCGATCGCGGCGGACGAACGATCATGAGCGGGGCCACCTTCAAGCTTCAATCCGGTGAGACGCTTCTCCTCAAAGGTTCGAACGGCGCCGGCAAGACAACGCTGCTGCGTGCGCTCGCCGGCCTCCTGCCGATCTCCGGCGGGAGAGTGCTGCTGGCGCCCGCGGTCAAGGCGTCCCCGTCTGAGCTTCGTGCCGCGGCCATCTATGTGGGGCACACGGACGGCGTGAAATCCGCCATGACGGCCGCCGAGCATTTGTTGTTCTGGAGCAGGCTCTACCCTGGAGGCGCCGCGCGGATCGACGCCGCGGTTGCAGCCTTCGGCCTCGATGATCTCCTCAAAATCAGAACGGGCGCCCTTTCAGCCGGCCAGCGCCGCCGCGTCGCCTTGGCGCGGCTCGTAATTTCCGGAAAGCCGATCTGGCTGCTCGACGAGCCGGGCGCGTCCATGGATGCAGAATCAAATGCCAACCTCATCGCGCTCGTGCTGGCGCATAACGCGAGAGGCGGCGCGGCCGTGATCGCGACTCATGACCGGATCGCGATAACCGCCCGCACGCTAGTCGTGGAACGGGCCCCGCAAGCCGCATGAGCGCCTTTCTCGCTATTGTCCGCCGTGACCTTGCGCTGGCGTTTCGCGCCGGCGGCGGCGCGCTGCAGTCCATGACTTTCTTTGCGCTCGCCGCCCTCATCTTTGCGCTGGCGATCGGTCCGGAGCCGGCGCTGCTCCAAGGGTTCGCGGCGCCTGTCCTGTGGGCGGTCGCGCTTTTCGCGGCGGTCGTATCGCTCGACCGTCTCTTTCAGGCCGATTTCGAGGACGGTTCGCTGGATACGATGATCGAGACCGCGGAGTTTCTGGAGCTTCAGGTCCTGGCGAAAGCGCTGGCGCACTGGCTGACTGCGGGCCTCCCGGTAATTGCGGCGACACCCGCAATTGCGCTGCTGTTCAACCTGCCGCCCGAAGGGTACGCCCCGCTTCTTGCATCGCTTCTTGTAGGAACGCCGGCGCTGTCGCTCTTCGGCGCGATCGGCGCGGCCGTGGGGCTCGGGTTACGCCGGGCTTCGATCCCGATGGCGATCCTGTCAGCGCCCCTTTATGCGCCGACGCTGATATTCGGCGTCAACGCCGCGCAGGCGGGCGCATCGGGAAGCCCCGAGTATGCGCCATCCCTCCTGCTCCTCGGCGCCATTTCGCTTTTTTCTGCGCTTTTGGGACCCATTGCCGGGGCCGCAGCGATCCGCTTGAACATGAGTTGAGATGAACCCCTTCGAGCTCGCAAATCCGGACCGTTTTGAGCGCTTTGCGCGTCCCATCGCTCTGCCCGTGAGCGTGCTCGCGGCGGCCCTCATCGGCGTTGGCCTGTACTTCGCGCTTTTCAACTCGCCGCCCGACTATCAGCAAGGCGAGACTGTGCGCATCATGTATGTCCACGTGCCGGCGGCATGGATGGCGCTGATGTGCTATACGGCGCTCGCGGTTTCTTCCGCAGTCGGATTCATCTGGAAGCATCCGCTTGCGGACGTGGCGGCGAGATCGACAGCGCCGATCGGCGCTGTGTTCACCGCGGTGGCGCTCGTCACCGGATCGCTCTGGGGCAAGCCTATGTGGGGCGCCTGGTGGGCCTGGGACGCCCGGCTCACGTCGGTTCTCATCCTCTTCTTTCTCTATCTCGGCTACATGACGGTTTGGGCCGCGATCGAGGACAAGGCGCGTGCGGCCCGGCTCGCTGCGATCGTCGCCATCGTCGGATTCGTCAATGTGCCGATCATCAAGTTCTCCGTCGACTGGTGGAACAGCCTGCACCAGCCGGCGAGCGTCCTTCGCGCCGACGGGGCGACGATTGACAGCGCCATGCTGACCCCCCTCCTCCTGATGGGCGCCGGATATATGACGTTGTTCGCGGCGCTCCTGATTGCCTCGATGCGCAATGAAATCGCGGCGCGGCGCCTCTCCAGACTCGACGCCGCCGCCGAAAGGCCAATCTCCACGGTTCGCGTCGAATGACCCGGAAGCAGAAACGCATGGCGCTTATCGGCGGCGTCTTCGCGGTCGCCGCTCTCGCCGTCGGGCTCACGCTGACGGCGCTGGGCCGCTCGGTCGCCTATTTCTACACGCCGTCCGATCTCGCCGCCCTCGCCGAGCCGCCCTCGGGCGTCGTTCGCCTCGGCGGCCTTGTCGAGACGGGCAGTGTTCATTATACGGATGACAAGGTGGAAGTGCGCTTCGTCGTCAAAGATGAGGCTGCCTCAACGCCGGTCGTTTTCGCGGGGATCCTTCCCGACCTTTTCCGCGAGGGGCAGGGCGTCGTCGTCGAGGGCGAGATCGGCCTGGACGGCGCGTTGCGCGCGACGCAAGTTCTCGCCAAGCACGATGAAAACTACATGCCTCGTGAGGTCGCGGACGCCTTAAAGAAACAAGGCCGCTGGAAGGAAGGCGAGGCGCCTCGCGCGCCATAGCCCTTGTCGGCTGCGCCTTCAGGCCAGAACGTCCGTATAGAGTTCTTCTGGCTGCGGAAGCGGGCTCTCAAGCGAAAAGTCCGCCGCCGCCTTCACGATTTCCTTGATCTCTGCGTCGATCGCTTTCAGCGCCTTCTCGTCCGCGGCCTTCATGGCGAAGATGCGCTCTTCGCATTTCTTGATCGGGTCCTGAGTTTCCCGGACCTGATCGACTTCCTCTCGCGTCCGGTATTTCGCCGGGTCCGACATCGAATGGCCGCGGTAGCGGTAGGTCTTCATCTCGAGGACATAAGGGCCCTTGCCCTCGCGCGCATGGGCGATCGCATCGCGCGCGGCCTCTCGCACGGCGATCACGTCCATGCCATCGACTTCCATGCCGGGAATGCCGAACGAGGCGCCGCGCCGGTAGAGATGCGTTTCGGAGTGGGCGCGCTGCACGCTCGTTCCCATCGCATAGTGATTGTTCTCGATGATGAACACGACCGGCAGCTTCCAGAGCTGAGCCATGTTCATCGCCTCGAAGACCTGGCCCTGATTGGACGCGCCGTCGCCGAAATAGGTGAGCGAAACGCGGCCGTCGTCGCGGTACTGGTTTGCGAATGCGAGCCCCGCCCCGAGCGGGATCTGCGCGCCGACGATGCCGTGGCCGCCGTAGAATTCCTTTTCCTTGGAGAACATGTGCATCGAGCCGCCCTTGCCTCTCGAATAGCCGCCGATGCGTCCGGTGAGCTCCGCCATGACGCCCTTGGGGTCCATGCCGCAGGCGAGCATGTGTCCGTGGTCGCGGTAGCCGGTGATGGTCTGGTCGCCGGGGCGCTTCACGGCCTCGACGCCGACGACGACCGCCTCCTGGCCGATATAGAGATGGCAGAACCCGCCGATGTGGCCCATGCCGTAAAGCTGGCCGGCCCGCTCCTCGAAGCGGCGGATGAGAAGCATGTCGCGATAGTATCTCAGCAGCTCTTCGCTGGTCGCGGTGAGATTAGCGCCCTTGCCGTTGGCGGCTTTCCTAGCGGACATGCGGGTCTCCCGGGTAATGCCCTTCCCGGATAACGAGGCCGCCCGTTTGGCGCAAGATTGAGCCAATTCGTCGCTACTCTTGCGACCGACGCTGGCGTTTTTCGACGGATTCTTGGCTTTCGCGCGTAGATATCCGATACCAATCTCGCCCAGATCAGAAAGGCCTTCATGGCGAATTCACTGCGACCCAAGCCGGCCCAGTTGAAGATTCTGGCTGCATTGGCCGCAAGCGCGGTGATCGGCCTCGCGCTGGGGGTATTTGTCGTTGACCGGCCGGGCAAGAGCGACGCGCCGACCATTGCGAGCGGCGGCGGCCAGGGCGGCCCAAACGGCGAGCCAAGGGGCCCGCGCGCCGGAGGGCCCGGCATGAGCGGCGGACCCGGCGGCGGAGGGGGCATGCGCCCGCTGCCGGTCTCATTCTCGCAGCCAAGGAAAGCGCCGGTCGATGACCAGTTGACGGCGATCGGCACCGGCCGCGCGCTGCAGAGCCTCACTCTCTCGGCGGATGTCTCAGGCGTGATCGAGCGCCTTCATGTCGAACCGGGCAAACTTGTCGAAGCGACCGCGCCGCTGATCGAACTCGAAAAGCGTGAACAGGAAATCGCGCTGACACGCGCGCGCGCCGAGCATCGCATTGCGCGGACCAACGCGGCGCGCTTTGCCGGTTTGCGTAAAAATGAGGCGGCGTCCGCACTTGAACAGGAAGCGGCGCAGAACGAAATGACCGCGGCGATCGCCGCGCTTCAGCAGGCGGAATACGATCTGGAGCGCCGCACTATCCGCGCCCCCTTCGACGGGGTCGTCGGCTTGACCACGCTCGACGTCGGCGACTTTCTCACCGTCGGCATGACGGTGACCACCATCGACGATATCTCCTCGCTCCTCGTTGATTTCGTGGTGCCGGAGGGCGCCTCGCCTTTCGTGCGGCCCGGCATGACCCTCGACGCCAGAACCCGTGCAGGCGGAGGCGGCGCCGTTGGAGGGGTCATTCGCGCCGTCGATAGCCGCGTGGATTCAGCCTCGCGCACGCGCCGCGTCGAAGCCGTCCTCGACAACAAGGAGCGCGCGCTCATCCCGGGCTCGACGTTCGAGATTTCGCTGGGCGTCGAGGGCCGCAGCGGCTTCCTCATTCCGGGCCTCGCCATCCAGTGGGATCGGACCGGCTCCTATGTCTGGCGCATGGACAAGGAAGGGTCGGCCGAACGGATTCCCGTCGTCATTCTCAAACGGACCGATACAGCCGTGCTGGTCGAGGGCGATCTTGCGGAATCCGATCAGATCGTCTCCGAGGGCGCCGACCTTGTGCGGCCCGGAGCGCTCCTTCGCGTCTCGTCGCGGGACGCAGGCGCAGGCGGAGTGTCATCCAGGTGAGCGACGAGGAAGATCTGGCCAAGGCCCCAGGGGCCAAATCGAGCTTCATCGCGCTGTTCATCCGCCGTCCAATCCTCGCCATGGTGATCAATCTCCTGATCATCATCGCCGGGCTCGCCGCGCTCATGGGCGTCGAGGTGCGCGAACTCCCCGATGTCGATCAACCCGTCGTCAGCGTTCGCGCGTTCTATCCGGGCGCGGCGCCGGAGACGATCGACGCGGAGGTGACCGCCATCATCGAGAACGCGGTCGCGCAGATCGACGGCGTGACGTCAATCTCGTCCTCGTCGAACTACCAGTCGAGCCAGGTGACCGCCGAGTTCTCCCCGCGTATCGACATCAATATCGCGGCGACGGATGTGAAGAACGCCGTCAACAATGTGCGCGGACGGCTTCCCGAAGCGCTGGAAGATCCGACTGTCTCCAAGAGCAGCGGCGACGCGGGCAGCGCGGTGATGCGCATTGTGGCAACCGCGCCGTCCATGAGCCAGGGCGAACTCGGCGAACTGATCGAGCGCATCGTGATGCCGCGACTGCAGGCGGTTGAGGGCGTCGCCTCCGTCGATAATTACGGCGTCAGGAAGCGCACCATCCGCGTTCGCATGTCGCCGGTCGAAATGGCGGCGCGCGGGCTCACCGTGGAAGACGTCATCCGCGTCGTCAGAACGGCCAATGTCAGCGCGCCCTCCGGCACGCTGCGCAGCGGCAGCCAGGACTTGTTGCTGCGCGCCGAGGCGCCGGCCCAGACGCCGGAAGCCATCGCCGCTTTGCGCGTCAATTCAGAGACTCAACTCGCGGACATCGCCGTTGTCGAATGGGGCGTCGAGCAAGAAACGACGATGGCGCGTTTCAACAACAAGCCCGCCGCCGGCATGGGCATCCAGCGTCAGGCGCAGTCGAACGCCGTCAAGGTCGCGGACGGCGTCTATGAGGCGCTCGATGAGCTGAAGGGCTCCATTCCAGCGCTCGACCTCGCCGTCAGCACGGACGATTCGATCTTCATCCGGCGCGCGATCGAGGAAGTCCTGGTGAGCCTCGGGCTCTCGGTGCTCATCGTCATCGTCGTCATTTTCCTTTTTCTCCGGTCTTTTCGGCAGACGCTCATACCGGCGATCGCCATTCCGGTTTCGCTGCTCGGCGCGGTGGCGGCGATATGGCTCGTCGGATTTTCGGTCAACATCCTGACGCTGATGGCTCTCCTGATGGCGACCGGACTTGTCGTCGATGACGCCATCGTCGTCACCGAGAATATCCAGCGCTGGAAGCACATGGGGATCAAGCCGCGCGCGGCTGCGCTCCTTGGCTCGCGTGAAATCGTCTTCGCCGTCCTTGCGACGACGGCGACGCTCGCCGCCGTGTTCGTGCCCATCTCGTTCATGCCGGGCCAGGCCGGCCGGCTGTTCAGCGAGTTCGGGTTCGTTCTGGCCTTTTCGGTCGTGATCTCCTCGATTGTCGCGTTGACGCTCTGTCCGATGCTGACGGTCAAGCTCGCCTCGAAGGGGGATGCAAAGACGTCCTCCGCCGGGAGCGGCGCGCTTGGCCCGCTCGGGAAGCTTTACGCGCCGGGGCTTCGCCTGTGCCTTGGCTCACCTCTCCTCGCCTTCGGCGCCGCTACTCTGTTCGCCGCCGGCGCCTTCTTTGTTTTCTCTTCCATTCCGAAAGAACTGACCCCTACGGAAGATCGCGGACGCGTCGCCGCACAGGTCAGCGTCCAGCAAAGCGCCAATGTCGATTACCTTCGCGACAAGGTGGCGGAGGTCGAGAAGCGCATGCAGACGCTTGTCGATGACGGCGAGGCTGAGGGCGTGATGGCCATGGTCGGCATGGGCTCATCCAATCGCGCGTTTGTTTTCGCCAAGCTCCATGAATGGTCCGATCGCGAGCGCTCGCAGCAGGAGATCGAGGCGGCGCTTCGCCCGGCGTTCGCCAACATTCCGGGCCTCAACATCAATTTCCGGCAATCGAACAGTCTTGGCATCCGCGGCGGCGGCCAGGGCTTGCAGTTCGCCGTCGCCGCCGACGACTACAATCAGGCGGCCGACGCCGCGGAGGCGATCAACGCGAGACTGGAACAGGGACAGACCTTTACGCGCGTGTCGCTGAACTTCCAGACCTCACAGCCGCAGATCAACATCAGGATCGATCGCGACGCCGCCTCGCGCCTCGGCATCGACATCCAGTCGATCGCCACCCTCGTCAACGCCAGCGCCGACGAGTTCAAGGGCGGCGAGGTTTTCATCGGCGACAAGGCTGTCGATATTCTGATCTCGACCGGCGGCGAGCCCATCAACGATCCGGGCGATCTCGAGAATCTCTTCGTCCGCACCGGCGACGGCAAGTTTGCGCCGCTCTCGCTTGTCGCTTCGATCGAAGAGGTCGCGGTCGCCTCGAACCTCTCGCGCGAACAGCGCCGGCGCGCTGTGTCGGTCACCGCGACGCTCGCCGAAGGGGCCCAGCTCAGCGACGCCATCGACGAATTGCGCGCGGTCGCCAAGGAGACGCTGCCGCCGGGCATGTCGGTGCTCCTCCTCGGAGAAGCGCGCATTCTCGACCAGGCCTCGCAAAGCTCGTGGATCGTCTTCGCCTTCGCCGGCCTGATCGTCTTTCTCGTTCTAGCCGCGCAGTTCGAGAGTTTCGTGTCGGCGCTCATCATCATGATCACCGTGCCGTTCGGGATCGCAGCGACCATTTACGCGATGAAGCTGACGGGCGGCTCCTTCAACTACTACAGCCAGATCGGCCTCGTTCTGCTCATCGGCATCATGGCGAAGAACGGCATCCTCATCGTCGAATTCGCCAACCAGCTCCGCGATCGCGGCCTCCCCTTGCGCGACGCGATCGAGCGGGCGTCGCTGACGCGCCTTCGTCCAGTGCTCATGACAGCGATGTCGACCGTGCTCGGCGGCCTGCCGCTCATTCTCGGCTCCGGCGCCGGAGCGGAATCGCGCGCGGCGCTCGGCTGGGTGGTGATCGGGGGGCTGGGCTTCGCCACCGTCTTCACCCTCTACCTGACGCCCGCCGCCTATCTCCTCTTCGGCCGCTTCGCCACGGTGCGCGCCAAAGAGACGCAAGCTGTCGAGCAGGAACTCGCCGAGGCCGCAGCGATCGAGGCCCGGCGCCTGCGCCCGGCGGAGTAGCTGGCCCGAGTTCCCGGTTTGACACCGTCCCGGCGCCCCGCTATCCCCCTCGCCTTCATGACGGGCGGCGCCCTTCCTGCCGTTGAAATCGCCCTGGGGATCATCCCCTTGGCCAGCGGGCGCCATAGTGAGGACCAATGACCAAGCGCGTACGCGCCAAGTACAAGCTCGACCGCCGCGTCGGGCAGAACATCTGGGGCCGACCCAAATCTCCGGTTAACAAGCGCGATTACGGCCCCGGCATGCATGGCCAGCGCCGCAAGAGCAAAGTCTCCGACTTCGGCTTGCAGCTCAAAGCCAAGCAGAAGCTCAAGGGCTATTACGGCAATATCGGCGAGAAGCAGTTCGAGGGCATCTTCACGGAAGCCGCGCGCCGTCGCGGCAATACGTCCGAGCAGCTGATCGGCCTACTTGAGAGCCGCCTCGACGCAGTCGTCTATCGCGCGAAGTTCGTGCCGACCGTGTTCGCGGCCCGCCAGTTCGTCAATCATGGCCACGTCAAGGTGAACGGCCAACGCGTGACGATCCCCTCCTTTCGTTGCAAGGCGGGCGATGTCGTCGAGATCAAGGAAAAGTCGAAGAACATGGCGCTGGTGCTCGAGGCCCTGCAGAGCGGCGAGCGCGACATTCCCGACTATATCGAGGTCGATCCGAAAAAGATGACGGCGACGCTGCTGCGGGTTCCGGAATTCTCTGAGGTTCCCTACGCGGTCCAGATGGAGCCGAACCTCGTCGTCGAATATTACGCGTCGTAGTCACTACGGCTTGCAGGGATAAAGGCGGCTCGCCAGCGAGCCGCCTTTTTTTGTTCTGCAGGTCGGGGGCGCTACCGCTCGACCGGATCGAGCCAACCCCACTTGTCTTCCGTCTCTCCGTTGAAGAGGCCGAAGAATTTTTTCTGGAGCGCCGTGGTGATCGGGCGCTCGCGATTGCCGGATCCGATTTCGATGCGATCGATCGCGCGCACGGGCGTGATTTCGGCCGCCGTGCCGGTCAGGAACACCTCGTCGGCGTAATAGAGCATCTCGCGCGGGATCGCCTGTTCGACGACTTCATAGCCGTCGTCGCGCGCCAGCGTGATGACGGCGTCGCGCGTGATGCCGCCCAGAATTGACGACGCGGCGGGCGGCGTCAGGAGCCGGCCTTTGTGGGCGAGAAATATGTTCTCGCCTGCGCCCTCGCTGACCGTCCCGTCATGCGTCAGTCCCAAACCTTCGGCGAAGCCCTGATCCTTCGCCTCCATGCCGATGAGACGGCTCGAGAGATAGTTGCCGGCCGCCTTGACGCCGGCCGGCATCGTCCCGGGCGCAAGGCGCCGCCAGCTCGAAACGCTGACATCGATCCCGCTCTTCAGCGCCTCGGCGCCGAGATAGACGCCGAGCGGCCAGGTCATGACCGCGATCTCGCCAGGCGCATTTTGCGCTGACGGCCCCATTTCGCCGTAACCGAGAAAGGCGACGGGGCGGACGTAGCCCGCGCGAAGTCCGTTGACGCTGATGATCTGTCGGCAAACGCCCATGATTTCGTCAAGGCTGTATTTGATCGGTATGCGGTAGACTTTCGCCGAGAAAAGAAAGCGCTCGATGTGCTCCTTGTTGCGGAACACGGCCGGGCCGAGATGGCGCGTGTCGTAGGCCCGCATTCCCTCAAACACTGCCGTCCCGTATTGGAGCCCGTGCGTGGCGATATGCGTGGTGGCCTGCGCCCACGGAATCATCTCGCCATTGCGCCAGATGAACTTGGTCGGCTGGATCGGCATCCTGTCCTCCGCGTTGTCGGGCGCCTTGACGGGCGGGGCCCGGGCGAGGGCTTCGCCCTTATGCGGGCGACGGTCAAGGCTGGCTCGCGACTACCCTCGCGGCATGCAAGCAGCGGGCCCACGTCGGGCTGGCGGCGCAAATTTGGACGCTTCGCGGCCCGGCCGACGCTTTTCAGGCGGAGCCCGCAATATTCACGCGAAGGCCATTTTCGTATTGACCGAAGATGGCTTTGAGTGCTGCGGATGCGAAGTGAATTTCGGGCGCTGCTGATGAAAAAGAATGACCCGCCCATGGAACGCCTACTGGCGATCATGGCCCGCCTGCGCTCGCGCGAGGGCGGCTGTCCGTGGGATCTCGAACAGGATTTCCGCACCATAGCACCTTATACGATCGAGGAGGCCTACGAGGTTGCGGACGCGATAGAGCGCAAGGACATGGCCGGCCTCAAAGAGGAACTCGGCGACCTGCTATTCCAGGTGGTCTTCCACGCGCGCATGGCCGAAGAGCGCGGAGCTTTCGCGTTCGGCGATGTCGCCGAGGCGATCTCCGAGAAAATGATCAAGCGTCATCCGCACGTTTTCGGCGACGCCGCGGTTCGCACCGCGACGGAGCAGACAAATGCCTGGGAGCGCCAGAAAGCCGCCGAGCGGGCGGCGAAAGGCGATTGCGGCCTCCTCGCCGATGTGCCGGTCGCCCTCCCCGGCATGACGCGCGCCGTGAAATTGCAGAAGCGCGCCGCCACCGTCGGCTTCGACTGGACCAATGTCGATGACGTGCTCAAAAAACTCGACGAGGAAGTCGGCGAACTGGCCGCCGCCGCGCAGTCGAAGGACCTCGATGCGATCGAAGACGAGTTTGGCGATCTGCTCTTCGTGATGGCGAATGTCGCGCGCCATTTAGAGGTCGATCCCGAAAAAGCAGTACGCCGCGCCAACGAGAAATTCTCGCGGCGTTTTGCTCATATCGAGCGGCGTCTCGCCGAGCAGGGCCGGCCGCTTGGCGAGGCCAGTCTCGACGAGATGGAAGCTCTGTGGACGGAAGCAAAAATGCGAGAGCGAACCTAACGGCCGCCGAAACCGCCCCTTGGCCTCAAGGGACGCTGCAAAGTCTTGTAGATCGGCAGGAATGCGACCGCGGCGGCCGCCTTCACGGCGAAATCGGCGATCATCCAGAAGAACCACGGCGCGGCGGTGCCCAAAAACACCCAAGGGTAGTAGATGGCGGCCTGAAGTCCGAGGCCGATAAGCGCGGCCAGCAGCGGCGCGCGCCACCACGGACCGCCGCCGCGCACGACGTCGTAAAACGAGACGGCGACGTACTGGCCGATCATGGCGCTGGCGACGAAGGCGACAACCGTGCGCACGGTCGGAAAATCAGAGTCCTGAAGGACCGGGGACAGTTCGGCGAGGCCGGCGAACGCCGCGATCGCCGTAACGCCCCAGGCCGCCGTGATCGCCCGCGCGGCCTCATCGCCGCCAAAGCGCCGCGAGAAGAGAATGACGAGCAGGCCTGCGCCGACCATGACGAGGCCGCCGACCGAGAGCCAGTTGCTCGGCTTCTGGGCCGCCGCATCGAAGATCTGGTCAAAGCGGAAAACGGCGAGATCGAGGGTCAGGAACGACGCAAGAATGATCGGCGTCAGGATGGCGGTGAGGACGGCGAGCCGCAACAGCGCGGCGCTGAAAGCGCCGCTGTCCCGGAACAGCTTTTCAAGCGGCGTCTCACGTCGCCGCTGCTCAACGGCGAGAATCTCTTCCATCTTCCACTCCGCCGGGAGGAGGGAGCGGCCAGCTTCCTCGTCAGGAAGCTTTGGACAGTTCGCGCTTCAGTTTCAAGGCCGAGACGGAAAGCACCTCGGCCTTGGCCTTGGCGAGATAGACGTCGAGCCCGCCAACGTGGTCGATGGTCCGGAGCGCAGCCGCGGTCACCCGGAATTTGAAGCCCCGGCCGAACTTGTCGCTATGCAGCGTCACGTTGCAGAGGTTCGGAAGGAACCGGCGCTTGGTTTTCACATTGGAATGGGACACTTTGTGTCCGACCATCGGACCCACACCTGTCAATTCGCAGCGGCGCGCCATAAGATTCACCTGTAAAATCAAGGCGCGAGCCGAACGGCGCGCCTTTGAAACGGAGGCGAGGCCTATAATCGAGGCGTGCAGGGCCGTCAAGGCGGCCTCGGGCGCCGCCAAACTATAGGCGCCTGAGGATGACGCTCCGAGACGACCTATCGCGGCGACAAACGCTTGCCGGCCTTGGCGGCCTGCTTTTGGGCGCCTGCGCGCCCGTCGATCCAGCCCCGGCCGGGCAGGCGCTGGCCGCCCTTGAGCGCAGCGCCGGGGGGCGGCTCGGCGTCCTTGCTCTTTGCGGCGACCGGGTCCTTGAACATCGCGCGGCAGAGCGGTTCGGCATGTGTTCGACCTTCAAGCTGGCCTTGGCGGCGGCGATCCTCCGGGAAACGGACGCCGGCCGGCTCGCGCTCGACCAGTGGGTCCCCTACTCCAGCGCCGATCTCGTCTTTCATGCGCCCGTAACCGAGGCGAATTTGGCGAAAGGCGGCATGTCGGTCGGCGCGCTCGCCGAAGCCGCTCAAACCACAAGCGACAACGTCGCCGCCAACCTTCTTCTGAAGCTCATCGGCGGTCCTGAAGGCTTCACGGTCAGATTGCGCGAGATGGGCGATCCGACGACGCGCCTCGACCGCTATGAGCCGGAGATGAACCTTGTGCCCGCAGGAGAGCTGCGCGACACGACGACACCCCAAGCGTCGGCGCGGCTGGTCGCACGCGTCTTCAGCGGCGACCTCCTTGAACCTCATTCTCGTGACCTTCTCGCCACGTGGTGCGTGGCGACCAAGACGGGGCTTGAGCGCCTGCGCAAGGGTCTGCCGGCTGACTGGCGCTCGGGCGACAAGACGGGCACGGCCTCGGCCCCCGGCATGCCCAACAAGCACAACGACATCGCCATCGTCTGGACGCCGAAGGGCGGGATCGCCGTTATCGCAGCCTATTACGAGGCGCCGGATCACTTCGAGGAGATTCGCGCCGAGGACAACGCGGTCCTCGCTGAAGTCGGGCGCATCGCGGCGAAGTGGATCGGCGCCTGAGAAGTCAGCCCGCTTACATTCGCGGCGAATGAACCGATACTGGCCCGGCATGAACAACATCGGCTCCTTTTTCTCCGCCGAGCGCGGGCGCGCTTCGCCGATCGCGGTGCTCGGGCCCACCAACACCGGCAAAACGCATTACGCCATCGAACGCATGCTCGGACATGACAGCGGCATGATCGGCCTGCCGCTGCGGCTCCTTGCGCGTGAAGTCTATGACCGCGTCGTCGCCGTTCGTGGACCGAAGGACGCCGCCCTCGTCACCGGCGAAGAGAAGATCGTCCCGCTCCATCCGCGCTATTGGATTTGCACGGTCGAGGCGATGCCGGTCGAGCGGCAGGTGTCGTTCCTTGCGGTCGATGAGGCGCAGCTCGCCGCCGACCCTGAGCGCGGCCGCGTCTTCACCTCAAGACTGCTCGCCGCGCGCGGAAGCGCGGAGACGCTGTTCCTCGGCTCCGAAACCATGCGGCCCATCCTGCGCGGGCTTTTTTCGGACATCAGATTCCTCGCGCGCGAGCGGCTGTCGGTGCTGAAATACGCCGGGCCGAAGAAAGTCTCCCGCTTGCCGCGACGCGCGGCGATTGTCGGTTTCTCCGCAGAGTCCGTCTATGCCATCGC
Organism: Parvularculaceae bacterium; assembly: GCA_040081755.1. Classification (GTDB taxonomy): domain Bacteria; phylum Pseudomonadota; class Alphaproteobacteria; order Caulobacterales; family Parvularculaceae; genus Amphiplicatus. The sequence continues at coordinate 13,983 of JBEBFW010000067.1, forward strand.
AGAACTGATTCGGCGCCAGCGCGGCGGCGCGGCAGTCGTCCTTGGCGCGCTCTCGCCGCGCACGCGCAACGCGCAAGCGGCGCTCTACCAGTCGGGCGAGGTGGATTACCTCGTCGCCACCGACGCCATTGGCATGGGCCTCAACATGGACATCGACCATGTGGCCTTCTCTTCGCGGCGCAAATTCGACGGGCGCGGCTTCCGCGACCTTCGCCACGACGAACTCGC
>JBEBFW010000277.1:0-3883 GCA_040081755.1 Parvularculaceae bacterium
GCCTCAGCTGTCATTTCGGTACCAAGGGCAAGCTGGTCAGCCACAAGCTGATGGCGGCGGGACATCCCCGGATGAGTTTTGAACTGGACACGTTCACACAGATTCAACCAGCGCATTTTCGCGCCAGAGATGAAATAGATGAAGACATCGCCGCGTTTCGCCCAGGTTTTCGCCTGCGCCGCGAAGGCGTCGAGATCGGCGGCGGCGTAGCCTGTCTCAATGCTTTCTTCGGTGCGCATCAGGCGCGCATAAGTGAAATCGGCCGTCTGCTGATCGATTTTCGGATACTTCTCGTCGTCGGCATGAACAATGGCGACGGCGTGCTTTTGCGCGAGCGCATAGAACGCTGGATCGACGAAGCTCTTGTGGCGAACTTCGAGCGCGTGCCGAAGCGGAAGGCCGCCGACTTCGCGCGGCAGCAAAGCGAGAAACCGCTCGATCTCGTCGGCGTCGAATTTCTTTGTCGCCGCGAGCTGCCAGTTGATGGGGCCGAGCCGTTCCCCGAGTTCCGCAAGGCCCTGCGCGACGAAGCGCTCGACGCCTTGCCCCGCTGCGCCGAGATCTTTGCGGTTGGTGCAGTAGCGCGAGCCCTTGACCGAGAAGACGAAGCCCTCCGGTGTCTCCTCGCGCCACTTGATCCAGCTTGGCGGCTTGAACAGCGCATAGAAAGTGCCGTTGATCTCGATCGAAGTGAGGGCGCGGCTCGCGAACTCGAGTTCTTTCTTCTGCGCGAGCCCTTCCGGATAGAAGACGCCCCGCCAAGGCTCGTAGGTCCAGCCGCCAATGCCGATGAAAATGCTGCCGCCGGCCACGAACGCCTCATTTCTTCATCACGAGTATCGGTCGAGGCCCAAGGCTTCGCAAGCCGCCGTTGCCGGAGCGTCTCTCCAGACATAGAAGGTCAAAGCGCGAAGGGCGGAGGGCGCCATCATGGCGATCGAAGTGCGGCCAGTTGAATACCGGCTCGTCGGCAAGACCTTTGAGGGCATGCTGGCGATCGACGGCAAGAAATCCGGCAAGCGGCCTGTGGTGATGGTCTCGCACGCCTGGGCGGGACGCACCGACTATGAACTCGACGCCGCCAAGAGGCTTGCAGAACTCGGTTATGCCGGTTTCGCGATTGACCTTTACGGCAAGGGCGTCGTGGGGACATCGACCGAGGAAAATCAGAAGCTGATGACGCCGCTGCTTGAAGATCGCGCGGCGCTACAGGCGCTGCTGGTGAATGCGCTCGATGTCGCGAAGGAACTCCCCGAAGCCGACAGCGCCAGGGTCGCAGCCATGGGCTATTGCTTCGGCGGCCTTTGCGTTCTTGATCTCGCGCGCGTCGGCGCCGACCTCAGGGGCGTCGCCTCGTTTCATGGCCTGTTGACTCCGCGCGGAAACACCACGGGCAAGTGGATCAAGGCCAAGGTCGCCGCCTACCACGGCTGGGACGATCCGATGGCGACGCCCGAAACCGTTGTCGCGCTCGGAAAGGAGCTGACGGAAGCGGGCGCCGATTGGCAAATCCATGCCTATGGCGGCGTTGTGCACGCCTTCACCAACAAGGCGGCCAACGACCCTTCGTTCGGCGCCGTCTATGATGTGCGGGCGGATCGACGCTCGTGGGCGGCCCTTGTCGATTTCCTCAAAGAGTGTTTCGCCTGACGCGCGTCTCAGAATTCGACTTCGACCTTCCCGAGGCGCGCATCGCGCTTCAGCCGGCGCGTCCTCGCGACAGCGCGAGGCTCTTGCATGTGCGGAAGAGCGCGATTGATGACCGCATCGTGCGCGACCTGCCAGGTCTGTTGCGGCCCGGCGATCTTCTCGTTCTCAACGACACCAGGGTGATACCGGCGCAGCTTCGGGGCGTGCGGCCGGCGCGCGCCGAGGGCGGCAGCGCTAAGCCAGTCGTTGTGGACGCGACGCTCATCAAGCGCCTCGATCCGTCGCGCTGGCGCGCTCTGGCGCGGCCCGCCAAGCGGTTGAAAGCCGGAGATCGCCTGCGTTTCGGTGCGAGCTCCAATGTCCGCCTCGCCGGCGCGCTCGATGCGACTGTTGAATCGAAAGGCGATGATGGATCGGTCGTGCTGGCGTTCGATTTTTCAGGTGCCGAACTTGACCGCGCTGTCAACGAGACCGGCGTCCCGCCGCTGCCGCCTTATATCGCCCGCAAGCGCCCGCTGCGGCCGGAGGATCAAGCCGACTACCAGACCGTCTACGCGAAGACGGCGGGCTCTGTTGCGGCGCCGACAGCTGGTCTTCACTTTACGGATGATCTCTTCGATGCGCTCGACGCGCGAGGCATCGAGCGCATCGCGATCACGCTTCACGTTGGGGCCGGCACGTTTCTGCCGGTCACCGCCGACGACACGCGCGATCACACGATGCACCCGGAGTGGGGCGAAGTGACCGCGGCGCAGTGTGTCCGCATCAACGCAGCCAAAGCTGACGGAAGGCGCATCGTCGCCGTGGGCACCACGACCCTGCGTCTCCTCGAAAGCGCCGCAGATGCGGCCGGCGCTGTGCGCCCCTTTCTTGGCGACACCGCAATCTTTATCACGCCCGGCCATCGCTTCCGTGTCGTCAATGCGTTGATGACGAATTTCCATCTGCCGCGCTCGACGCTCTTCATGCTTGCCTGCGCCTTCGCCGGCTCAGACCAGATGAAGGCGGCTTACGCCCATGCGATCGCAGCTTCCTATCGTTTTTATTCCTACGGCGACGCTTGCCTCCTTGAGCGCTGTCAGTGACGCGGCGGATTGCGCCGCTTCGCAGCGTCAATGCCCGCGGCGGGAACAGCCTGCCGATGCTCGCTGAAGAAAGCGGCAGCCTGCTGCCCATTTGCAAGAGAGGCCGCCGCTGCGCCGAAATCCGTACACGTCTTTTTTCTGGAGAGCGTTCCCGCGACCGGCGCAGTCGCTGATCTCGGCGCGCTCAAGGCCCGGCGCGAAGATTTCGCCGTGGCGGGAAGCTCCTCTACCTCCATTCGCCTCGGGCCCTCGACAAGTCTCAAATCGCCGACAAGATAGAGCGTACCCTGAGGATCAAGACGACCGCGCGCAACTGGAACACGGTCAAGGCGCTGGTTCGGATGTCCGCCGAACCGGCCTCCGGATCTTGATCGCTGCGGGTCCCGGGCCTGCGGCGATTGGCCCTCATGCGGGAGCATATTTTTTTGGTCTGGACAAAAGAACAAAACAGGAATAGAACATAACAGGTACAAAAGGAAAGAGGTGCGAGCTATGGAAAACGGCGCATTGAAGGACGGTCTCGGACTCGGCGTATTGATCCTCGCCATCGCGGCGTTCGAGCTGTGGGGCGCATTGCTCGGCCTTTAACGCCGCGCCAGGGAGCCGGAAATTTGAACGCATTCATTCATCTCCACGTCCACTCCGCTTACTCGCTCTCTGAAGGGGCGATTTCGATGTCGCGGCTGAAGGCGCTCTGCCTCGATGCCGGCACGCCGGCGGTCGCCATCACCGACACCAATAATCTCTTTGGCGCGCTGGAGGTCTCCGAGACGCTCGCCAAGGCTGGAATTCAGCCCATCATCGGCCTGCAGCAGGCGTTCCGACTCGATTCGCTCGCCGAGGCCGAGCCGAAGGATGCGAAACCGGCGTCCCTGGTGCTGCTCGCACAGTCAGCGACCGGCTACGCCAACCTCATGAAGCTCAGTAGTTCAGGATTTCTGCATTCGGCGCGGGAGGATTGCGTCTGTGCAGATATTTCATGGCTTGAAGGCGCTGCCGACGGCCTCATTTGTCTCACCGGCGGTTTCGACGGACCGGTCGATCGTCTGCTGCGTGCGGGCAGGCCCGACGACGCCGCAGCTCTTGTCGGGCGGCTTGCTGCGCTGTTCCCGGGCCGGCTTTATGCTGAGCTGCAGCGTCATGAGGGC
>JBEBFW010000278.1:0-3879 GCA_040081755.1 Parvularculaceae bacterium
GCCGCGCCGCTGCGATCTTCCGGGTGCTGACGGCGCTGACGCTCAGCGAAGCGGCGCGCCTCAACCGCGAAATCGATCTTGTGCTCGCCGTCGATCCGCGCGGCGATTTGCGGCGCTGGGGCCATGTCTGGCCCCAATCGTTCCGTCGCATCGCGCAAGTCGACGGCTCGCTCGGGCGCCGGCTCAATGCGGCGATCGCCAGCATCGATCGCGGCCCGGTCGTCGTCATCGGCGCGGACGCGCCGGGCATGCGCGCCGGGAATTTGCGGGCGGCGTTCAGGGCGCTCGGCGCAGCCGATGCGGTGTTCGGCCCGGCGGAAGACGGCGGCTTCTGGCTTATCGGCATCGCCCGTCGCAAGCGCGCGCTCAATCTATTTGCGAACGTGCGCTGGTCGACGAGGCATGCGCTTGCCGATACGGTGAAGTCGCTGCCGGCGGCGTTCAGCGTCGCGCGCCTTGGCAAGCTCCGCGACATCGATGAGGCGAAAGACCTGAAGGCGTGCGGGCCGATCCTGCGTTCGATCAGGAGCGGAAGATGAACCCGGAGCGGCTCACATGACAGGCGGATTGACGCCTGCCGGTCTTGAGCGGCAGGGTCGCGCAAACGTGACCCTGGGGTATTCGATGATGCGCTGGATCGTGGGATTGCTCGCGCTGCTCCTCGCCGGCGGAGCGGTTTTTTTCTTCTTCATCCTTCCGGCCCGCGTGGACGCCAATCTCAACCGGGTGATCGCCCATGCGCCTTACGCGGTCAGCGAGGAGGCGAGGGAGCTCCATAGCGGCATGCGAGTCGCCGATCTCCACGCCGACACGCTGCTGTGGACGCGCGATCCCCTGAAGCGCCATTCCCGCGGTCAGGTCGATGCGCCGCGCCTCAAGGAGGGCGGCTATCGGCTGCAGGTGTTCTCGGCGGTGACCAAGACGCCGAAGGCGATGAACTACGACCGGAACACCGCCGAGTCCGACAACATCACGCTGCTCGCCATAGCCGAGCGCTGGCCGGTGAAGTCATGGTCGAGCATTCTGGAGCGTGCGCTTTATCAGGCTCGTCGCCTCGAGAGGATCGCTGCGCGATCCGGCGGCGCGTTAGTCCTTGTCCGGAACAAGTCGGAACTGGAGGCGGCGTTCGCAGGCGACGGGATCGCCAGCGTCCTCGCGACCGAGGGCGCCCATCCGCTTGAGGGGAAGATCGAGAATGTCGATCGGCTCTATGACGCCGGATACCGCGTGCTGGGCTTGCAGCATTTCTTCGACAATGAACTCGGCGGCTCCCTGCACGGCGTCAGCGGCGACGGCCTCACCGCGTTCGGGCGCGAGGCCATAACGGCGGCCGAAGCCAGGGGCATGATCATCGACATCGCGCATTCATCGTACAAGGTCGCCCTGGAGACGCTCGACCTCGCGACAAAGCCCTTGATCGTCTCGCACACCGGCATCAAGGGCCACTGCGATTCCCCGCGCAACGTTTCCGATGATCTGCTGAAGGCGGTGGCGGCGAAAGGCGGGCTGATCGGCGTCGGGTTCTGGGACGGCGCCGTTTGCGAGGCCTCGATCGATGCTGTCGCTGACGCCATCGTCTATGCGGTGAGCATTCTCGGCGCCGATCATGTGGCGCTCGGTTCGGACTTTGACGGATCTGTCACGACCGCGTTCGACGCTTCAGAAAGCCCGGCTCTCGTGAGCGAACTCATCGAGCGCGGTCTTGAGGCTGAAACGATCAGGAAGGTGATGGGCGAGAACCAGATCGCCTTCTTCCTCGCGCACTTGCCCGATCAATAAAGCAGGAACGCGCGACGCTCAGCTTCCCATGCGCTTTCGTCCGGCGCGCTCAGCGCGTCGAGGTCGCCCGGGCTCGCCTCGCTGTCGTCCACCCATTCGCGCAAGAGCGGAGAGCCATTGATGACGTCGATGGCAAGCTTTCCGATTTCGTACTCGTACGGAAAATCGCGCCACAGCGGATAATCGGGATAGAGCCGCCGGATCGCCTTGAAGCCGAGCGACTGCAATCGCCACGGCCTGAAGGCGGCGTGATCATAGGGAGCCTCGGTCATGATCTGCACGCCGCTGCAGAGCTTGCCGGCGTGTTTGTGGAAGGTCGGCTCGAACCAGCAGTCGCGGAGCGTGCAGCCTTGAAGCCAGTGCGGCGCGAGCCGGCGCATCTCGTTGACGATTGCGCGCGCGTCGATGTCGGGCGCGCCGAAGAGTTCGAGGGGCCGCGTTGTGCCGCGGCCTTCCGAGAGCGTCGTCCCCTCGAGCATCACCGTGCCGGCGTAGGCGCGCGCCATGAAGATATTGGGCGCGTTGGGGCTGGGGTTGACCCACGTCCGTTCGCCAAGAGGCCAGCCGAAGCCCGGCCCGTCTTTCGGGCGCCAACCCTCCATCCCGATGACGCGATAGTCGATGGTGAGATTCAATGTCTTGATGAACCAGTGACCGAGCTCACCGAGAGTGAGACCGTGCCGCATGGGCAGCGCCCCGGCCCCGACGAAACTCTCCCATCCCGCACGCAGTTTCAGGCCTTCCACTGGGCGCCCGACAGGGTTGGGGCGATCGAGCACCCAAACGGATTTCCCATGATTGGCCGCGGCTTCCAGAACATAGCGCAGCGTCGTGATGAACGTGTAGATGCGGCAGCCGAGGTCCTGGAGATCGACGAACAGGACGTCGAACGTCTCCATCATCGCATCGGTCGGACGGCGCACTTGTCCGTACAGGGAGAAAACCGGAATCCCGAGCGCCGGATCCTTGAAATCCGGAGATTCGATCATGTTGTCCTGTTTGTCGCCTCGCAGCCCATGCTGGGGTCCGAAGGCGGCGGTGAGTTTGAGGTCCGGACAGGCCGCCAGCGCATCGAGCGAATGCGTGAGATCTTGCGTCACCGACGCCGGGTGCGCGAGCAGCGCCGCGCGACGGCCCTCAAGCGGTTTGCGCAAGGCTGGATCGGCGAGCAGGCGGTCAACGCCGAATTTCATTTCTCTCTCGTCAGTTCAAGGACGAAGCCGTCCTTGTGATGGAAATCCGGCTTGCCGCGCGGGTGGGCGAGCGCCCAGTAGGAGAGGGCGCCGTTGGTCTCTTCGATCACCGCCGCGACGCCGAGGAGGAGACTCTCGTCTCCTGGCAGCGCCCCGAGACGCCGCAGATCGATGAGCCCGCGCAGGTCGAGCCCCCCGGCCCCGGCGCGCGTCTGGATGTCGGGTTCGATCGTTTCGAGCGCTGGGGTCATCCCCTCCCGATAAGAAGCGAAGCGATAGGAGGCCCATTGCGTCGATGCGGCGAAGTTGAACTCGTAATAGGCGTCGCCTTCGTCCGATCCGATGAAGGCTTCAAAGCATGTCGACTTCCACAGACCGTCGGTCCGGTCCGGTCCGGTGAGCGCCGGAATTTTCACCTCGCCGATCCGCCCGCTTGCAACGTAGCGCAGCGAGAGGCGCGGGCCGGCCATCTCGGCCTCGATCTCGATCTTCAAGATCGCGTCGCAGCGAGAAGCCGGATGAAGGGTGAGGCGCTGTCGCATGGCGTTCCAGTTGGACGGTGTCGATCTGCACCGCTTTTAGGGCGAAGCAAACCCCGCCGGCCATGCTCCATCGAACCCCCTTCAGGACTATTGACGCAGACAAAAATAAGCTGACGCTGAGGGCGACGGATTCGCTGACAGGAGGCTCGGATGGTCAACCGGCTGACAATCGTGGCGGCCCTCGCCACGCTGGCGGCGTGCACCGCCGAGGTGAAGACCGGGGCCGTGGTGTTTGTGCAGCGCTTCGGGTATCGCCGTTCATGATGCGCGAGGTCCGCTTCGGCGTGGCCGAACACCACGCTCCAGCCCTGCCCGTGGCGGCCCTGGGCGATCTCGGTGGCAAGACGGGTCTTGCCCACGCCCGG
>JBEBFW010000068.1:0-14094 GCA_040081755.1 Parvularculaceae bacterium
TGCGCGCGTCCTCGATCATTTGGGCGACGTCGGGAAGGCACTTGCCGCATTTCGGCTTGCTGCCGCACCGACGGAAGACTTCAGCGACCGACGCCTCGTCCCGCGCCGCCTCGGCGAGCTGACGGCACTTCAACGCGTTGCAGATGCACACATACATGAGGGCGGCGAGGCTCCGGGGGGCTTCACAAACGGGCTTCTTCTTCGCCTACTTGCGAGTGATTGTCAACTGCAAGGGGAGCCTAGCGCCCGCCGGAAGACGGCGCGGCGGGCTCTTGCGGATTTTCGTCCGCAGCCACCATGAGCTGAGGATCGACGAGGCGCCCCGACCACTTCAGGGACCAGTGGAGGTGCGGGCCCGTCGCCCTGCCGGTCATGCCGACGGCGCCGATGGGGTCGCCCTTCTTCACGACCTGCCCTGGCGTCACGTCGAGCCGCGACAGGTGCAGGAAGGCGCTCTCGACCCAGTGACCGTGATCGAGGAGGACAAGCCCGCCCTCAAAATACATGTCCGGTTCGGCGAGGCGGACGATCCCGTCGGCAGGGGCCAGCACCTGCGTTCCTTGCGGAGCCGCGACGTCGAGCCCGGAATGCGGGGTCTTCGCCTCGCCGTTCAAGATGCGCTGCGACCCAAAAACGCCGCTGATGCGGCCCTTGACCGGCCAGGAGAAAGCGTCAGCCCCGGGCGCAGCCGCCTCGGTCCGGACGCGCGCGGCCTTTTTCTTCTCGGTGTCGGCGGCGATCTTCTTCAGCTGTCCTTCGGTGAAGCCGGAAACTTTCGACTGGTCGAGCCCGTCGATGCGTTGCACGGGGAATTCGCGGTCCTCGATCTTCAAGGCGATGCGCTCCTCGCCGCCGTCCGGGAGATTGACGAGGAGGAGCGCGGAGAGGGCGCTGTCGCGCCCGAAGCCGACGACGAAGCGCCCATCGGCGCCGACCATCACGTCGTCGCCGTCGAGCCGCGCGCGGGCCCCAGGAACCGTCTGGCCGAAGACGAGCCCGCCTTGCGTCATTGCGCCGGATAATTGGACGTGTTCGGAAGATTGCGCGAAGACAAGCTGGCGGGCTTCGACCTCCTTCATCGCCTCGGCGTAGGCGGCCTTCTTCGCCAGCGCTTCGTTCGCCGCATCGGGATCGGCCGGCGCGGGCTCGCTCGCCGCTTCTTCGGTCGGTTCGGCGGCGTCGGACCCTTGCGCGGCGCCCGGCTCGGAACTCGCGGAGCAACCGAACGCCGCGACAAGGCCGATCATCACGAGACGCTTCACGGGGTTCTCCTCGCAACGCTGAAGCCTTTCATCGACGCAGCCGCGTCGGCATAAGCTTCCTGCCTGTCGACATTCCAGTAGCGCAGGGAGTTCAAGGGGATTTTGACGCCCGTCACGGCGCAGCGCACGAAGCCGCCCGGGCGCAGGATGGCAAACTCGGCGTCGCGATATTCAAGGACCGCCTCGCCGCCGCCGAAATCTTCCTGAAGGTTCATACAACGCTTTCCACTTAACCCCGCCCTCGCGATCATGCACCGCGCCAACTCAGTCAAACAGGGATTTCTGATCCGCCCGGGCGACGACCGGCTTCTTGACGGGCGCGGCGCCGCCGACGACGGCGCCGCGCGCGCCGTCCCTGAAGCGGATGGTGACGGCGGCGCCGCTCTTTGCTTCGACCGCGCTCGCGATGAGACGTCCGGCAGGCGTCTGGACCAGTGCGAAGCCGCGCTCGAGGACGCTTTCGTAGGAGAGCGAATCGAGGAGCTTGCTGGCGCTCGCCAGCGCCGATTCCTTCGGGCGCAAGAGGCGCGCGCTCAATTCGGCGAGCCGGCGCCAGAGGCGGGTCGTCTCCGTCGCCTGCTGAGCCCGCAACAAGACGAGGCGCGCCGCAGAAGGCCGGAGCCCCGCGAGCGTTCGCCACTTGCGGTCGATGAGGCGGCTTGCGCCGGTCGAGAGCGCCGCGCCGGCGCGCCCGGCGCGGGCGCCTCGCTCGGCAAGGCCCGCGGCGAGCAGCGTGCGGCTGAAAGTTGAATGCGACAAGCGCAGGCGCGCCTGGCCGAGCCGCGCGTGCACGGCGCCGCGCAGGCGATCGACAGCGCGATCGAGGCGCTGCATTCGCGACTCGAAGAACGCCTCCGGGCGTCCAAGGCCGCGGATGGCGGCCCGCAGGAGGCCTGCCCGCTGCTCCGCGGCGCGCGCCATCACCTTGATGAGCCGGCCTTCGGTCGTCGCCAGTCGCGCGGCGAGTTCCGAGCGCATGGGCACGCACTTCTCTGCGGCCGCCGTCGGCGTCGGCGCGCGATAGTCGGAGGCATAATCGATGAGGGTCCAGTCGGTCTCGTGGCCGATCGCCGAAATGAGCGGAATGCGGCTCGCCGCGGCGGCGCGCGCGACGATCTCCTCGTTGAAGCACCAGAGATCCTCGAGCGACCCGCCGCCGCGCGCCACAATCAAAACGTCCGGGCGCGGAACGACCCCGCCTTCGGGCAAGGCGTTGAAGCCGAGGATGGCGGCGGCGATCCTCGCTTCTGCGCCCTTGCCCTGCACGGGCGCCGGCCAGACAAGGACATGGCGTGGGAACCGCTCGCGCAGACGGTGGAGAATATCTCGAATGACCGCGCCCGAGGGCGAGGTGACGACGCCGATGGTCTCGGGGAGATAGGGAATCGCCCGCTTGCGCTCGGCGGCGAACAGGCCTTCGGCGGCGAGCCGTTTCTTTCGCTCCTCGAGGAGCGCCATCAGCGCGCCGACGCCGGCGGGCTCAAGGCTGTCGATAATGAACTGATATTTCGACTGCGGGCCGTAGGTCGAGAGGCGGCCCGTTGCGACGACCTCCATGCCTTGCTCGGGCGCGACGCGAAGCCGGGCCGCGACATTGGGCCAGATGATGCAGGCGAGCGCCGCATCCGCGTCCTTCATATCGACATAGATGCGATCGCCGTAGCGCTTCACCTGCCCAAGCTCGCCGCGCACCTTCACGAATGGAAACCCGCCCTCGATGGCGCGTTTGACGGCGCCGGAAAGCTCGGAGACTGTGTATTCCTTGAGGTTGGCGAGCGCCGCGTCGGACATTCTTCCAGTAGAGCATGAAACGCCTTCGCGGGCGAAGACGGCGAGCCTCGCCTCTCTACACGTGCGCCTTGATTGGGCGCTGAGCCGCCCTAGAATTGCGCCGCCAGGCGATCCTCCGGGCGGAGGCCGCGTCGGCGCATTGGGAGAGCCAGAATGAAAACGAAACTTCTCGCCGCCGCCGGCGCGGCCGCGCTTGTCATGGGCGGCGTCGCCATCGAACGCGCCGACAGCGGCGCGCCCTTCATCGATCCCTCGCTCCTCGCAGAATCGATGTGCGGCGGCGCAGGCGGCTCGCAAGCCAAGAGCCGCGCCTTTTTCGCCAGAATCGGCGCGGCGATGGCGAAAGAGGCGGCGCCGATTGCGCAAAGCGGCGCGCCGCAGAAATTCGGCGACATCGCCTACCCGGTCACGACGTCGGCGGCGCTCGCGCAGGCGCATTTCAACGCCGGCCTCGCCTACATGCTGAACTTCAACCACGGCGCCGCGATCGCCTCGTTCAGGGCGGCGCAAGGCGCCGATCCCGACTGCGCCATGTGCTGGTGGGGCGAATCAATCGCCCACGGCCCCAACATCAATGCGCCGATGGCGGACGAAGCCGTCGCGCCGGCCTATGCGGCGCTCAAGAAGGCGCTGGGCGCGAAAAGCGCCTCGGAGAAAGAGCGTATGCTGATCGAGGCGCTCGCCAAACGCTACGCGCCGGCGCCCGTGAAGGATCGCGCCAAACTCGACGCAGGCTTCGCCGACGCAATGGCCAAAGTCGCCGCGCAATATCCGGGCGACGATCTCATTCTGGCGCTCTCCGCCGAGGCCGACATGGACGCCTCGCCCTGGGATTACTGGGAAGCGGACGCGCGCACGCCGAAAGGGCGCACCGCGCACGCCATCGGCCTCATCGAGACGGTCCTCAAACGCAATCCGAACCACCCGGCCGCGATCCATCTTTACATCCACCTCACCGAAGCGACGACCGATCCGTTTCGCGCTGTGCCCTATGCTGACAGGCTGGCCGGCGTCGCGCCGGGGCTCGGGCACCTCATTCACATGCCGGCGCACACTTACTTTCGCATCGGCCGCTACCGGCAGTCGCTGAAGCTCAATGTCGAAGCGTCAGCGGCGGATGAGGCGTTCCTTGCCGCCAACAAGGCCGAGCCCATGTACGAATACGGCTACTACGTGCACAACATTCACTTCGTGCTGACCTCCGCCCAGATGGCGGGCGACGCGAAGACGGCGCTCGCCATGGCCGCGAAGCTCGACAATAAGTTGCCGCTGCAGTTCGCGAGCGAAGTTCCCTTCGCGCAGCCGATCAAGGTCGCGCCCTATTACGCCATGGCGCAGTTCGCCGACCCGGCTGTTATTCTTGAGACGGAGGATCCCGGCGTCGAAGTGCCGTTCGTCGCGGCCGCCTGGCGCTATGCTCGCGGCGAGGCCTACGCCCGCCTCGGCGAGGCCGGCAAGGCGCGCGAAGAGGCGCGGGCGATCGGCAAGCTCCTCGCCGAGGAGGACTTCTCGCCGCTCCTCGAGATCAACATCCCGGCGACCGATATTTTGAGAATTCAGCAACTGACGATCGAGGCGCGCGCTGCAGGCGCCGAAGGCAAGCGGGCCGAGGCGGTGGAGATCATGGAGGAGGTCGTCGCGAAGCAGGACGCGCTGCCCTACACCGAGCCTGCCTATTGGTATTACCCCGCGCGCCAGACGCTGGCGGCGATGGTGCTCGCCGACGGCGACGCCGAGCGAGCGCAGCAGCTTTTCATCGAGGCGCTCGCCGAGGCGCCCAACAGCGGCCGGGCGCTCTTCGGACTGGCCGAGGCCAATCTCAAGGCGGGCGACAAGGCGGGGGCGAAGTACGCCCGCGCCTTGCTCAAGAGAGCCTGGAGCGGCGAGGCGAAGCTGCTCAGCCTGGCCAGTCTCTAGACGATCGAGGCGTCGCCCCGGCGAGCCGCTGCCGCAACTTGCGACGAAACGCAGTCCCGCCACTGGCGCTGAGCGCGATTCTGCCTATATCCGTCCCGCCGGTTCAGTGGGCAGGGTCGGGGCATGCAGTGGCTTGAGCATTTGTTGAATCTCGACCCGGAATTCGTCGCTGCGCTGGTCCAGGTCATCCTGATCGATCTGACCCTTGCCGGCGACAACGCGGTCGTCATCGGCCTCGCCGCCGCCGGGCTCCCGAGGGAGCAGCGCGGCAAGGCGATCCTCATCGGCATTCTGGCCGCAACTGTCTTGAGGATCGGGTTCTCGATCATCACCACGCAACTCCTGCAGGTTGTCGGCCTCCTCCTCGCCGGCGGCGTCCTGCTGCTGTGGGTGAGCTGGAAGATGTGGCGCGAGCTGCGCCGCCCGGCTCATGCCGAGATCGGCGCGGAGGCCCTCAAAGACGGCTCCGGCGGCGATGAAACGGTCAAGGGCGCCAAGCCCAAATCGCTGCGCGACGCCGTCACCCAGATCATCATCGCCGACATCTCCATGTCGCTCGACAACGTTCTCGCCGTGGCCGGCGCGGCGCGCGAACATCCGACCGTTCTCATTTTCGGTCTCGCCCTGTCGATCTTCCTGATGGGCGTCGCGGCGACTTTCATTGCGCGCATGCTGACGCGCTTCCGCTGGATCGCCTTCCTCGGTCTCGCCATCATCCTCTTCGTTTCGGGCGACATGATCTGGCGGGGCATTGAGGAAATCAGGGAGCTGCCGGCGGTCGAGAACGCCATCGAGGAAGGCCTCGATCGGATCAAGGGTTAGGGATTCGAACGGGATCCCAGCAATTTCATGGCGTTAGCAAGCCGCACGAGAAGGGCGGCTTGCGGCTGTTTGTGCTCCTGCCTGCGCGACCAAGGGCGCGCTTGTAAACGTCGCCGGCTCAAGTAGGATTCGAAATGGGCGCAGGGCGCGCGAAATCGCGCCGCAGGACGGGGAGAGACGGCTGTGACGGCGCGCGCATTCATCATGATGGTGCTGGGCGCATTGGCGCTGATCGGCGCCGGGCTCGGCGGCTACTATTACGTCTTCAAGAAGGACAAGGACGCGGCTGCGGCGGCGCCCCTCGACGAGGCGTCGTTCGCGGGCGAGGACGTTGAGGACGCGCTCGCCGTGGAAACGCCGTCGAGCGACATTCCGGGCGGCGAAGAAACGACGGACGTTCTGGGCGACGAAACGGTCGAGGGCGATCCCTGGCTCGATTCCGAAGCCGTCGAAGGGGCCGAGGGCAGCGGCGACTTTGTCGAGGATGAGCCGTTCGAGGACGTCTACGATCCCTCCGCAGGCGGGTTTGAAGGCGGCAAGCCGGTCTCCGATCCGATCGATCCGGCCGAACTCCCCCAGCCGAAAGAAGAAACTCCGGCGGCCGAGCCCGAAAAAGCGGCCGAACCGCAGTAACCCGCATTTCGTACCGGGAGCCCGGCAGCGCTCACCGGCGAAGCCTCGCCTCGATGAACGCATCGACGGCGGCCCAGAAGGCCGCGCGATATTGGTCCGTCTCCATCATGATCTCGTGGAGCGCGCCCTTGATGACGACGCGTTCGGTCGAGGGGCTTTGCGTCGCAAGGAAGGCGTGATCGCTTGAATCGACCAAGTAGTCGTTCTCGGCGGAGACGATGAGAACGGGCGTCGCCAGCGCAGCGAGGCGCCCCGGCCGATGCAGGTCCTTCATGGCTTCCGTCGCCGCTTTCAGCCAGCCATAGGTCGGCTCGCGAATGATGGCGTTGGGCGCGGCCGCCTGCAGGTCGCGGAACCTCTCATGGCGGCGGCGATCGGAGGTGAGGACATTGCCCTCGAATTGCAGGGAGTGCTCCTTGACGCCGAGGATCGACTGGCGCGAGGCGCCGAGCGCGCAGGCCGCGCTCGACATAAACCGCGCATAGGCGCGTTTTAGAGGGTCGGCGAAAAGCTGCGTCATCGGCGCGCACAGGACCGCCGCCGAATAGGCGTCGTAGCCCTCGGCGAGCAGCTGCAGGGCCGGCGCGCCGCCCATCGAATGGGTCATCAGCAGCAGCGGGCCGGCGAAGCGCTTCCTCGCCACTTCCTCCGTAAACAGACGAAGATCGGCGCGATAGGCCCCGAAATCGGTGATGTGGCCCTTGACCGAAATCGGCAGGAGCCGCGCAGACAGGCCCTGGCCGCGCCAGTCCATGGTCGCGACGGAAAAGCCGCGGTCCATAAGCTCGCTCACCACCTCGAAATACTTCTCGATGAACTCCGAGCGGCCGGCCATGAGGACGACGCCGCCGCGCGCCTTGGGGGCCTCGAACACGGCGGCGCGCAGCGTGGAGCCGTCGGCGCCGGAGAAGTCGAAAACCTCCCCGCCTGGGGGCGCCGGGTTTCCGGGAATTGAAATGAAATCAGCCACGCGGCCTCGCGAGGTTAAGTCGCGCCATGACGCTCATGTCGCCGAGAATGCCGAGACGTCCCGACACGAACGAGCTCGCCAGGAACCGCTCTTCCTCAAAAATGCGCAGCAGCGTGTCGCGCGCGGCGAACCATGTGCAGCAGCCCGCTCCCTCATCATTGACGTCAGACGGCGCCGCGGCGCTGACCGAGGGCGGGGCCTTTCGTCCGTCGATCCAGAACGGCGCGCCGCCGTCCGGTTCGATGCGGATGATCCCGCCGAAGGCCTCGGCGAAGACGCCGGCCGCCGCGCGCAACAGTTCTTCGTCAGGCGGCGCCATCGCTATTCGAACAAGGCGCCGTCGGCGCCCAGCGGCTTGCGGAACTTCAAGGTCATGCGGTCGCTTTCGCCGATCGCCTCATATTTCGCCTTGTCGAAAGCAGGATCTCCAACGCCGCTCACCGCCGACGAACGCCGCGTCGGCGGCAAGGTCCAGACGCCGAACGGATGATCTTTCGTATCCTTGGGGTTGGCGTTGATCTCAGACGCGGCCTCGAACTCGAACCCGGCGGCCAGAGCGAGCGCCATTACGGTTTCCTCGCGCACATAGCCGGTCGTCTTCTCGGCGGCCTCGCTCGCATCGGCATTGGCGCGATGCTCGACGACGCCAAGCACGCCCCCCGGCTTCAGGGCGTCGTAGAAGCGCTTGAAGTTCGCCTCCGCCGCGCCGGCTGCGAGCCAGTTGTGAACATTGCGGAAGGTGAGCACCAGGTCGGCGGCGCCGGCGGGCGCCATTTCATGGCCGTCGCCGAGCACCGTGAAGACGACATCGCCGTAGAGCGGGGGGTTCGCGCCGATCTTCTCCTTGAGGGCGGCGACGGCGCTTCTGGCGCGCGCGCTCGCCTCCGGATCGAGACCGGCCGCGATGTACTTGCCGCCGCCGCGTTTTAGCGCCGGCGCCAGAATGTTCGTATACCAACCACCGCCGGGCCAGACCTCGACGACTGTCATGGACGGCTCGAGGCCGAAGAAGAGCAGCGTCTCCTTCGGATGGCGGAAGGCGTCCCGGGCGCGCTCCTCTGACGAGCGATTATCTCCCGCGATCGCTTCATCGAGCAGCGTCCCGATCGCGGGCGCCTTCGCCTCGGCCGGTTTCTCGCCGGACTTCGGCGCACAAGCAGCAACCATGGCGACGACCATGGCGGCGAGCATAGCGACGGCCGGCAGACGGAGAGCGCGCATCGATCAGCCCCACGAAAATCGAGGTCGATCCCTTAAGCCAGTTTCCGCGCGCCGGGAATTGCCTGGGGCCAGCCTGGGGCCGTCTTGAAACGGCGTCGGCCGCGCCTACCTGATTGAAGTCGGAGGCCACCCGGCTCCGACCCCGCCGCATCGAAGGGCGGGCGTTCAAACCTTGCTTCATCAGGAGAAGGAATCCATGCGCAGCTACGATCTGACCCCCCTTTATCGCTCGACTGTCGGTTTCGACCGCGTCTTCGATCTGCTCGACACGCTCGGGAAGACCGACGGCGGCGGCTATCCGCCCTATAACATCGAGCGCGTCTCGGAGAACGACTACGAGATCACGCTCGCGGTCGCGGGCTTCGCCGAAACCGATCTCGATATCGAGCTTCGCGAGCAGACATTGACCGTCATCGGCCGGCGTCCCGACCTCGACGAAGCCCGCACTTTTCGGCATCAGGGCATTGCCGGCCGCTCGTTCGAGCGGCGCTTCCAGCTCGCCGAGCATGTGCGCGTCGATGGCGCCCGCCTGGTTAACGGGCTCCTCCATATCAACCTGAAGCGGGAGATCCCGGAGACCCTGAAGCCGCGCAAAATCGCCATCAATGGCGACAACGGCGCGAACGTGAAGGTGCTGAAGGGCGAGAAAGCCGCCTGAAAGCCCCTGACAAAAGGCGGGACCGTCACTCGCCCGTGAATTGAGGAAGCGCGCCCCTCCGTCCCTCACGGCGGGCGCGCCCTTTATTGTGGCCCGGCGGCCTGATAGCCTCAAAGGCGTTGCGTTGGAAAGGGAGCCGCGGGGATGCGTTGGTTTTTGGGTTTGGCGGCGGCGCTCGCGCTCGTCGGCTGTGAGACGACGAACTACGGGCCGCCGAGGGGAACGGAACAGTCCGTGACGATCCCTTACGACCCCTACAATTACGATCCGGACGAGCTTTTCGAGCAGGCGGATTCGCATTGCAACGCCTATGGCCGCCGCGCGGTCTACGTCGATGAGACCATCGACCCGAACTCGGTGCGCTGGCGCTATCGCCATTACGACTGCCTCTGATCCGCGCCTTAATAAAGCGTACACGGATCGATCGCGGCGCGGGCTAACCCGCCTTTAATCGCTTTGCCGTAGGAAGGCGCTGCGTCGGTTGCGGCCTTGCGTATTTTGGTCGCTTCCGGCGCGTTTTGCTTTAACGGCGCATGAAAAATTCGCGCCCTCTGATTTGCAGGAAAATTAACAGTAAAGCGCGAAGCTCCTCGCGGGCGGGGGAATCTGTCCGCGCGCCTTGTTTTTTTGCTTCCGCGTTTTCTTCGGCCGCTGCGCCTGGCCGGAAAAATGCCCGCAAAGGAGGACTTTGATGTTCGCGTCGATGCGCGTCATCGTATTTGCGTCCCAAAAAGGGGGCTCGGGGAAGACGACCCTCTCCGGGCACATCGCCGTCGAGGCTGGCCGTCAGGGCGCGGGGCCCGTGGCGCTCGTCGACACCGATCCGCAAGGCTCGCTCGCCAAATGGTGGAACGTGCGGCAGGATCCGGAGCCCGCTTTCATCCAGTCGGTGTTCTCGAACCTCTTTCAGGATCTCAACCGGGCCCGCGACGAAGGCTTTCGCCTCGTCGTCGTCGATACGCCGCCGGCCGTAACGCGCGCCATCTCCGAGGTCGTCGGTTTCGCCGACCTAGTCGTCGCGCCGACGCGTCCGTCCCCGCATGACCTGCGCGCCGTCGGTCCGACGGTCGATATCGCCGAGAGCCGCGGCAAGCCGCTGGTCTTCGTCATCAACGGCGCGACCCCCAAGGCGCGCATCACCTCCGAGGCCGCGATCGCCTTATCGCAGCACGGAACGGTCGCGCCGACCGTGATCCATCATCGCGTCGATTTCGCGGCCTCCATGATCGACGGGCGCACGGTCATGGAGATCGACCCGGTGTGCAAATCGGCCCTCGAGGTCAAGGAAGTCTGGAAATATCTCCATGAACGTCTGATGCGCCAGGACGGCGGCTACCGCACGCCCGACGGGCAGCACCACGCCGCGCCAGCGGCGGCTGCGGTCAGCGGGCCGCAGCGCGTCTTCGGCCGGAGATTTGGCTCATGAGCGATCCCGACGGAAGTCAGATCGACGATTACGCGCGGCTCGACGGCAGGGTCGCCTCGCTGTCGGCGGCGCTCCTTGCGCGCAAGGGCGGGGCGGCGCCGTCGCTGAAGCGTTTCGCTCCGCAACGGACGAGCAACCCGTTCAGCGGGGCGCCGGCCCCCTGCGCGTCCACCGGCTGCCCCGAGACTGCCGGCGCGAAGGCGCCCCGCGAAAAGCGCGCGGCGTTCACCCTGCGTCTTCCCATCCCGGATTTTCTGCGCCTGAAACTCGCCGCAGCCCAATTCGAGCGCACGAGCCAGGCGATCCTGCTCGATGCGCTGCGATCCTATCTCGACACCAGCGGCGTCGAGAAGCTTGACGACTGCGCCTGCCTCAGGAAGGCGGCGGCGGAAGAAGCGCAGAAACGCTGATCAGACGCCCCTCGCCGCCGTCCGCCGCATGAACTCGTCGTCCGGCCGACCTCATCGGTCGATGGCGGCGCGCGATAATTCTCACATTCTCGCCCGAAACCCGCCATGGTATCAGTCAAAATAGACCTGACTGGGGCTCGTCGCCTCGTGAGTTACGGAAGAGCGCGCATGAGCGCAGAGCCGAATGACGCTTCCCCGCCGCCGGGCGCGAGGCAAAGCCCGCTGCGCGGCGCCGATCCGCTGCTCGCCGGCGCCGCTGCGGCGATGGACAGAGCGGGCGCCGGCATGAAGGCCGCGGGCGCCCTTGTCGCTGACCGCGCGCGTGAATTCGGCGCAAAGGCGGGAACGCTTTTCGCTCGCGAGAATCCGATGAACAGCGACCTGCCGCCGGCGACGCCGCCGCCGCCGCGCAAGACCGGGGCGCCAAAGGCGGCCGCAAAACCCCGGACGCCGAAGGCGCGAGCCGCATTGGTTCTTGATGCAGCAGCATCCGCGTTTTCGCTCGGCGCCGTCGGTCTCCTTGGGTTCCTTTTCGCCGCGTTCGTCGTGCTCGCGCCGCGGCCCGCCGGTGACGCCGACCTGTGGGCGGTCAACCGCCTGCCTTCGATTGTTATTCTCGACCGCAACGGCGAGGAGCTGGCTGCGCGCGGCGCGCGCTACGGGCAACAGGTGTCGGTCGCCGAATTGCCGCCTTATCTGGTGAAAGCGATCGTCGCCACGGAGGACCGGCGCTTCTTCGAACATCGGGGCGTCGATTTTCGCGGATCGCTGCGCGCGCTCCTCGCCAATCTGCGCGCCGGCCGCGTCGTCGAGGGCGGCTCGACCATCACGCAGCAGCTGGCGCGCAACCTGTTCCTCAGCTTCGACCAGAACTACACCCGCAAGGCGCGCGAGGCGCTGCTCGCGCTGTGGATCGAGGGCCGCTACACCAAGGAGCAGATTCTCTCGATCTATCTCAATCGCATCTATTTCGGGGCCGGCGCCTACGGCATCGATTCCGCGGCGCGCACCTATTTCGGCAAGTCGGCGCGCGATGTCTCGCTCGCCGAGGCCGTCATGCTCGCGGGTCTGCCGAAGGCCCCCTCGCAGCTCGCGCCGACGCTCAATCCCGGCGGCGCGCAGAACCGCGCCGACGAGGTCCTGCAGAACCTCCGCGAGACCGGCGCCATTTCGGAGTTCGAGGCGCGTGACGCCGTGCTTCATCCGGCGGTCGTCGCCAGCGGAGAGAACAATACCGATGTCGGCTGGTTCTTCGACTACATCGCCGAAAAGGCCCGCGGCCTCATCGGCGGCGCGATCCCGAGCGACATCGTGGTGACGACGACCATCGACCGACGCATGCAGCGTCTCGCCGAAGGGGCGATCAAGTCCGCGATCGGCGTCGATGCAAAGACGGCCGGCGCCGAACAGGCCGCCCTCATCGCCTACGACGTGAACGGAGGGATCCGCGCCATGGTGGGCGGGCGCTCCTATCTCGAAAGCCAGTTCAATCGGGCGACGCAGGCGCTGCGCCAGCCGGGCTCCGCCTTCAAGCCCATCGTCTACGCCGCGGCGCTCGAAAGCGGCGTGACGCCCGATTCGGTGTTCGTCGATCAGCCCGTCGATATCGACGGCTGGAAGCCTGAAAACTATACGCCCGGCTATCAGGGTCGCATGCGCCTCACCGAGGCGGTCGCCAAATCGATCAACACCATCGCCGTGCAGATCTCCGAGCAGATCGGGCGCGCCAGCTCGGTCGAAATGGCGCGGCGGCTCGGCATCAAGTCGCATATCGAGCCCGTCGCCTCGATCGCGCTCGGCGGGATCAGCGTCACGCTGGAAGAGCTGGCGGCCGCTTATATTCCGTTTGCGGATAATGGCTGGGGGCCCGAGCCCTATGCGATCGAGCGCATCGAGAACCAGAGCCTTGAGCTTATCTACGAGCGGCCGGCCCTGAAACCCCGGCGCGCCATCGCCGAGGAGACGGCCGAGGGCATGACCCACCTTCTCTATCAGGTGATGTCGACGGGCACGGGCGCCGGCGCCCGGCTCTCAAATCGCGACGCCGCCGGCAAGACCGGCACCACCAATGATTGGCGCGACGCCTGGTTCGTCGGCTACACGGCGCAGCTCGTCGCCGGCGTCTGGGTCGGCAATGACGACTTCACGCCGATGCAGAAGGTCACCGGCGGCACCATCCCGGCGCGC
Source organism: Parvularculaceae bacterium (assembly GCA_040081755.1). Taxonomy (GTDB): domain Bacteria; phylum Pseudomonadota; class Alphaproteobacteria; order Caulobacterales; family Parvularculaceae; genus Amphiplicatus. The sequence goes on from JBEBFW010000068.1 coordinate 13,298, forward strand.
ATCTGGAAAGAATTCATGGTCGGCGCGCATCAGGACCTGCCCCGGCTGCCGCTCAAGGGCGCCTATCCCGCCGCGACCTATGCGGACGAAAGCCAACTCCTGATGTTCTATTCGGATGTCTCCGAGGGCTTGCGCGACGTGCGCCGCGACGGCGACTGGCGCGACGGAAGCCGCCGGCGGCGCTGAGGAAGGCTTCATTCCGTATACAAAGACTCGCGCCGCGCGCTTGACAAGCGCGTTTCCCCCTCGCCCGCCGCTTCGTGGCGGGAGAGGGGCCAACGTGCCTTGGGAGGGGGTGAGGGCCCGCGAGCTCGGTTTACGGATGAATACGGAACTCGCCGGGGCCCTTCGCGACGCGGCGCGAAGGCGCCGCTCCTCAGGGTGAGGCGGAGTTTGTTGCGGCGTGGACGATTCAAGGCCTCATCGCCGAGGAGCCTCGCGAAGCGAGGCGTCACGCCCTTCGGTGAGGCTCGGGACGAGGATGCTGTTCTGCGACTGCGGACTGTCGCAAACGCGGGAGACGCGGCTTTCCCCCTTCGCCCGCCGCTTCGTGGCGGGAGAGGGGCCAACGTGCCTTGGGAGGGGTGAGGGCTCGCGAGCTCGGTTTACGGATGAATACGGAACTCGCCGGGGCCCTTCGCGACGCGGCGCCGAGGCGCCGCTCCTCAGGGTGAGGCGGAGTTTGTTGCGGCGTGGACGATTCAAGGCCTCATCCTGAGGAGCCTCGCGAAGCGAGGCGTCGCGAAGGATGCGGCGAGGCCTTCACGCCGAAACAAACGGCAGCAAAAGTTCATCGC